>CAYFRE010000072.1:0-8942 GCA_964345455.1 uncultured Syntrophomonadaceae bacterium | reverse complement strand
GATATGGCGGGTATGATCCAAAAAGATAAACCGTACTGGGAAAATTTGTAGGGGCGGGGCATGCCTTGCCCCCGTATGGGGTACAGGCGTTAGCGTAGGAGAACCGTTATTTTAAAACCAGATATCTCTTTTGTTTTCCGGTGACGGGTTTAGGGCGACCCATGGGCCGCCCCCTACAACATGGAAATAGGCTCTGCCTGTTACAGGGATATTGTCCGCCTGCAGGGTTCCGCTCAACTCGTATAAGACAGGATTTTTCCCAGAACCGCCCCGGCCAGGCGGTTGATTTCACTGAAACGCATGCTGGGAATATAATACGACTCCAGCTCCCGGTGCACCTCCCTGGCCCGGGCAATGAAATCGACGGCGGCGTCAAAGGTTTGCTGATAGAGCTCCCGGGCCAGGTCGCGCTCCTTCTCCAGGCGCCGCCCGGGATTTTTTACAAAAGCATCGGTTTCGATAACGCGGTCTTCACCGGAGGGCTCCAGGATATGCGGGGTTACGCTGTTGAGAACGGCAGTCTTGAGCTGGGGGATGATCACATGGTCGATCTTGCCGGGATCGAGGGCGCAGTGATAAACCTCCACGAAGAAGCTGCGCATGACGGCGGCATCTTTGATCCGGGCAATCAGCTCGTTTTTACCGGTTCCGTCATCGCCGCTGATGATGTACTGCTGAAATCCGGGATTGACAAGCGTTTCCAGGTAGCTGACCGGGCCGTCCGGCGTGATTGCCGTGGCGAAAAGATGGCGCTCCCGCCGCTCCGCACTGCCTTTATTGACCTTTCCCTCAAAAATTTCACCGATTACCTGCAGCGCAAGCCGGTCGAGCCCGGCAATATCGAGGCACCGGTTTTCCCGGTAGTAGTCTTCGTCTCCCGGTTTGACCTGAGAATGGCCTCGCGACGGGCGATCACCTCCGCTTCATCCCAAAATTCGCCCAGATTGACGATCTCATCCACCGCCCCCGGGTTTTTTGGATCGACCACGTGCGGCGTGGTCCCGTCGATGCAGGCGATCTGCAGCTGCGGAAAAACTATACCGTCAAGAGAGGCGCTGTCCGCAGAGCAGCAGTGAAATTCGGCATTGCGACCTTTCTTGATTAATTCCCGGGCAATATTTTGCATGAAGGTGGATTTCCCCACCCCCGGACCACCCTTGATCACAAAGATCCGGGTGGCGTTATCCTCTATGATCTGGTCATAAAATGAATAAAATCCGTAGGCCGAGTTTGACCCCGGAAACATCTTTCTGATCTTTCCACGACGCATTGCCGGAAAGCCTCCTGCCTGGTTAGTTACCGCTTTCTCTATATAGTATGAACCGGTGGAGCCGTAAGTTAAGAAATCTGTGGAATAAGGTTCGGAGACAGACCTGCAAGGGTAGAGATACCCAAAGAGGGGGGGACAAGGCCGTTGGGGACACATACAGGTACCCCGTTCCCCTGGCTGCAAAAGTTGCTTGCTCTCTGGAAAAGAATTCGTTACAATAGAGAAAGAAAATGAGCACAAAAATGTGCACATAGAGGCGGGAGGAAGATCATGCATCCATTTACCGAATACCTCAATCCATATTTGGGCGATCTGCTCCAGAACATAGCCCTGGATAAAACCTATGTCCGGGGAGAAGGCTGCTACCTTTACGACCAATCCGGCAACCGCTACCTTGACTGCATCGCTGCTTACGGGGCGCTGCCCTTCGGGCATAACCCGGCGGCAATCTGGGAGGCCGTGGCCGGTTTCCACATTACTAAGGAGCCCAACTTCGTGCAGCCTTCGTATCTTGACGCAGCCGGCTCCCTGGCGCAGCGGCTGGTGGAGCTGGCCCCGCCCGGCTTGCGCTACGTTACCTTCACCAACAGCGGCGCCGAAGCGGTGGAGGCGGCGCTGAAGCTCTGCCGCTCCGCCACGGGGCGCAAAGGAATTTTGGCCACCGGAAACAGTTTTCACGGTAAGACCCTCGGCGCTCTCTCCGTCACCGGAAATCCCGCCTACCAGGCTCCTTTTGGAGCCCCGGTGGAAGGATTCGACTTCGTTGACTACGGCGATCTTACCGCTCTCGAAGAGAAAATCGGCAGGGCGCCGGGTAGATATGCCGCTTTCATCGTGGAGCCGATCCAGGGTGAAGGGGGGATTGTCGAGTCGCCACCCGGCTACCTCGCCGGGGCCAAGGAGATCTGCGCCCGCCACGGGGTCTTGCTGGTGGCGGATGAGATCCAGAGTGGCCTGGGGCGGACGGGGCGCCTTTTTGCCTGTGAAGAAGAAGGCATTACCCCCGACCTGCTGCTGCTGGCCAAGGCTCTGGGCGGCGGCCTTCTGCCCATCGGCGCCTGCCTCAGCACCGAAGCGGCTTACAACGCGGACTTTGCTCTGAAACATTCCTCGACCTTTGCCGGAAACTCTCTTGCCTGCCGGGTGGGTCTCCGGGTGCTGGACCTGCTTACCGCCAACGGGTCGGCGCTGCTGGGTGAAGTGAGGGAGCAGGGGGCGCTGCTGAAGAATGGTCTCTCTGCCCTGCAAAGAGAATATCCGCACATCATTAGCGCCGTGCGGGGGAGGGGGTTGATGCTCGGCCTGGAGCTGGGGATCGAGCGGCGCCATTTTGCGGGCAGCCTGCTCGGGGTTACCGCCGAGCAGGAACTGCTGGCTCCGGCGGCCTCCGCCTACCTGCTGAACCGGGAAGGGATCCGCGTGGCCCCCACGCTGAACGGCGGCAGCGTCATCCGGATCGAGCCGCCGCTGACGATTACTGCCGCGCAGTGCCGCCGCGCCCTGGAGGGCATCGCCGCCATGCTGGCGGTATTGCACGAAGCAAATACGGCGAAATTCTTTTCATTTCTGGTTTCAGATGAACTTCACCGCGGCGAACCGGAGAAAACGGTCGTTCCGGACCCGGCGGCGCTGTCTGCCGGGTTGCAAATACCGGCAGAACCTGTTTTGGGGGAGAAGGCGGGCTACGCGGGAGCTACTGCGGGCGTTGCCGATGCTGAGAACAACGCGGGCCGCTTTGCCTTCCTGGTCCACCCGCTGGATTTGCAGAGCTACCCTCAATTCGACCAAAGCCTGCTCATGTTCAGCGAGGATGAGCTCGCTCAACTGGCGAAAAAGTGGAGCAGCCTGGTGCAGCCCTTTGTGATCTCGCGGGTGGGCATAAAATCAGAAAGCGGCGCCCGGGCTTGCGGAGAATTTATCGTTGTGCCGCGCACGGCCGGGGAGCTGGCGCAGATGCCCCGGGGTGAGGCGCTGCAGGAGCTGCGGGAAGCGCTGAAGCTGGCCCGGGCAGGCGGCGCCGGCATCGTCGGTCTGGGCGCCTACACCGCCGTCGTCTCCATGGGCGGGCTCTACCTGAAAGATGAAGGGATCCCGCTGACAACCGGCAACAGTTACACTGTTGTCTCGGCGGTCGAGGCGGTCAGCGATGCTTGTGCGAAGCTGGGGATCTTGCCGCAGCGTAGCTCCGCGGCGATCATAGGAGCCGCCGGATCGATCGGCAAGGGGGTGGCCCTGCTGCTCTCCGAGACGGTGGGCGGCCTGATCCTGGTGGGAAACCCGCACAGCAATAATAAACCCTCCGGCAGCCGGCGGATACTGGGAGTCGCTGCGGAAATCTACCGCTACCTTGCGGGGTTGCTGCACGCGGGGCGCCTTTTTCCGGGCGGCAGTCTTGGCGACCGCCTTTTCCGCTGCGGGACGCTGCCTCCGCCGGAGGCGCCGCTTGATGATTTTATCACCTTTGCCCGCTCCGCCGCCCGCCGGAGCGGGCCGGTCCGGATCACCACCTCTGTGAAAGAAGCGCTTTCCGGGGCCGGGATCGTCATCTGTGCCACCAGCAGCCGTGAGAGGCTGATCCAGCCTGGAGATCTGCCGCCGGGCGCGATGGTCTGCGATATTTCGCGGCCGCCCAATGTCAGCGCAGCTGTGGAGCAGGAGCGCCCAGACGTGCTGGTCATCGACGGCGGCGTGGTCGAGCTGCCCGGACGTCCCGACCTGGGCTGGAACTCTGGTTTCCCCCGGGGGCAGGCCTACGCCTGCATGGCCGAAACCGTGATGCTGGCGCTGGAGCAACATTACGGGCACTTCAGCCTGGGCTCCTCGGGGGTCAACCTGGAATCTATTCTGCAGACCCGCGAGTGGGCCGCCCGTCACGGTTTCAGCCTGGCCGACCTGCGCAGCTTCGACCAGCCCTTGAGCGGGGCCAGCTGGCGCCGGCTTCTCGCCGCCCGCCGGGATCAACAGAACCGCCAGACCGTCTAATAACCGCAAAGTATTACTTCCAACCCCATGGGGGCGGCGTATGCGCCGCCCTCCAGGGTCAGAAAAACCGTTCCTGTCACCTTTCCCTGGCGCAAAATATAATTTAAATATATACCTTGTATAACGAGGCATTATGTTATATAATGGACTCATGATGGAACTAACCAACCCGTTGATCCAGATCAAAAAAGGCGCCCTTGATTTTTGCGTGCTGGCGCTGATCGCCCGGGGCGAGAGCTACGGTTACGAGATCGTGAAAACCTTGGGCGAACAAGGCCTTGCCACCTCCGAGGGGACGGTTTACCCTTTACTGGCCAGGTTGCAGAAGGAGGGACTGGTCATGTCAGCCTGGCGTCAAATGGATGAAGGGAACCCCCGGAAATACTACCGGATTACCACAAAGGGCGAGGCGGCGCTGGCTCTGTTCAAGGAGCACTGGGTGGAATTTGTGGGCACGGTGGATCTAGTTCTGGAAGGAGGCGTGCAAGTTCATGGATCGTAATACCGAGATTGTACTCCGGCGTTATCTGGGAGAAATCGAGAGGGAACTGGAGCGGCTGCCCCGGACCGTCCGCCGGGAGATCGTCACCGAGATCCGCTCTCACCTGCTCGAAGAGTGGCGCCGGTGCGATGAGCCAACCACGGAAAACTTGCTCAACATCATTAATAACTTCGGCGAGCCCCGGGAGATCGCCGCGGGCTACTTTGAAGAGTATTCCGGTAAACCCGCGGGCGCCTGCCGCAGTGAAGCGTCCTACCCGCCCAGCTGGCTGGTTATCGCTCTTACCGTTTTCATCTGGCCGGCTGGGATAATCCTGGCCTGGCTCTCGCCGGCCTGGAGAACCAGGGATAAGCTGATCGCCACGCTGGTACCGCTGCTGCTTTTTTTCGGCATCGTTTTGGGGGGAAGGGCTCATTATTCCTATGGAGAGTCAAAGCTGGAACCGGAAGCAGTAGTTAGGGATACTATCCTGAACCATGAACTACCTTAGAAGGAGGTAAAATTGCATGGGTAACATCATCATTGGGTTTTTAGTGATCTGTTCGCCTCTTTTTTCGGCAATTTACCTGGCCGCAACCAAAAAACCGGGCTATTAATGAACTCTATCTCGTGACCGGCGGAAACGCTTACGGGCGAGCTCGAGGACGCGCTGAAAAGCGCAGGCGTGAAGGTTGACCTCCGGGATGCGTCAACATTTGAAAGCCTAAATTCGTGGTGTATGAAAGAGGATTTGCTGCGCTGTTCTGAAGGTGTTTGCACGGCTGGCTGCGCTGGCGCTGTTCTGGCTGTCGATAAGAGCGCGGGGGCGTGCCCTTCGGGTTCCGGGCGGGTGCCCGGCCGTGCGGATCCAGGTGCAGGACCTGGCCGGGTTCTAAACGGGTTCATAATCTGATAATATTGTTCTGGAAGGCAGAGAAAGGAATGTTTATGTCCGAAAACATAACCAGAATATCCTCCGGTGACAAGAAAATTATTCTCATTGGAACAGCTCATGTTTCCAAAAAAAGTGCGGAACAGGTCAAGGAAGTTATCGAGACCGAAAAGCCGGACACTGTATGCGTGGAGCTGGACGAGCAGAGATACCAGACTATTATGAACCGGAAAAAGTGGCAGGAAACGGATATATTTAAAATTATCAAGGAGAAGAAAGCCACTTTACTGCTCATCAACCTGGTGATATCTTCATTTCAGAAACGGCTGGCCAAGCAGTTTAGTATTAATCCCGGGCAAGAGATGATTCAAGGTATTCAATCGGCCCGGGAAACAGGGGCCAGGTTGGTCCTGGCCGACAGGGATATCCGGGTCACCTTCTCCCGGATCTGGCGCAGGATGGGCTTATGGGGCAAAATTAAACTGCTTTTTTACATTGTTTTTAGTATCTTTAACAACGAGACCATTACCGAAGAGGAACTGGAGAAACTGAAGTCCCAGAATATACTAGATGCCGTGCTCAGCGATTTTACCTCCACTCTCCCCGGGCTAAAGGTTCCTTTGCTTGATGAGCGCGACCAGTATCTTGCTCAGAAGATAAAGGATGCTCCGGGCAACAAAATTGTGGCGGTCCTGGGGGCCGCCCATATCTCCGGGGTCAAGGAAGAAATTAATAAAGAACACGACTTGCCTGCTTTATCCAGTATACCGGCCGGTTCCAAACTGACTAAAATCATTCTCTGGCTAATTCCGCTGCTTATCATCGGTCTTATTGCTTATACTTTCTATTGGAACACTTCAGCCGGGGTTTATCAGGCCTTAAGCTGGGTCCTCTGGAACGGTTCTATGTCCGCCATAGGCGCCGCCGTGGCTTTCGCGCATCCTCTAGCCATTGTAACCGCCTTTGTGGCCTCTCCCATAAGCTCACTGAACCCCTTAATAGCTGCCGGGTGGTTTGCCGGCCTGGTCCAAATTTACATGTGCCGGCCCAGCGTAGAAGCCTTTGAAAACCTGTCTGAGGATGTGCTATCTCTTAAAGGTTTCTGGGTCAACAAGGTGACGCGCATTTTACTGGTAATTGCCTTAGCCAATATAGGCAGTACCGTAGGGGCCTTTCTGGGGGGAGCCGATGTCATCCGGGTATTTTTCGAAAATCTGTAACATTTGAAAATAGCGTTAGGACACGCTTTACACCTGGACGGCGGCCCCGGCATCCGCACGACTATCTTCTTTAATGGCTGTTCCCTGGCCTGCCCCTGGTGCCAGAACCCCGGGGCGATCAAGCCTTACGAGATCGCTTATTAACCCGGGGACTGCCTCATCTGCGGCGCCTGCGAAGTAACCTGCCCCGAGGGGGCGATCGACTTGCAGCGCCGCCTACAAATTTAAACAACCTCAAACCGCCGGCAGTTGTAGGGGTGACCCATGGGTCGCCCTAACCCGAACCTTCCGACTCAAAACAAAATCGTTGAATATGCGGGTTCTCGCGGGCGGGGCCTGCTCGCCCTACAAACTTCCGGTAAAATTCAGTATAATAGGGTTAAATTATACATATCACTTTGCCGAACAGGAGGGAAGGGGGCCTGAGGATGAGCAAATTCGGAAGAGCGCTCTTGTTGCTACTGCCGGCGGCTGCCCTGGCGCTTGCTTTGGCCGGTTGCGCTGAAGAAAAATTACCGGGATCCGGGCAAGAAGAAGATGTTCTGGAGCAGCCCGGTCTGCTCCGCCCCTCTCCGGGTGACCCGGAATACTGTGCCTATATTCTAGATCCCGGCTTCTGGGGACAGGGGGCTATATTGGAAGGAAACCCGGAAATGGGATCTCTCCTGGTAGGATTTAACGTGCCCGCCGGGACATCGCTTTACGCACCTTTTAACGGTGTCACCGGGGATGTCTCTCTTGAAGATTACGGCTCCGAAAAAGCCGAGTCGTACGAAGGACGTTCGCTCTGCGCGCCGGATAGCTTGAACGGAATTTCAGCGTACAATGTTACCGGCACTGTGGACGGTACCGTAGAGGTTGGGGATATTTTTGCCAAAGTGGCCTCGGAGCAATATATCTTTTCAAAATATTATGGTAAGGTTAATTTAATCTTGGAATTTAGCTTTTTTGATCTGGACGCCAAGGATTATACCGGGATGCGAGCTCTCTTTGAAAATATTTTTGATCATCTTCTGGAAGATGGGGAAGGGGGGTCCTGGTGATGCGAATTTGTAACCGGCCTGGTTGTCGCGGCTTTCGGCGGGCGGGATCGGGCGTTGCTGCGCTGTTTCTTCTCCTGATGTTGCTGCTTCTTTCCTGCCAGGTTCCGGGGACGCCTGCCGGCGAGGGCAATCACAATGAAGCTGTTGATGAAAAGGAGAGGGACCTCCCGGAAGCAAAACTCGCCATCGTGACATACCCCTCCGACCCGGCGCCCGGAGATTTCGCCATGCTCGCGGTGGGCCCCTGCCCCGCAGGGAGTGAAATCAGGCTCGAAACAGGTAGGAACCTGACCTTGTCGCCGCCTTACCGGCACAACGATTCGACTTACTTTATCCTCGGGATCGGTTTTCAAGTCCCGCCGGGGATGCAGAGCCTGACCCTCTACCTGGAGGAACCAGGCGGTGAGCGGAGAGAGATAACCGGGGAGGTGGAGGTTGCCGCTCGCGATTTCGAAACCTCCCGCTTCAGCGTACCTGTGAAGTGGAGCGGGGAAGAGGCCGCCCGGCGGCTTGCCGAAGAGCGGGAGAGGGTCCGGCTTGCCCTTATGACTACGGAGCCGGCTCCCCTGTGGCACCAGCCTTTCATCATGCCGCTGGAGAGCCGCATCAGTTCCGAATACGGAGCCGTGCGGGTGATCAACGAGGGCGCGCCAAGCCGGCACAACGGACTTGACATCGCCGCCGGCACGGGGGTGCCTGTTGTGGCCACCAACGACGGGATCGTCAGGCTGGCCGCATCGCTGCTGGCTCACGGCAATATCGTGATCGTCGACCACGGGATGAATCTCTCCAGCTCGTACCTGCACCTGGACAGCATCGAAGTTGAAGAAGGCGCCCGCGTCAGCAGGGGGCAGATCATCGGCCGCGTTGGAGAAACCGGCTTTGCCAACGGCCCCCACCTGCACTGGGAGTTGAACCTGGGCCAGGCGCCGGTAAACCCCCTCCAGCTGCTTCAAGGCGATCTCTTATACCTGCCCACCCCCGCAGTCAGCCGCTGAACCGGGCGAGGCATGCCTCGCCCCTGATATGGTAGTGCGTGTCAAGACCCCGCACA
>CAYFRE010000071.1:2582-9257 GCA_964345455.1 uncultured Syntrophomonadaceae bacterium | reverse complement strand
TTCGAAGAGGGCCACGATCTCTTCGACCAGCTCGACACCGTTATGGCCAATATCGTCGAGGCGTCCCAGGAAAGGGCTGACATAAGCGGCCCCGGCCCGGGCGGCCAACAGGGCCTGGTTTGATGAGAAGACCAGGGTGACGTTGGTTCTGATCCCTTCTTCGCTGAGAGTCTTCACTGCCCGGAGCCCATCCGGGGTTACCGGTATTTTGATTACCACATTTTCGTGAACCTGCGCCAACGGGCGGGCTTCCTTGACGATCCCTTCATAGTCCTGGGCGATCACTTCCGCGCTGATGGGGCCGTTAACCAGGCGGCAGATCTGCGGCAGGATCACCGCAAAGTCTTCCTTCTCCTGCGCGGCTAGGGAAGGATTGGTGGTTACGCCGTCGATCACGCCCCATTCCGCCGCCTGGCGAATTTCTGCCACGTTTGCCGTGTCCAAAAATAGCTTCATCCGTAATGTCACTCCTGCCTTAGGTTTTGAAAAATTGTTCCTACCGATACTTCTCTTCTGCATGAAATTTCCCCTGCCTCCTGGCGTAGATCCGTTAGTTGACATGGTGCCAGGCACCGCTGTCAACTAACTCACCTTCCTACTTCCTACATCCAACTTCCAATAGCGGCAGGTTTTTAAACGCCCGTATAGAAATAATCGTAGACAGATCACGAATATTAGAAAAGAGCAGGTTATGGTTAAACTGTAGCTCAATTCAAAGCGGGGGCGATAGGAATGCTCAAGCAGTGGCAGAAGCGGCAGTCCCATAAATTTATTTCCACCGACGATATCTTCAGCAATATTCACGCCGGCGACCGGATCTTCATCTCCACGGGCTGCGGCGAGCCGCAGTACCTGGTCGGCCGGCTGGTCGCCTATGTCGAGGCCCATCCGAAGGCTTTCTTCGATGCCGAGGTCCTGCAGGTCTGGACCCTGGGGGTGACCCCCTATACCGATGAAAAGCTGAAGCATAATTTCCGGCACAACTCCTTCTTTATCAGCCACCATACCCGCGATGCAGTTAACCGGGGGAAGGCCGATTACACACCCATCTTTCTCTCCGATCTGCCGGCGCTCTTCCGCCGCCGGCAGGTCCCCGTCGATGTGGCCTTGATCCAGACCTCTTTGCCCGACTCGCGCGGCTATCTCAGCCTCGGCATCAGCGTCGATATCGTCAAGGCGGCGCTGGAGAGCGCGGCCCTGGTGGTGGCGCAGGTGAACCGGCATATGCCCCGCATCCACGGCGACAGCTTCATTCACATTGACCAGACCGATTACCTGGTTCCCCATGACGAGCCGCTGCTGGAATATTCCCCGGGGCAGGTTGACCCGGAGATCGCCTGCAAGATTGGCGTTTACGTGGCGAGGATGATCGAGGACGGCGACACGATCCAGGTCGGCTACGGCAGTGTTCCCAACGCCATTCTCGCCTCGCTGCGCGACAAGAAGCACCTGGGGGTGCATACGGATCTTCTGGGCGACGGGCTGCTCGAGCTGATGAAAAGCGGCGTGATCGACAACAGCCGCAAGACCATCAACCGCGGTAAAACCATCGCCTCCTACTGCATGGGCTCACAGTCGAGTTACGAATTGATCAACGATCACCCGGCGATCGAGTTGAAAGAGATTGACTACACGAACAACCCTCTTTTGATCGCCCAACATGAAAATATGGTTGCGATCAACAGCGCGCTCGAGGTTGATCTGACCGGGCAGGCCACCGCGGAATCGATCGGCACGCTTTTTTACAGCGGTATCGGCGGGCAGGCCGGCTTCATCCGCGGCGCGGCCATGGCCACGGGTGGGAAGACCATTCTCGCCCTGCAGTCAACCACCCGGGACGGATCCACCTCGCGCATTGTCCCCTTGCTGCAGAAGGGGGCGGGGGTCACCCTGACCCGCGGGGACATTCAATATGTCGTTACCGAGTACGGCCAGGCCTACCTGCACGGCAAAAATATCCGCGAGCGGGCCATGTCGCTGATTGCCATCGCCCATCCCAAGTTCCGTTCCTGGCTCATCGAAGAGTCGTAGAAGCTTTCCCTGATCTACTAGGACCATGCTTTATTTCCCGGCAAAAAAGGGGAGTATCCCGAGCACCTGGAGACACACCGCACCACGAAGGCGGGGGTCGGTGTGTTCCTGCGGCCGGTGAAGATCAGTGACGAATCGATCTTGAAGGATTTTTTCTACGCGCTCTCGGATAAAAGCCTTTACCAGAGATTCCTTACCATCCGGCGCCATATGCCTCATGAAGAGCTGCAGAAGCATTTCGTGGTGATCGACTACACCAGGGAGATGATCATCCTGGCGGTTAAAAGATACCTGGGCCACGAGGTGATTACCGGGGTGGCCCAGTACTGTATCGACGATAGCGCTCTCGCCGCGGAAGCTTCGATCGTGGTGCGTGATGACTTTCAAAAGAAGGGGATCGGTTTCGAGCTGCTCTCGCACCTGGTTTACGTGGCCCAGAAGCAAGGGCTGCATTTCTTCCAGGCCAATGTTATGCCCGGCAACCGGGCGGTGCTGCGGCTGATCGAGAAGCTGGGCTTGAAAACAGAGAAAAAGTGGGATGGGGGTATCTTCAATATCAAGATATATTTAACTTGAAGCCCTGTCAAATCCCCCCCCGGCTCCCCTGGAATAAAGTCAGGGGGCAGACCTGAAAGCTCAGGCCTGCCCCCATCGGGATGGGATTGGCTGATTAAGAAAGCCATTCCGGCTCAGTAAATAGATCTACTCAAGCTGCCGGCCAACGGTAAAGCCCTCCCGGATGGCCTCGGTCAGTTTGCGCGGGCTGACCGCGTCGCCGACCAGGTAGAGCTGATCTACCTTTCCCTGCAGCCGGGTGTAGATATCGTTATCCGGCACCGCGCCCACGGCCAGGACCACGGTATCGGCGGGGAGCAAAACAGTTTCCACCGCGCCGCCGTTATCCCCGCTCTTCTTCTCGATCACCGCGCCCTCCCGGTTGATCTCCTTGATTTTCGCTCCGGTGATCACCTTGACCCCGAGGCGGCGCAGGTTTTTCAACATTATCCAGCGGGTGCTGATCCCGATATCACGGCCGGCCTTCGGCAGCGCCTCGACCAGGGTTACCTCCCGGGTGCCGCGGTTCAGCAGGCGCAGCAGCGTCTCCGGCGTCTCGGCCTCGTATTCCATCAAGAACTTCAGCGCCGCCGCATCGAGGGTCCCCATCGAGGCGACGGTCAGCGCCGTCTCGCAGCCGACCGAACCGCCGCCGGCGACGACGACCCGCTTGCCCGGGATAACCGCTCCCTGCAGGATATCCCGGGCGCCGGCAACTTTCTCCGCGGCGCCGGCTTCAACCGGGAAGGGCGCCGGGGCGGGGAGCGCCCCGGCGGCGACGATCACGGCATCGGCTCCAAAATCCAGGATATCTTCAACCGTGGCGGCGCGGTTCAGGACCACCTTCACGCCGGCCGCGGCAAGCTCGTGCCGGTAAAAATCGAGCAGGGTGATGAACTCCTCTTTCCCCGGCGGCCGGGCGGCGTAATGCAGCTGTCCGCCGAGGCGCGGCCCCTTCTCCCAGAGGGTGACCCGGTGCTCCCGATGCGCCGCCGTCCGGGCCGCCTCCAGGCCTGCCGGCCCGCCGCCAACGACAAGCACCTTCTTCGGACTGCGGGCCGGGGTGATCTCAATTTCACTTTCCTGTCCGGCCAGTGGGTTCACCGTGCAGTGCACCTCCTGCAAAGTGAAGATCGCGTCGAGGCAGCCCTGGTTGCAGGCAATGCAGCGGCGGATGGATCTCTCCCGGTCGTTGCGGATCTTTTGCGGCAGATCGGGATCGGCAATCAGGGCGCGGCCCATGCAGACCAAGTCGGCGCAGCCGTCAGCCAGGATCTGTTCCGCCACGGCGGGGTCATTGATCCGGTTGCAGGCGATTACCGGGACGCCGGTGTTCTCTTTCACTCCCCGGGCCAGGTACGCAAAAGCGCCGCGGGGGAGATGTCCGGTGATCTGAGGGACGCGCGATTCATGCCACCCCCCGGTGACGTTGAAACAGTCGGCTCCGGCCTCTTCCAGCGCCGCGGCGAAGCGGACCGCCTCGCTGTTGGTACTGCCGCCGGGCACAAAATCGTGCCCCGAAAGTCTGACCAGGACCGTGAAACCGGGGCCGACCCGCTCTCTCACTCGCCCGATCACCTCCACCCCGAAGCGGCACCTGTTGGCAAAGGAGCCGCCGTAAGCGTCGCTCCTGCGGTTGGTTACCGGGGAGAGAAACTGGCAGATCAGGTAGCCGGCGCTGGCGATTACCTCGACCGCGTCAAAACCGGCTTTCCTTGCGCGCAGCGCCGCCACGGCGAAGCTTTCAATGACATCCTCGATATCCTGCGCGGTCATCTCGCGGGGGGTCTCCCGGGTGAGACGTGAAGTGATCGCCGAGGGGGCAAAGGGCTGCTCTTCGGTAAAGGCCCGGTAGGCGTAGCCGCCGGCTTGGTAGAGCTGGGCCGCAATCTTTGCTCCCGCGTTCTTGACGGCGGCGGTAAGCTGCCGCAGCCCGGGGATATATTTATCATCGTGCAGGCCGATCATCAACGGTCCCCCGCCGGCCCGGTCGATGCTGCAGCCTCCCACGATAATCAGGGACGCCCCGCCGCGGGCCCTCGTTTCATAGTAACGGATCAGCTTTTCGTTGACGAAGCCTTCCGGCGAGTAATTATGATGCAGGGCCGGCATGCAGATCCGGTTTTTCAGTTCCAGGCCGCCCACCTGGACCGGTTGAAAAAGCATCGAGGATCGCCTCCTTGATCATGTTACAGTAGAGACTATCTTTTATTTCTTCAAAAAACAGAAAAAGCCTTTTTTGAAATTTTCGCTGAACTGCAGGAAAGGGCGGTTCAAGGAAAGAACTGATCTTGAAAGTGTAGGTTAAGGAGTGCCTGGCCGTAATGACCCGAAAACCTAAAAGTTCGGATATATTGCTTTGCGATCTTGACGCCTTTTTTGCCTCGGTGGAGCAGCGCGATCATCCGGAATACCGGGACCGGCCGGTTATCGTCGGCGGCAGCCCCGCTTCCCGCGGCGTCGTCTCCACCTGTTCATACGAAGCGCGCAAATTCGGCGTCCGGTCGGCCATGCCTTCGGCCGAAGCGCTGCAGCTTTGCCCCGGGGCCATATTCTTGCCGGGTGACCTGGCTCGTTACCGCCGCATTTCGGAGCAGGTTTTCGCCATCTACGGCCGCTTTACCCCGGAGATTGAAATTGTCTCCATCGACGAAGCCTATCTGGACCTGCCTGCCGGCGAGGGGCTGGCCATAGCCGGAAAGATACACCGGGCCGTGCGGGAAGAGCTGCAGCTTTCACTGACCATCGGCGTATCGAGAAACAAGCTTCTGGCCAAGATTGCCTCGGAAATGGCCAAGCCGGACCGGGTAGGGGCGCTCTGGCAGGAAGATGTTCCCGCATTGCTCTGGCCCCGGCCCCTGGAAATGCTGCCCGGCCTGGGGCCGGTTTCAGTGCAGAAGTTGAACCGGATCGGGATTACCACTATCGGGCAGCTGGCTGCCGCGCCTGACGATCTGCTGCAGAAATATTTCGGGAACAACGCGCCGGTGATGCAGCGGAGCGCCCGCGGCATTGACGACCGCCCCCTGGAGCCGTTTCGCAAGGTAAAATCAATTTCTGAAGAGAAAACATTTTCGGTAGATCTGGCCGATGAAGAGGCCGTCCGGGCCGTCCTGATGGCCCAGGCCGAGAGCCTGGGCTATCGCCTGAGGTCGGGCGGACTGCTCGCCCGGACGGTCTCCTTGAAGCTGCGCTTTGCCGACTTCAGCACGATCACCCGCGACCGGACCCTGCCTGCTCCCACCAACAGCGACCTGGAGATCTACCATACTGCCGCCCGTCTCTTCGCCGGCCACAAGGGCCGCCCGCCATGGCGGCTGGTCGGCCTACGGGTTTCCGGATTGAGCTCCGGAGAGCAGCTTACATTATTTGAATCTCTTCCCACCGAAAAAAAGGAGGAAAACCTGGCGCTGGTCCGGGACCGCCTCCGCGACAAGTACGGCGCCACCGTTGTATACCGCGCCCGGAGTCTGCTCAAAGCGCCGCGAAAAGAAGATTAGAGAAGGGGGAAGATAAACATTCAACCTCCAGGGATCTGATTGAACGGGGATTTATCCGGCATAATTATGATCAGAAGCAGGAAATCACAATATTAACTTGAAACTTAATATTAGGCAGATAATTGTTAATATTTCATCCACACAACCTCATCACCAACTTCATGAAGGGCAGCCATGGATCGAAAAAGACAGGGGGCTGAGCTGTGAAGGAAAACCCGCTCAATTTTTTGATGTGTCCGCGCTCCATTGCCACGGTGGGCGCGGGAAACAACCCCACGAAAATGGGCACAATCCAGGCTTTGAGCATCGTCAAGGATGGATACCGCGGGAAATTCTACCCGGTCCATCCCTCGGAGCAGACGGTGCTTGGGCACAAGGCTTACCCATCGGTATTTGATCTTCCCGAAACGCCGGACTTGGCCATATTCATCGTGCCCACGGACCAGGTGATCGGGCTGATGGAGGATTTCGGCAAGGGCGCGTTCTCCTTCATTATAGTGGAGAATATGCCGGTCAAGGACGTGGCCGCGCTGAAGGAGAAAATCGAAGAGGTGGAGCACGTTGAAACGGTGCTCTGGTACGACTCGAT
>CAYFRE010000071.1:2315-2572 GCA_964345455.1 uncultured Syntrophomonadaceae bacterium | reverse complement strand
GATGGAGGATTTCGGCAAGATCGGCACCACTAGAGCGGTGGTGATCACCGCCGGCTTCCGGGAAACCGGCAGCGCGGGGCGAGCGCTGGAAGAGCAGCTTAAGGAGTGTGCCCGCCGTTACGGGATCCGTTTTCTCGGGCCGAACTGCATCGGCCTGGTCAACAGCGCCGTCTCTCTAAATGTTACGGTCATGCCGCTGGAAGGTCCCCCGGGTTTGCTGGGGATGGCCTCGCAAAGCGGCACCTATGTTACCCAGA
>CAYFRE010000071.1:0-2305 GCA_964345455.1 uncultured Syntrophomonadaceae bacterium | reverse complement strand
CTTACCTGAAAAAACGAGGGATCCGCTTCAGCAAAGCGATCAGTCTGGGCAACGAGGCCGATATAGATATCAATGACGCCCTGGCCTACCTGGGGGAAGATGATCAGACAAAGGCGATCGCCCTCTACATTGAGGGACTCAAGGACCCGGCCCGTTTTCTGCGGATCGCGCAGAAAATCACGCCGCGCAAACCGGTGATTGCGCAGTATGTCGGCGGCACCGCCGCCGGAGCGCGCGCCGGCTCGAGTCATACCGGCGCCATGGCCGGTCCGGATCACCTTTACGACGGACTTTTGCATCAGGCGGGGATCATCAGGGTCCATTCGGTGGAAGATCTTTATGGACAGGGCTGGGCCCTGGCCACCCAGCCTCCCTTGAAGGGGAACAGGATCGGCGTGATCACAAATTCCGGCGGACCGGGGACGGCGATGTCCGATACCTGCAATGCCGGCGGACTGGAAGTGCCCGTCTTTTCCGGGCAGCTCCAGGAGCAGATCCGCCCGCATATCCCGCAGCACGGCGCCCGCGCCAACCCGGTTGACCTGACCTTCTTTCTCGATGCCCTGACGATCAGCGTGACCATTCCGGAGTTGATTATGCAGAGCGGCGAAGTAGACGGGATTGTCCTGCACGGGGCCATGGGCACCGGTTTCATGAACCAGATCTTTAACCATGCCGGGGAGATGTTCGGCCTGCCGCGCGACCAGTTCCTGGAAGCATTCCGGGAAGATACCGGCGCCGCCGTGGAGCTGCCGAAAAAGTATGGAATTCCGCTCCTGGTCTCCTCATTTTTCGATGAGAGCGATGATTATGCGGCAGCTTACCAGGCGCATGACATTCCGGTGTACGATTCTCCTGAAAAAACAGCCCGGGCCATGGCTGTACTCTGGAAATACCGGCAGATCCGGGAACGCCGCCTTGCCGCCCCGCCGCCCCTGCCGTCGGCCGCTCCCGAAGCGGAGGAGTTGATTGCGGCGGCGCGAAAGCGGGGGGCCCCTTTCCTCGATGAATTTGCCTCAAAGAAGGTGCTTGCCGCTTACGGTATCCCCACCGGGGCCGAAGAGCTGGTCCTCTCTGCAGAGGAGGCGGCAGGGAGTGCCCGCCGGCTCGGTTACCCGGTGGTCCTGAAAGGCTGCTCCGAGGAGATCGCCCACAAGACCGGCCGGGGACTGATCCATCTTAACCTGAAAGACGAATCGGCCGTGCGCCGTTCTTTCGAGGCAATCCGGGAGGCGGCGGGAATAGAGGTCCCGGTGCTGGTGGCGCGGATGGCGCACGGTGAGCGCGAGCTTGTGGCCGGAGCGGTGCGGCAGCCCGGTTTCGGGCCTTGCGTCATGTTCGGCCTCGGCGGGATCTTCACCGAGGCGCTGCGGGATGCCGTCTTCCGCCTGGCCCCGTTAAGCCAAACCGAAGCGCTGGAAATGCTCGAGGGGATCAGGGCGAAAGAGCTGCTCGGTGAATTCCGGAGTATGCCCGCAGCGGACCGGGAGGCCCTGGCCGGTTTATTACAGAGGGTGGGCCACCTGCTGCTGCTGCATCCCGAAATCCGGGAGATAGACCTCAACCCGATCATCCTCGAGGGCTCCCGCCCCGTGGTCGTCGACGCCCTGATCACTTTTTAACTCCGCGAGCATGCCTTGCAATTGAGAGGTGAGAAGTTAGAGGTTGGATGTGAGAAGATTTTGCGTAGCTGTAATTCGGTAATAGAAAAGATAGGCTATGGAAATATTTGTAAGGGCGAGGTCATTTTCTGTTGATTTATTGGCTGCTATAGTTATAGTATTAGTTAGCATGGCTTTATTCTTTCGTTGGTTCATTTAGCCAAGATGACTGGAGGTGTCAGAGAACCGTCCCCTGACACCTTGCCAAGAAAATTTGGAAAAGAAGAGATGACGGGAGGTGACAGAGAACCGTCCCCTGTCACCTTTGGGAGGGGGAGCAGTATGTGCGGCAGGTTTGCCCTGGTTACGGAGAAAAGGATTCTCGAGCTGCTCTTCGAGATCGAGTTCTATGAAGAGCTTGATTCGCGCTACAATATTGCTCCTTCCGAGATGATCCTGGCGCTGCGCCGCAACCCTCGCAGCGGTCAGAAAGAGCTGATCCGCATGAAATGGGGGCTGCTGCCCGCCTGGGCTGCAGATAAGGCCGCGGGCAGGGGATTCATCAATGCGCGGGCCGAAACGGCGGCCGCCAAACCGGCCTTCCGCGGCGCTTTTTTGCAGCGCCGGGTCCTCATCCCGGCAAGCGGTTTTTACGAGTGGCGCAAAGAGGAGAAATCGGGACAGCCCTTTTTTATTCACCTGCA
>CAYFRE010000070.1:4910-9367 GCA_964345455.1 uncultured Syntrophomonadaceae bacterium | reverse complement strand
GTCTGTAATTTTTTCTCCTACCTGCTGCAGAAAAAAGGCTACCGTGTAGTTTCGGCAAACAGCGGGCGCCAGGCGCTGGACCGGCTCAAGAAGCACCGCTTCAATGTGGCCCTGGTTGACCTGAAACTTCCCGATCTTAACGGCCTGGAGATTCTCCGCGAAATCAAGAAGGTGCAGCCGGCTTGCGAAGTGATCATCATCACCGGCTACTCCACGGTAAAGTCGGCGGTGGAGGCGATCCAGTCCGGCGCTTTCGATTATGTCGAGAAGCCTTTCGGCGATATCGATGAGATGGAGAAGCTGCTCGAAAGAGCTCTCGATGTGCGCGCCGAGCTGGAGAGGCTTTCGCTTTCACACAAGGAGCTCGGTTTCGTGGTCGGTAAAAATAAGAAGATGCTCAGCCTGACTGCCGCCGCTCAGAAAATAGCGAAAAAAAATATCACGGTATTGATCCAGGGAGAGACGGGGACGGGGAAAGAAGTTCTGGCCCGCTACATTCACTCCGTTAGCCACCGTAGCGATCGCGCTTTCATGGCTTTCAACTGCGGGGCTTTTACCGAGACGTTGCTGGAAAGCGAACTGTTCGGCCATGAGAGGGGCTCCTTTACCGGCGCCACCAGCAAGAAGAAGGGCATTTTTGAAATGGCCCATAAAGGGACGCTTTTTCTTGACGAGATCGACTCGGCCAGCCCGGCTATCCAGATCAAGCTGCTCCGGGTTCTGGAGACGGGAGAATTTTTACGGGTGGGAGGCGAAGAGCTTTGCAAGGTGGATGTGCGCGTGATTGCGGCGACCAACGCCGACCTGGCCGCGCGAGTGGAAGAGAACAGGTTCCGTGAAGACCTTTTCTACCGGCTCGACGTGGCATCCCTGTTTATCCCGCCGCTGCGCGAGAGGGCCGGCGATATTCCCATATTTGTCAGCCACTTTTTGGAGAGGGAGACCGTGGAGAAGGGGATGCACCCGAAGAAATTTTCCAGTGAGGCCATGGAGATATTGCAGCAGCACAGCTGGCCGGGCAATATCCGGGAGCTGGCCAATACCGTGGCCCAGGCGGTTCTTATGAGCAAGGGGCAATTGGTTGAACCGGATGACCTGCCGCCGCGGATAAGGCCGGGCGGCGCAAAGGTTGAGGCGGCGGTGCCGCAGGGCAGCCTCACGGAGGGGAGCGCCTCCGCTGAAGAAACAATCTTATTCCGGGACCACCCGCAGGGAGAGAAGCTATGCCGGCTGCTGAACCGCTTTGAAGAGCTGCTCGCGGCGGAGATCGACCTGAAGGAAGGGTTCGACTTTGCCGGCTTCCAGGAAGATCTGAAATCATGGCGGGAGAGGGTGGCCGGGCAGATCATTGAGCTGGCCCTGGAGATCACTTACGGAAACCAGGTCAAGGCGGCGGAGCTGCTCAGGATTACCCCGCGGGCGCTGCGCTATTATCTTGAAAAAACAAAGCGGGAAGCCTGAAGAAATAATTTTAAGGAAAGTGTTTCCCTCTTCTTTGAGAGAGAGGGCGTTAAGGAGCCGATTGTAGAGGCCGGGCATGCCCGGCCCGAACCTGAACCGGTTATCGCAGCCAACTGTCGCGTTCAATATTGTCGTCACTGCGGGGCTGCCCCAAAGATTTTTGGGGCAGCCCGCTTCCTTAGCGTTATGAGCGCACGTATTTGGCGGACCCGGTTAGTAATCCCGGCGCATCATTTTCCCGATCTCTTTGAACGATACCGTCCGGTCGAACTGCAGCAGGCCGCGGCTGAAGATGCGCGATCCGAGGTAGATAAAGAAGGCTATGCCTAGCAACAAGACGGCATATGTCGAAACCAACTCCCACCATGGCAGGGTCGTGGCCGGGATACGCATCAGCATGGTCATCGGGGTGAAGATGGGAATATAGCTTAAAACGCGCACCCAGGCCGCGTTGGGGGACATCAGGATCGCGCCGGAGGCGAACATGGGAATCATCGGGATAAGCACGACCATACCCTGTGTCTGGCTGCCCCCCTCGGCATCTTTCATCGTCGCGCCCATGGCTGCAAAGAGGGCCGCGAACATGATATAGCCACCGACAAAGAAGAGCACCAGCGGGATCAGGTCCTCCAGGGTCATTCCCAGTTCGGCCAGGTCAACGAAGCGGCCGGCCGCGGTCAGCCCCACCGCCAGCCAGATCCCGATCTGCAGCAGGCCGAGAAGGCCAAAAGCGAAGATCTTGCCGAGCAGCAGATCGATGGCCGTTACCGATGAGAGCAATATCTCGACGATACGGTTGCGCTTTTCCTTAAGCACTCCGTACATGAGCACCTGCCCCGAGATCATCACGGCAATAACCAGGATCATGCTGAAGAAGAAAGGCGCGATCGTCGAGGCGACGGAAGCCTCTTCGCCGCTCACACTGCGTACCTGCAGGATCACCGGCGCGGTGGCCAGGTTGATCTCCTCCGCGGTCAGCCCGATCTTCTCCATCCGGTAGCGGGTCAGCGCCGCCTTGATCGCCCCTTCGATGAAGCTTGTGTTCATCTCTTTGGCGTCGCGGGCGTAGTAGTCGATGAGCCCGCTCTGCACATTCTCAGCGGTGAAGACCAGGTAGCCGTTCAGCTCTCTCTCTTCGACCTGCCCGGCCAACTGCTCCCGCTCTGCGGAATCATGCACGGTTACTTTCACCGGAGAGGCGGCAAGATAAGATTCCAGGTAGGAGAAGAAATCTCCGGTTTCATCGATAATGGCAACCTGCTGCTCCTCCCTGGCGGCGCTGGAGGTGGCAAAGTAGCTGATCCCGCCGGCCAGGACCATGATCAGGGGGATCATCAGGGTGGTCACCAGGAAGACCGGGCTTTTGAAATTCTTCAGGAATTCCCATCGAAAAACCTTGCCTACATTAGGCCACTTCAACATCTTCACCCCTTTCGCGGACGGTTTCGATAAAGATCTCGTGCAGCGGCGGTTTCTCCACGGTGATCGCGTTTATTGTCAGCCTTGCTTCCAGCTCCTGCAGCAGGGTGTTGATACCGGCGCTGTCGCGGTAGCGCATCACTGCCAGCCCCGGCTGCTCCCGCAGTATCCGCAGCTCCGGGACCATCTTCAGAAAAGCGCCGTCTTCCGCAGGATCGTAGCGCAGTTCAACAATATTCTCTTTGTAGCTGTCTTTGATCTCCTGCAGCTTCCCGGAGAGAACCTCCCGCCCGTGGTTGATTAAAAAGATGGAATCGCAGAGCTCCTCAACCATGTTCATCTGGTGAGCCGAGAGCAATATGGTAGTCCCGCCTGCCCGTAGCTCGCGGATGATCTCTTTGAAGAAATCCTGGTTCACCGGGTCGAGCCCCGAAAAGGGCTCGTCAAAGAGGACCAGCGGCGGCTTGTGCAGCACCGAGGCCACGAACTGCACCTTCTGTTGCATCCCCTTGGAGAGCTTCTCCAGCTTCTGATCGGCGTAAGCGTCCAGGTCAAGCCGCTCCAACCATTGCTGCGCCTCCCGCCGCGCCTCGTCTGCAGGCTTGCCCTTCAACCCGGCCAGGTAAACCAGGTTATCGGCAACCTTGACATCTTCGTACAGGCCGCGCTCCTCGGGCAGGTAGCCGATTCTGCTTTTATCGAGCGGCTGGAAATGCCCGTTGAAATTAAAGCCGATCTCGCCGGCATCGGGAGGAAGAATACCCATGATCATGCGGATGGCCGTGGTCTTGCCGGCTCCGTTCGGGCCGAGCAGCCCCATGATCTCTCCCCGGGTCACGCCGAAGCTGATCCCGTCAACGGCTTTCTTGGAGCCGAAACTTTTGGCCAGGTCTTTAACCTCAAGAATAAGATCCATACTTCTGTGAAACCTCCTTTCACACCCTATTATTCTTTCAAATATGCCGGTTTCCTGCAAGAAAAGGATTCTGCCCGGCGTCAGGGAATATTATACCTGAAGGTGACAGGGGACGGTTCTCTGTCACCTCAGAGGAGGCGAAGCAGTGCCTAAGCTGACCACGAAAAAAGAGATTACTGTAATTCGGGATGGAGAAAGGAGCGTAACCGGCGACGAGGTGGTCGTGGAGGCGCCTCTGACGATCTACCTGGACGGCCGTGAACTGGTCACGCTGCTCTGCACACCCGATAAGCCGGAGAGCCTTGCCCTCGGTTTTCTGCGTTCGGAGGGGCTGCTCACTTCGCTTGGTGATGTGGCCGGACTGCGCCTGCGCGAGGAGGGGGGAGCGGTGGAGGTGGAGCTTAAAGATAAAAACGACCTGGCGGAGAAGCTCTATGGCAGGCGCACGGTCACCTCGGGCTGCGGCAAGGGAACCATTTTTTTCAGCGCCCTCGATGCCTTGCGCAGCCGGCCGGTGAGCGGAGACACCGTTTTGCTAACTGCTGACGAGATCCGTTCATTGATGAGAGAGCTGCAGGAACGGTCTGTGCTTTTCAAGGCTACAGGGGGCGTGCACAGCGCGGCCCTGGCCGGCAGCGGGAAGATCCTGCTCTTTTGTGAG
>CAYFRE010000070.1:3916-4900 GCA_964345455.1 uncultured Syntrophomonadaceae bacterium | reverse complement strand
GGCCGATACCCGTAAAATCATCATTTTTTGCGAGGATATCGGGCGGCATAACGCCGTCGACAAAATTATCGGAGAGTGCCTTCTGCAGGGAATTCCCATGGACGATAAAGTGCTGGTTTGCAGCGGCCGGCTGAGCTCGGAGATCCTGCTCAAGGCGGCCAAGCTGCAGCTGCCGCTGTTGATCTCGCGGGCGGCGCCGACCACGCTGAGCATCGAGCTGGCCGAATCGCTGAACATCACCCTGGTTGGCTTTGTCCGCGGCCGGCGGATGAATATATATACCCATCCCCATCGCGTAAAAACGACATAAAAAGGTGACAGAGAACCGTCCCCTGTCACTCCGGTCAAAAGGTGACAGAGAACCGTCCCCTGTCACCTGATTCGGGGCTGAAAAGGAGTTTCTTGACGGTAACATTGATCCGGTCCAGGTAGAAACCGGTCAGGTATTCAAGTTGTTCTTTCAGCTGATTCTGCACTTCGGCAGAGATCTGGTAGAGGTTTTTCGGGGGCATGTGCTCCAGCGAGAAGACCAGGTCGACATTCAGGATCATTTTTCCCGTCTCGGTCTTGATCTCAATGCGGCCGGCTTTATGAATGCCGGGAATCCCGCTGACAATATAGTTGACCAGGTCGTTGACAACATGCTCGGTGATATAGAAGTTACCCAGGTTGCTGTAAACCGGCCGGACAATGGAGCGCTCCACCGCCACATCCCGGAGATCCTCTGAGGACAGATTGAAAAAAGAGCGCAGCGGATCGATCAGGTAGCCGGGGAACTCTTTTTTTATAGAGAAGGTGGGCAGCGGGATCACGTGGCGGTTCTCTTCCTGTCTCATCTGCCGGGCTCTCTCGATGGCTTCCGGGCTGGCGATTTCTTCGATATGGATATAGCGCTGCGGGTGGGGCAGCCCGAGCCGCCCGGCGATAACCTGCGCCATCCGCTCGGAGGTGGCCAGGATCAGCAGGTTTTCAGGTTCGTGTTCC
>CAYFRE010000070.1:0-3906 GCA_964345455.1 uncultured Syntrophomonadaceae bacterium | reverse complement strand
CCGCCAGCTTCTCTCTCAGCTGCCGGGCATGATCGTCGTCATGCAGGAGGGCGCGCTTGATGGCTCCGTAACGGGTGTTTTCGCGCTTCGCCGAGCGCCCGGCCAGGATTTGATTTCCCTTGATCAAGAGTCCGTCGTCGAGGAGATAATCGATCTGATGCTGGTGAGCCAGCAGCTGGGCGTGATGACTTTTGCCGGTGCCTCTGCGGCCAACCAGGGAATAGACTTCCATATGTGATCCTGCCTTTCTTTCTTCCACTGTCAGACCGGTGGTTCAAACCTTTGCTTGCCCTGCACGTTTCAGGCGGGAGAGGAGCAGGCCGCCGGTAGATATTACTTGCCGATTGCTTCGATTATACCATAATCGCCTGGAATCTTGTCGAACATGCCGACTTTTTTCCCTTGCTCCCCCCTTAGAAAAGGGATGCTGTATTTTTTCTTTTGGAGAAAGAGGAATTTATCGGTCTCCCGGCAGCTGCTGCTCCCGGTGTCCCATTGCACCTGGTGTGTGGTCCAGACAGGCACCCCGTCCTCCCGGCCGCCTTCCTTGCCTCTTGCGGGGGGACATGTTAAAATACGCCTAAACAAGTTGCCATTAATATCTTGATCGGAGTGCCATCTATGCTGCTGCCTCTTTATGATTCGTTGGCTTCATACCTGGAGAAAAGGCGCTGTTTTACCCTTGATGATTACGCTGCCGAGAGGGAGGCGGTCCGCGAGATCATTGCCGCGGTGCGGCAGCGGGGCGACGACGCGGTTAGAGAATATACCGCGCTTTACGACGGCGCCGCTCTCGATGATTTGCGGGTCAGCGAGGCGGAGCTTAAGACTGCCGAAAAAGCCGTGGAGCCTTCTCTTCTGGAGGTCTTGCGTGAAGCGAAAGAAAATATCGAAAACTTTCACCGCCGTCAGCTGCGCTCTTCCTGGTGGGAAAGCGGTCCCGGCCGCCTGGCCGGACAGCGCATCCGGCCGCTGCGCTCGGCCGGTGCCTACGTTCCCGGGGGGACGGCGGCTTATCCTTCATCAGTTCTGATGACGGTGCTGCCGGCGCGGGTAGCCGGCGTTAAGGAAATTTTTCTCTGCACCCCGCCGGGAGCGGACGGAACGGTGCCCCCGCTGACGCTTCTCGCGGCCCGCGAGGCCGGCGCCACCGCTGTTTTCAAGGCCGGCGGGGCCCAGGCTGTCGCCGCCCTGACCTGCGGCACCGAGACCATACCTGCAGTGTCGAAAATTGTCGGGCCGGGCAACATCTATGTCACCCTGGCGAAGCGCGAGCTCTACGGCTGCGTCGGCATCGACCTGCTCGCCGGACCGAGCGAGATCGTGGTGGTGGCCGATGCGCAGGCCAACCCGGCCTATGTTGCCGCCGATCTGCTCTCGCAGGCGGAGCATGATGTCCTGGCCCGGTCTATTTTAATCACCATCTCGAAGGAGCTGGCCCGGCAGGTGGGGCGGGAGCTACAGGCACAGCTCCGGGAGCTGCCGCGGCGCGGTATTGCGGGGCGCTCCCTGAAGGAGCAGGGGGCGGTGCTGCTCGTAAGCAGCCTCGTGGAGGCCTGGCGGGCGGTCAACGAGCTCGCTCCCGAGCATCTCGAGCTGCAGGTTGCCGATCCCTGGTCACATCTCGATGCTATCGAGAATGCCGGCGCTGTTTTCATCGGCCCCGGCTCTCCCGAGGCCGCCGGCGACTACTGGGCCGGCTCGAACCATGTGCTCCCCACGGGGGGGACGGCGCGCTACGCCTCCCCCCTGGGCGTCGCGGATTTCCTGAAAAGCACTCACCTTGTTTACTACAGCGCGGCGGCGCTCGCCGAAGCGGCGCCGCAGATCGAGAGGCTGGCCCGGGCGGAAGGGCTGGAAGGCCACGCCCGGGCGGTGGCCATGAGGAGACATGATCATGAAGCGTGAATCAAGCGTGAAGCGCTCCACCCTGGAAACGTCGATCGAACTGCGGCTGCAGCTCGACGGTGGAGGTGAAGCCGATCTGAAAACAGGTCTGCCCTTTCTCGAGCATATGCTGGCGCTCTGGTGCCGGCACGGTTTTTTTGACCTGCAGATCCGGGCCGCGGGTGACATAGAGGTGGAACCGCATCACCTCGTAGAGGATATCGGCATCTGCCTGGGAAGGGCTTTTTACGAAGCTCTCGGCGACAAGTCCGGGATCCGCCGTTACGGCTTCAGCGCGGTGCCTATGGACGACGCTCTCGTTTTTGCCGCCGCCGATCTCTCCGGCCGTCCCTACCTGCATTACGAGATGAACCTGCCGCCGGGGCCGGTGGGGACCATGGACCCGGAGCTCTTTGAAGAGTTCTGGCGAGCCTTTGTCAACGAGGGCCGCCTGAACCTGCATCTGAAGATGAGCCACGGGCACAACAAGCACCACCTGATCGAGGCCTCTTACAAGGCGGCGGGGCGCGCCCTGGATGAAGCCTGCGCCAGGCTTGAACGCTGCGGCGGCGTTCTCTCCACCAAGGGGAGGCTGGAATGAGGTGACTGCGATTCTGGCCATCCCGGCGATCGATCTGAAAGGGGGGCGCTGCGTCCGCCTCTTTCAGGGTGACCCCGGTCGCGAGACCGTCTACAGTAACGATCCGGCGGCGGTTGCCCGGCAGTGGGAGCGGCTCGGAGCGCAGCTGCTTCACCTGGTCGATCTGGACGGAGCCTTTACCGGGAGTTCCGCCCACGGCAGCGTGATTGCGGAGATAGGGCGGTCCGTCAAGATCCCCTTCCAGGTCGGCGGCGGGATCCGCTCCCGCGAGGCCGTGCAGCGGGCCCTGGATGCGGGCGCCGCCCGGGTAATCCTCGGGACCGTTATCGTGGAGCAGCCGCAGCTCGCCGGCAGGCTGGCCGCGGAATTCGGCGATAAGCTGCTCGCCGGGATCGATGCCCGCGATGGGCTGGTGGCGGTGCAGGGCTGGACCGAAGAGGCTGAAGTCAGGGCGGTCGAGCTGGCGCGCCGGGTGGAGCAGTGGGAGATTCGCGAGATTATATACACCGACACGCAAAAAGACGGCACTCTCAGCGGGCCGAACCTGCTGGGGCTGGAGGAGATCCTCGGGGCCGGCACGTTTAAAGTGATCGTCGCCGGGGGGATCTCTTCGCTGGACGACCTGCTGGCGCTGAAACCCTACGCTCCGCGGGTGAGCGGCGTGATTATGGGGCAGGCTCTCTATGCCAACCGGATCACCCTGCCGGAGGCGATCGCCGCGCTGGCCTGATTAATTAACCCTGCCGGGCAACTATATTAATTCCCCCTAAATTCCATCCCGGTGGGGACAGGCCTATGTTTTAAGGTCTGTCCCCGGACCTTATGCAAGGGGACTCTAGGAGATCCAACAGGGACACAGACTCTCACCCTGAAAAAGGGAGGCCGGGGGGGGATTTAAAAGGATATTTATTTATAGATGACGTGGCATTAGATAAATAACGGAGGCTATTAATATGATCGGTAAAAATATTTCTAAAGAAAAAAACACCGCCACACCGCCCCTGGATCAGCTTAAATACGACGCTGCCGGCCTCATCCCCGCAGTGATCCAGGATGATCGCAGCGGCGCCGTGCTCATGGTGGGCTACATGAACCGGGAATCGCTGCGGCGAACCGTTGAAAGCGGCCGGGTCTGGTTCTGGAGCCGCAGCCGCCGCCGGTTCTGGCTCAAAGGGGAGAGCTCGGGAAACTTTCTTACAGTTTGCTCTATTTGCGCCGACTGCGATGCCGACGCGCTCCTGGTGAAGGTAATCCTCGAAGGGCCGGGGGTGGCCTGCCATACCGGGCGCTACTCCTGCTTCTTCAATCTCCTTCATGAAGCGGAGCCGGTTGAGGGGGAGGGCGGCGGTCATGGTTGATTATCACCTGCATACGCCGCTGTGCCATCATGCCCTCGGCTCTCCGGCCGAGTATCTGGA
>CAYFRE010000069.1:467-9398 GCA_964345455.1 uncultured Syntrophomonadaceae bacterium | reverse complement strand
TGGTAGCGGGAGGCGTTCTTTACTCTGCCGGCGTCTTCTTTTATGCCCGCACGCACAACCTGTTCAATCACACT
The DNA here is from genome assembly GCA_964345455.1 of uncultured Syntrophomonadaceae bacterium. Taxonomy (GTDB): domain Bacteria; phylum Bacillota; class Dethiobacteria; order DTU022; family DTU022; genus JAAZIN01. The sequence continues at coordinate 9,324 of CAYFRE010000069.1, read as the reverse complement.
GTCTGGCACCTCTTTGTGCTGGGGGGTAGCATCTGCCATTTTTTCTCCGTGCTTTATTACGTCCTGCCGCTGCCTCGGTAACTCTGCAGTGGTGCCCGGTAAAAAATGTGGGACACCGGGGACTGTCCCCGGTGTCCCACTGGAGATGGGTTGTGATCGACCGGTGAAAGAAATCGAGATTTTAATGAACTCGAAATAAAAAAGATGATTGCTCCATTGAGGAAAATATGATTACTCGCTTTCAGATATTCCCAGGCTGTCGATAAGCGTGGCCAGGTACTTCTTGCGGACACGGCCGCTGCTGATGATTTGCCCGAGGGCTTTCTTTGTTCCTGAATAGAGCAGGGTAGGGTAGACCACGCCGGAGATCAATTGCAACGCTTTGAAAGAAAGTAATTTCTGATCGCTGACGCCGGTCAGCTCCCGGACAACCGGGTTCAACCTGGCGTCGGAAATGCTCAGGTAATCAGCCAGGCCGGCGCTCTTGTTTTCACTTTGCAGAACCCTGGCGCCGATCATGTAGAGGATTCCCGGGTAATCGATCAGGTATTTCATCAGTTCATCAGCCCATGTCATGAGCCTCTCCCGGGGGCTCCCGGTCTCGTCGAGCAGGCGGTTGTAAATCACCGTGGTCTGCTCCATGGTCACTCGCTCAACTTCTTCAATCAGGTTTTCTTTGGAGCTGAAGTGGTAATTGATCGCGGCAATGTTCACCCCGGCTTTCTCGGCAATCTCCCTGATGGTAACGCCAAGGTTTCCTTCCCGGCCGATAATCTCCACGGCGGCCTCCATGATTTTCGACCTGGTATCCGGTTTTCCCGCGCTCATTTCTTTTTCACCTCTCTTTCTCCAAGGAAAATGGTGGACCTGCCGGTGAACGGGCTGCAAACCCGGTCACCTCCGGTTCGTGACGGGATAATGTCAGAGCGAGAAATGCATTTACCTTTTTCGATTCTAAAAGTATGATGTTCAACTTAGAGAAAGTGAGGCAAAAAGGTCCAGGAACCTTGACCACAGGTTAATATACCAGGCTTTTTCTGTTGAGCCCCGCTCATTTTCCTTCTTCCTGGAATCCGTCATCTCTGATTCATGCCGCTCTATAGTTTCAGTTTGCAGAATAAACTGGACGCTGCTTTCCAGATTATTTTTATTATCGGCATGCGACCTGTAGCCGTCTGCCAGTGAGCGCATCAACTCTACCTTAGCCTTGCCAAATCTAATTTCGTTAACTCCGTCAATTAATCCTTTTTCCATTTCCATAATTCCCCGGCTGTTGATCTCTTCAATGCCGTCCCGGATCATCTTTTGCCCGTCGGCAAGTTCATTAAGCGCCTCCGGCAGCATGGCCAGCTGCTCAAAGGTCTCCTCTGCTTCTGAATAATGTTTGTCGAGATCGTCAATCTGCTCTGTAAGTTCTATGATGGTCTCAATATAAGAGTTTAATTGTTCCGGCAATTCGCCGGGCAACTCCTCAGGGCCGGGGAGCTTATCGAAATACTCCTGGAGCTCTTCTAGCCGGAGCCGGATATCTTCAGAGTAGTCCGGCAAATATTCATCGAGAAACCGGGGTAACTCTTCGATCAGAGAAAGCAGGGGTTCTATCTTCGAGAGCATCTCATTGCTTTTATTTCTGAATTGATCGAGGCCCTGATAGATCTGATCGGCGCCGTCATGGAGCCCCGTTAAACCTTCACTTACGGCCGAAATGCCATCGATCAGCTCAACAAGATCGTCTTCCATATCCACTTCGGGGATCGGGGGAAGCTGGGGGATGATCACCAGCATGATCTGGTTCAGCTCTATCTCTTCTCCCTGCATGGACAGGACGATCTCCGCTTCCGGGTAAGGGAAGGCCATGAAGCTGATACTCATATTTTGCCCCGTGACGATGCCGGTGCCGTCGGTGACCTCAATTTCAGAAAACCTGTTCAGGTCGGCGGTGTATGTGCCCTGCACCAGTAGCGGGATATAATTGGTATCTTTCTGTTGGGTGTTTTCTCCGTGGTAATCCCGGTAGGTGACCGCACCTTCTACCGCCAGATTGTTTCTTACTTTGATTGCAATTTGCAGCTTGCCGCTTCTTCCGGCCAGCGCGGCGGCCTCTATTGACTTTCCGTCCAGGTAATAATCAATCTGAAAATCTACGGGCAGGCTTTTGCCGGTGATCCCCTCGTAGTAGATATCGCCCTCCTGGAGCAGTTCACTGTCCCACAGCACGATACTATCTTGCAAAACCGGTTCCGCGTCTGAAGTCATGTTGCTGATCGCTGTGTAGCTGCCGTAGTCTTTGATCTTCTCAGCTTTTTCATCCTGGCAGCGGTAAATCCGATTGACAATTCTCTGATCGACGACTTTGCCTTCAGGATCTAGCACGACATAGACAGTCTCGTTTTTGTAAGCCAGGGCCGCTCCGGTCTCTGCCGCCGTGAGTTCCTGCTCCGGGAGGGGGCGCTCTGTTTCATTACTGCCTACTTCTGCATTCGGTGCAGAAACGAGAATAAATAGAGATACGCCTGTTAGAAGGCTTGAAATTAATATGAACAGCAGCGGCTGGATTACCTTTTTGGTTCTTTTCATTTGAGAGACCCCCTGAGTAATGGTTTAATGTTGAGATGCTATTGAGCTCAAGCTTCTCTTTTTTACCTCGCCGGCGGCACTTTTGGACCTGCTCCGCACTTTCCGGCCGGCCGCCGCCTGGCGGGAGTCGCAGGCCAGCCGGCGGTGGTTTTGCCAATCAGCTTATCCAACAGGAGAAAGAGCGGGGGGAGCCCCAGAAAAATCACCAGCATGCTGATGATGGCTCCTCTTCCGATAAGCATGGTCATCTCGCCCGTGGTCTTGATGCTGGCGATAAGCGCAATGCCGATGGTTGCGGAGGCCAGTGTCAGGGCGCTGGTGAGAATACTCTGGCCGGTATCTTCGATGGTTTGCCTGAGGGCGTCTACCCTCCGCTCGAAGAGAAAAATATTTTCCCGGTATCTCAGTCCGAAAAGGATGGCATAGTCCACAGTTGCGCCCAGCTGGATCGCCCCGATGATCATCGGGGTAAGCGACGATACGGTCTGGTTCTGATAGTAAATAACGCTGAGATTGATCCAGATAGCGAGCTCTATGGCTAAAATCACGATGAATGGAATGGATAAAGATTTAAAACTGATCCCCACGATCAGCGCAATACAGATGATCGAGACTATGGCCACATTTCTGGCGTCGATATCCACCAGTGAGGCCAGGTCCCGCGTCATTGCCGAGGGGCCGGTGACATAATATTGCTCATGCAGCTTGCCTGTGGCCAGCTTGATTTCATCAATCGCTCTAAACACCGCCTGTTCATCTTCCATACTTTTAATAAAAGCCAGGCAGTAACGATAGTCCGTCCCGGTAAACTCGGTGATCACCTCTGCCGGGATTAGCGATTCGGGTATGGCCAGGTCGACCTGCTCCGATATGGCCACCACCGAGTCCACCGCAGAGATTTTGTTCAGCTGGGCCACCAGCCGTTGCTCCCTGACCCTGCCTTCATCCCCGGTGATCACGTAAACCGGGTCGGCCACGCCATATTCTTCAGTGATCTCCGCGGTGTCTTGCACTGATCTGGCTGTTCGTGGGAGATAGTTTTCATTCGAGTAGTAATAGCTGGACCGGCTCTGGGCCAGGAAAGAGGGGACCAGGAGTAAAAGAAAAATAGCTAAAAAGACCCATCTTCCTTTAACGATCACCCGGGCAAGTGGCCTGAAAGAGGGCAGCATGATCTTATGTGCGAAGCGGCTGCTCGCTTTATAGAATGTCAGGAGAAGGCTGGGGAGAAGGGTCAGGTTGACGATTAAGCTAATGGTAATCCCTTTACCCAGGACCAGCCCCAGGTCCCGGCCGATCCCGTTTTGCATCACCATGAGTGCGGTAAAGCCGCCGATGGTTGTCAAGGCGCTTGAAGCGATCGCCGTCACGGTCTTGCTTACGGTAGACTCCATGGCCTCTTCAATAGAATCATGTTTCAATTTTTCTTCTTCAAAACGATGCATCAGAAAGATGGAATAGTCGAGGGAGATTCCCAGCTGCATCACCGCGGCGATCGAAGCGGTGATAAAGGAGATCTCGCCCAAAAAAATATTTGTGCCCATGTTGATCAGCACCGCCACACCCACATAGATCAAAAATAGAAGTGGTTCTATGTAAGAGCTAACCGAGAGATTGAGGATGAACAAGATCATGATAACGGCGACAGCGGCATAGAGGACGATCTCCTGGTTGACGGTCTCCTGCATCTCGCTGATGATAACCGGCTCCCCGCCGAACAGGATATCTGTATCACCATCAATAATATTTTTGATCCGGCCGGCGGCTTCGTTTGTTTTCTTCGAGCGGGCATTTTCGGTGAATTGCACCTGCAGAAGAACGGTGTCCCCAGAGGCAAACCGTTCTTTGATCACAGGCTCGATAAATTCGACGGGAACGTAGATATCCGCATAATTGCCCAGCCAGGCAACTCTATCGACACCCTCAAGACCTTCGAGCCTGGAGATCAATTCCTCGATCTGCCAGCCCGGCTTCTCACGGACCATGATCAATCCCAGGCCGGAGAGGGAGAACTCTTCTTCCAGTACCTGCTCGCCCTGCTTTGAGTTGAGCCCGTCGGGCATGTAAGAAAGCAGGTCATAATTTGTCCGGGTAAGCGCATACCCCACGATGGATGGAATTAGGATTATCAGGTAGGTGATGATGATGGTCTTGCGATATCTGACGACAAATTTGCCGAACCAATTCATACCGACACCTCTCCGGACGCCTTAAACACATATTTTTACCACAATTTAAACAGCTATTTAAAATATATGTTTTATATTAAATCGTAATTTGAAATTTGTCAAGTTTTCATCTATGGATATCGTTGGAATACCGGTTACTTCATGGCCATATTTTTGGGGCAAGCAACCGGCGAGGAAAGTGCGCTGTTTGCAGACCGGGGCTCCCTGTTGGGTCAGATGATGAATGTGCCAACTCATGACGTGTGATCTAAAACGGGCCACGTTGTGGCCCGTTAATTCAATAACACCCCAACCAGGCTTTTTACGGATTCAACCGTAAGACCCTGCTTGACGAGCGGACCTCTGCTTCGCTAAAGGGCATCGCCTTGTACTGGCGGTTCAGCCACAGCTGCATCTGGTCATCGTAATGGGGGCTCTGGTAGTGACCGGAGTTGCCGATAGCCATGGCGTCTCTACCCCGGTTGGCGGCGATATCGATCATGAAGCGCCAGGGCGCGGATGCGGCTACTTCGTACATCTCGGTCAGGCTTGTGCCCTTGAAGAAGTAGGCCATACCTGCCGGGGTGTTGATGCTGCCGCCGATATTGAAGGGACCGCGGTTGTAACGGCTGGCGCTGACCTCACCGATGTAGTGGCAGAGGCTAACCTTGTGCAGGTCGCCCCAGCTCTTCCACCGTGTTTTGGTGCCAAACCACCAGTACTCTTCACCAATATCGTTGACCGCCTCCAGGAAAGACTGGATGATGATATCTTCCCTGGTCTCCTCTTCCGGCGTGTTAATATTGTCGAACCAGGAGGATGCCCCGGTGAGGATTTTATGGTCGATCACACTGATGGTGTTTAGATAATCGACAATCCGGGCGAGCAGCGTCTCGCCGATTTCATCCTGGAAGGTGTTTATGGCAATGCGGTAGTAGAGATGATTGAAGATGGCTGCGCCGGTAGAACCGCTGTTATCCACGGGATTCTGGAGGTAGCCGAGCAGGTGAGTCCGCCCTTCCAGGGGCACCCGGCCGGTCAGATTGGCTTCCGAGAGGATGGCGCTGATCACCGGGCCCAGTATCTCGGCCTGCTTGTTGTAGAAGCTTCCCTGGATCGTCTCCAGATCGCTTAAGGTCAAGGTTCCTTGCGCCGCCAGCTCCTCCTCGATGCGCATGGCCCGGTAAGGCGCCTGCCATTCGCTGTTCCGGTAGCTCACCCGGTAGGGATAACCCTGATCCACAATGCCGTGGTTGGCGGTAACGATCATCCCCGAGGACGGATTGTAGAGAGAGGGCAGCTCGTTGAAGGGGATATAGCCGGCCCATTCGTGTTCGCCGGTCCATCCCGGAGCAGGCAGCAAACCGTCCCCGCTGCGGATGGGGATGTACCCCGCGGCATGGTAACCGATATTGCCGGCAGCGTCGGCGTAGACGAAGTTGAGGGCGGGGGTGCCGAAATGCTGCAGGGCGCCTTTGAAGTCATTCCAGTTGGCCGCTGTGGCCAGGCGGGCGAGGGCTTCGGCTTCACTGGTGGCCTCCAGGCCGGCCCAGCGCAGGCAGACCGGCAGATCCAGCCCGGCCACACTTGAAACCAGGGGGCCGAAATGAGTCTCGACCACGGTAAGGGTCTCCGGCTGGGAGCGGCCGCGCACGGCAATCTGCTCCTGCCGGGTGGTCACGTCGCGCCATTCACCGTTGTAGAGATAGCGGGCCGGGTTGGCCTCGTCATCTAACTCCATCACGTAAAGATCCATCACGTCAGGGGCCATGGCGGTAATGCCCCAGGCAATATGATCATTGAACCCTGCCACGATCCCCGGTGCTCCGGGGATGCTGGCCCCGCTGACGTTGTAGGTTTCTTCCAGCACAAGGTGATTCATAAACCAGATCGGCGGTAGATCCTTTACGGGCAGGTGCATGTCGTTGGCCAGGAAGGGGCTGCCCGTATCTGTCAGCCGGCCGCTGATCACCCAGTTGTTCGAGCCTGTGCCCAGGCTGCTCTCCGCCATCAGCCCGCCCAGGTCTTTAAGCTCCAGCAGTTTCCCCAGGGCCGGCAGATCATTCCCGGCGAAAAAACAGCGTCCGGGCAGCGGGTTACCCCTGGAGGACGCACTGCCGGAGTCTTCCGGGATAAGAATGGGCCCGAAGTCGGGGTAGAAGGGATAAAGCTCCGCGGCTTTCTCTTCACCGGCCAGGGCGATCGCCGAAGTCAGGAAGATCTCCGTGCCCATGTTGCCGCTCATGGACCAGCCCATCATTTTCCCCAGAAGCAGGGAATCGACGGGCGTCCACGGTTCAGGCTGGTAGTTCAGCAGGTAAAAAGCGGGATCGAGATTGTTCAGGTTGCGGGCCCGGTAGGCGTTCACCCCGTCGGTGTATGCTTGCACGATGCTCTGAATCTCCGGGTCTGTCTGCGCCCAGCTTCTCTCGGCGGCCCGGCGGAAACCGATCGTCAGGGCGAATCTGTCGTCGTCCAGGTAGCTTGGCCCCATCAATTCAGCCAGCCGGCCGCCGGTTCCGCGGCGGAAAAGATCCATCTGGAACAGCCTCTCCATGGCCTGCACGTAACCCTGGGCGAAGAAGAGGTCATACTCGTTTTGCGCGTAGATATGGGGAACGCCGTAATCATCGAAGTATATCTCCACCGTATCCTGAACGTCGAGGGTAAGCTGTCCGCTGTAGGTGGGCAGCCCCTTGTTCCTGTTCCAGTACCAGTTCCACAAATCGGAGAAGCCCAGTTCTCCTTCAACGGTGTCGCACCCCGGCACCAGCAGCAGCATCACCAGGCAAAGCAAGATGCCGAGAGCTCCACGCAATAAATGCCTGTTCATGTAATCCCCCCCTTTAAAATTGACCGCACAGCTCTTTTTCTGTCTGTTTCCATGAAGTAAAGGGGTGTCTTTCTGCAGGTAGGGCCCTGATTTCTTCAGTCTGCTTATCTATCAGATTGAATTGAAGCAGCACCTCCTGTTCAGGCAACGGCTTTCAACAAAACAACCAGATTTACCGTGAAGCCCCAAGGTTCTGTTACAGTCCAGGCCGGCAAATCAATAAATAATATTTACCCCCCTCTCTTTCAAAGTATCGATCACCTCTTCGGCATCTTCATCCAATCCCATATCGCTCAGGTTCAGGACCTCCAGTTCTTTCAGCTCCAGCAAAACCGAGATATCTTGAATCTGGTTTTCGCCCAGAAACAGCCATTTCAGGCCGGAAAGCTCTCTCAAAGGGGTTATATCATGGATGCTGTTGTCGCGAAGGTTCAGCTCTCTCAATCCGGTTAATCCCTCCAGCGGGGAGATGTCGGTAATCCTGTTGCTGTCGAGGCAAAGGATGGTCAGCTGTTTCAATCCCCGTAGGGGACCGAGATCGTAGATCTCGTTGGCGCTGAACTCTATACGGGTGATATTGGCGGCGTGCTCCAGCCCGGCCAGGCTTTTAATCATGGCACCTGTACTGCCGGTATAGTCAAGGCGGTTCAGCTTCTGTAGAGCTTCGGTGGTTACCTTCTCCTGCTTTAAAAAGATATGCAGGACGCCGCGCAAGACGGGATCCGGTATATCCAGGTCCTGCGGCTGGGGAGCCTCTGGTTCCGGCCCGCTGATGATGAAGGAGATATTGTTTGCGGCGCTGAGAGTGGGGAGGAGGCGGCTGCTGACCCGGATGAAAGCTTCCTCCGTGGGAGGGCCGGTTACTTTCCAGTAATATGAATCCGAACTGCTCGAAGAGAGCTCATCCCAGGTTTGGCCCCCATCCCGGGAGAGCTCGAGCAGGACCGAACTTATGCCGTTGGCTTTCCATTGAATAAATACCGTATCGCCTTCGTTAAAGCTTTCTCCTCCCTCCGGTGTCCCGAGATCCAGGGCGGCCAGGTTCAATTTTGCAGAATTGAGGTAGATATAAAGGTCGGGCTGCCCGTGATACGGCGGCGCGGCTTTCAGTTGAATGCCGGTAAAGTTGAAATTACATTCTTCGGTTTTGCCTGCACTGGGCTGCCGGCAGGCCCAGCCCTCGGTCTCCTCCAGCTGCAGGCGAAACCACTGCTTTTGATCTATTTCCACGGGCCCTTCCAGAAGGGCGAACGCCTGTCCCGGCATAAGAACCGTGACC
>CAYFRE010000069.1:0-457 GCA_964345455.1 uncultured Syntrophomonadaceae bacterium | reverse complement strand
CAGTAGGGGGGTTTCTTCTCTGATATAAACATGAGATACCTGCCCCGGCAGTATATCCAGGTTCGATTCGGTGACTAAAATATTCCCTGCATCATCAAGGTTCTCCACAAAGGCCGCGTGCATCAGATCCGGTCCGTTCCAGATGGCCAGGGCGCCTTCCCGGGGCTTCGTGCCGGTCTCCAACTCAGCCTGCCCGGCATCGAGGAGCCATTCTTCCATCCCTTGATCGTTAAAAATACCCGGTTCATTGAGCCTGTTTACCGCCTGCTCCAGCTTCTCCGGCTCGATAAGGCCCGTTTCCTGCATCCTGCCGTAGACATACCACGCGCTGCTGCCCGGCGCCTCTGCGTTCGCCGAGGAGAGCGACGACGGCCCCGACTCGCCGGCGGCCGCTCCGCCGAGAACAAAGGCGGGGAGCGCGCGCGCGCCAGCGGACGGCAATGACGCCACCGCACCG
>CAYFRE010000068.1:9201-9528 GCA_964345455.1 uncultured Syntrophomonadaceae bacterium | reverse complement strand
GAGATCCCACTTTTCCGTTGTCTCATTGTAGCGATAGAGTCTGAGGTCGTCTTCTGTAACCCCATCGGGCAGGTTCTCCGGATCGTATGGAATATCGATGTGCGCTGAAGCATTAGCCAAGTTATCGCTGCGTTCTATCCACAGGTAAATCCCTGCCGGGATCATTCCTTCAGGAGCATCATTTTCGTCTTCGGAGTAGCGGGCAACGGTGACATAGCCCTCTTTCTCATCTGTCTCAATATCCATGTCAACACCGGATTCGTCAAAGGTAAGTTCTGTCCCACCAGACACAATATATAGGAGCTCGCATAATACAGTGAGGTCTTC
>CAYFRE010000068.1:0-9191 GCA_964345455.1 uncultured Syntrophomonadaceae bacterium | reverse complement strand
GTCTTCGTCGGCGTACCAGGGTGAGAAATCAACCTTGTCCTCGAATCCCTCGACCATGAAGTCGAGCGTGAAATGGCCCCAGCAGTTGTATTTGGCGTCGAGAATTATTTCAGACAGGTTTACCACTTCGCCCCTAATGTTTGTATTTTTCACCGCTAGCGTACCGGTAGCTCCTTCGCGAATCACGATGGCGCTGTGATAGGTGCCTGCCTCAGCCAACAATCCAGCCCTATCCACTGTAAAAGTACCGCCGGTTATGGACATGTCCTGCCCGCTGTTAGTAGCGCTGCTGGCAAATCTGACGCAATATGTATCGTTTGCTGCACCTTTAGCCACAACGCTAATATCGGTATTTTCCACAACCAGGGTTGTGCCCGCCTGCAGGTTGATACCGCTCTTGCAGTTCTCAATTACGCTATTTTTTACAGTAAGGCCATCAACATTACCCTGTATGGTCACATAATAACCATTCCTGAAGGTGCAGTTGTCAATGGTGATACCATCGCACTTGCTCTTCATCTGAATTGCCCTGACCCCAGGGGTGGTCATGAATCTTCCGTCCGCATCAAAATTACAATGTTCAATGGTAACATTCTTAGCTTTATCCAACAAGATGTTGTCAATGGTTTCCTCTTGCAATGTAAAGTTAATATTCCGGATTGTTTTCGGATTTTCGCTGTTATCTGTTACATTAATAGTGCCTTTAATTAAGGGTAGATCTGAACCCGAATCAGGCCCGGTAAGGGTGATCGGTTTGTCAATTGTGACATCTTCGGTGTATTCTCCTGCCGTCACACTGATAATATGGTCATACTTGGCTGCAGCAATGGCTCCCCCGATTGTCGTGAAGGGCTTTTCCGAGGAGCCGTCACTATCTCCCCCTACATAACCTGCATCAACGTACAAATCAGCCGGCGCTCCAGCGGTTACCGCACCGCACAGCAAAACCAGCACCAGAACAACGGCTACCGTTATGAACGGCAGCTTGGACTTAAACAAACGGTCCATTTTCTTTCCTCCTTTTGAGATGGTAGTACTCATACCGGGACCGGCATTGCTACACCCGAAACTACCAAAAAGGATAAGCACCTATCACAATTAGCCCCTCTTTATATTTTAGCACCCTCCTTTTTAAGTATTTCGGAGATCAAACAACACGATGATGATCTTATCTAAGAGCACCTCTATAGAAATAATAGCAAACCACTATGACAGCATGCTGTCACATTGGGAGAGTAGAAAATATTTTCCCAATAAAAAACCAGCCAATTATGGCCGGTTGTGGTACTGGCTACACCCGTTTCAAGCGCCCAGGTTACGGACCGGGTTTCAATGCTTCCAAAATATTTGATTCCACATTGACAGACAGTATCCGGCCCGGTTCAACCAAAGACAGGTCATACTACCCAAACCCACAAAGGCGTGAAATTGATCCCGGTTTTTGGACATAAAAGTCCCGCTTAAATGACCTGTTTGCTTAGGTGATGGTTTGTAAGGTGTTGGCAGGTGAAACTCAAGAATACTGTTCTTCCTGTATTTTGCGCAGCCGATTGTAGACCCGCATCGCGGTATGGCGCTGCTTTTTGCGCTCTCTTTTATCTGCCTCCAGCCAGCTGTCAATCTCAGGCTTAAACCTGTCCAGTTTGGAACTGCGTCTCTTTACTGGTTTCGGGGGCGGTGCGTTGAAGTTATCCATGTGGATGTACTTTTTCACCGTCTTTACGTCGTGCCCTGTAGCCCTTGCAATCTCGGCATAAGTCATCCCTTTTTCAAAGAACATATTTCTGATACAATTAATTTGCGCCATTGTCAGCATCCTCCTAGGTTCCTCCCCTCATAGTTCGAGTCTACAAGGGGTAGTTTTCTTGGTAGCTGCGGCAATGGCCTTCTTTATCTCTGCAGAAACAGGGAATTTTACTTTGCAACTTCAGGGAACCCTACACTGCAATTCCCGGTAAATCTAGCTTACACAAACACCATAAACGCTTCTTCTTCATGGTGATAACCGTGGCCAAATCCCCAATATGTTTTTAAATCGAAGAAAGCGGCTGTACCACTTGAATGGACAGCCGCTTCCGCTTGGTTTGTCCAAAATCACGGGAACCCTTGCGCACCTGCGGGCAACTTTTTTAAAATGGACAACTTGCCTGATATACATCAAATACTGTTTTTGTACAAACTCTTTTCAATCTGGTAGCCGCCATAGAAAAGAACAAGCGCGATGATGGCAGCAAACGGGGATTTACTTGTGCTGCCGGCATCAGTATCAAGAGGCTATCCCGGCCGGATTTATGGACAAAAAGCAGCTCCTTTCCCGCTGAATTAAGGTACTCCTTTAAAATAAACAGCGGCCACCAGGCGGCAAAACTGGGAATAAACAGTTGAGCTATCAGGCGGCATTCTGGAAAATCACCTCCGCTTTTTATGGTGGCAAGAACTGTCAGGGGAACGAGTATAAAAAGAATAACAGGGGGCACATAATAGTAAAACCGCAGATTCTTCAGTTCCAGGTATAACCTGCGCATTAGGCGAGCCCCTTTACCAGGCACATGTATCCGTCTTCGAGGCTGGGTTCTTCGCCTGGATACTCCTGTTTGTCCTTTGTTAGTACCCGGTGATAAATCTTACCCTCCAGCTCGCTGACCTTAAGAATAAATTTTTCACCGTCAATGCTGCCGGCATCGGCTTCAGCGATTTGATACACTTTGTTTCCGGCCATATTTTTTAATTCTGCACAAGTTCCTTTAAACAGTACACGGCCCTCGTCGATCACGACCACGCTGTCGCAGCATGCATCCACATCCTCCACAATGTGTGTGGAGATCATGACCATCCTCTCTTTTTTTAATTCGTTCACGATGTTTTTAAACCTGGCCCGTTCACCGGGGTCAAGCCCTGCCGTGGGCTCATCCAGGAGTATTACCCTGGGGTTTCCCAGGATAGCCTGAGCGATGCCCGCCCTTCTAACCATGCCTCCAGATAGTGTTTTAATTCTGTCATTGGCCTTATCTTCCAGATTAACCCTGGTAAGCGCTTCAACGATCGAACTGGCACATTTGCTTTTGGCGATCAACTCTTCATCCAGTACCCCCAGTTCAAATGTGTCCTTAATCGTCAGGCCTTCCTATCCATCATATACTTCTTAATATTGCACCCATTGCTTTGTTCTCGGCCAGTAAGTCTGCTTTTAAAGTATTTCTCCTTTCCCGGCCTAGAGTTAAGCCGCTCTATGCCTTTCATTCACTTTTTTCTTTGTCTAGTATGCCGGTAGTTAAATAGTGGGTTGTCTCGTGTGTGCGTAAAATTTTCCTGCTGTGGTTGGCGGCGGCAACACCGGTCAAGGTTTTTAAAATAAAAAGGTAGCTTTTTTGCCTGCCGGCCAGTAAAATTAGATCATCACCGGAAAAACGAGGTTTAAGGGAAATGGGCAAATGGTTTGTGAAAATATTTATTATTTTGGCCCTGGCGGGCCTGGCCATTCTCTGCTTTTTAATTTACGGCAACAACGCGATCAAGATCTCCCGTTTTCGCATCTCTCTGGAGAAGCTACCCCAGGGCCATGCAGGACTGCGGATCGTCCATATCAGCGACCTGCACGGAAAGCAATTCGGGCGGCAAAACAACCGCCTGGCGCAGGCGCTCGCCGGGCTGGAGCCCGATCTCATTTTTGTATCAGGTGATATGATCGATTCGCATAACGACGACGGCAGCGCCTTCATCAATCTGCTGGACGAGCTAAAAGGGCGCTATCCGGTCTACTGCTCGCTGGGCAACCACGAGCAGATCGTCAGGGGAACGACGGGGTCAGATAGATTTGACATCTTTACAAAGCGGCTCCGCGATGCCGGGGCAATCCTGCTTGACAATGAACGTGTCGAGATAGAAAAGGACGGTGTTACTTTCGGCATTTACGGCCTTACCGCAAAGCTCTACCACTACTCCAGCCGCAGCGTATCCGACATTTGGGAAGATGCGGAGCTGAAGGTAGAGTTTATTGAAGATAAGCTCGGCCGGCCGCGAGACGATGAGGTTGCCTTCTTGCTGGCCCACAACCCGAAATATTTTGAGGAGTATGTTAAATGGGGTGCCGGCCTGGTCTGTGCCGGCCATGTTCACGGCGGCGTGGTGCGGCTGCCCTTTCTGGGCGGGATCCTGTCGCCCGATGTAACTTTCTTCCCGCCTTATTCCGCCGGCCTCTACCGCTCCGGAGAGACAATCATGCATGTCAGCCGCGGCATGGGCAACTCGGTAATCCCCTTTCGCATCTTCAATCGTCCCGACCTCTCTTTAATCATGCTGGAACCGTAAGAAAAAGTCACCCGGGAGCTTAGCCTGCAAAAACCCGGGTAAGGTTGACTGTGTTGATCTGTATCTCTTCGTCTCCCCGGTTCGCCAAGTTGGGGGTTGACAGGACGGCGAAGTTGTGATAGTTTCTTTGAAACCGATGAAGCGGGAGTAAAACCACCGCCAGCCGCGCAGAGAGCCGGAGCTGGTGAGAACCGGCCGGTGATGGGGTGGACAAATGGGCCGCCGAGGGCGGGGCGAAAGAGCCTGGGCTCAAGTAGCTGCCGACGCAACGCCGGCGTTACCGGGCGAAGGGTGTGATGGCACCCTGCAGAGAGGATGCTTCGAGCAATCGTGCATCAATCAAGGTGGTACCGCAGGCAGAGAGCCTGCCCTTGTCCAGGGGCAGGTTTTTTTGATTCATGCCAACCCTTGAGCTCTATTTAATCCGCGGATAAATAGAGAACTGCAGGGAAACCCTCAGAAAAATTTATTCAATATGAGGAGGAACCCTACATGAAAAAAGTTCTTATGGTGTTCTTGTCGGCCTGTTTGCTGGTAATGCTGCTCTCTTTAAGCGCCTGTGCCCCGGATGAGAACGGCGGCGGCAACGGCGAAACAGATGCCAAAAAGATCGGCATCGTCCAGATTGTGGAGCATCCGTCCTTGAACACGATCCGCGAATCCATGATCGATGAACTGGCCGCACTGGGCTTTGTCGACGGCGAAAACATCGCCATCGATTATCAAAATGCGCAGGACGATCAGACCAACCTGAAGACGATCTGCCAGAAATTTGCCAACCATGAATACGACCTGATCGTCGCCATTGCCACCCCGTCGGCGCAGGCCGCTGCCGGGGAAACAACAGAGATCCCGGTTCTCTTCTCCGCCTGCACCGACCCGGTCGGTTCGGGGCTCGTGGAGAACCTGGAAAAGCCGGGTAAAAATGTGACCGGCACCTCCGATGCCGTCTCGGCGGAGCAGATCATGGAGCTGGCGGTGCGGATTACCCCCGGGATCAAGAATATCGGAGCGCTCTACAACTCCAGCGAGACCAACTCCGTCTCGGTGATCAACGACCTGAAGGCGTATGCCGAACTTAACGGTATGACGGTAGTTGAAGCAACGGTGACCAACTCCTCGGAGGTGCAGCAAGCGGTGCAGTCCCTCGTGGGAAAGGTCGATGCCGTCTTTTCGCCCATCGACAATACGGTGGCCTCGGCAATGCCGGTAGTGGCGCAGGTAACCAGGAAGGCGAAGATCCCCATGTATGTGGGCGCCGATTCGATGGTTAAAGACGGCGGACTGGCCACATACGGGGTCAACTATGTCACCCTGGGCCAGGAGACGGCGAAAATGGCCGCGGAAATTTTGAACGGGAAAAAGGCCGGCGATCTTCCGGTCAAGATGATCGCCGATTTTGAAGTCTACCTTAACCTGGAGACGGCAGGGACAATCGGGGTGACCATCCCCGGCGAGATCCTTGACGAGGCTGTCGAGGTATTTGGCAAGTAAGATCTAAAGGAGTCATGAAGCAACATTGATGAATCTGGCGACTGTCATAAGCTCTGTGGAGCTCGGCGTAATATATGCGCTCATGGCCCTGGGCATCTTTCTCTCGTTTCGCACTCTGAATATGCCCGACTTGACGGTGGACGGCAGCTTTGTCCTCGGGGCGGCGGTCTCGGCGGTGCTATGCACCACCGGCCACCCTCTTATTGGCATCGTCCTGGCCCTGGCCGCCGGGGCGCTGGCCGGATGTGTTACTGCGCTGCTGCACACAAAGCTGAAGATACAGCCGATCCTTTCCGGGATCCTGACCATGCTGGCGCTCTACTCGGTTAATCTCAAGGTAATGAGCAACCGGGCCAATATTCCCCTGTTGAACCGGAAGACCATCTTCAGCCTCCCGGAATGGATGCCGGGTTCTGATTACGCCGCGCTGGCGATCTCGTTTATGTTGCTGCTTGCGGTGATGCTGCTGCTATACTTCTTCTTGAAGACCAGGGCCGGCCTGGTTTTAAGAGCCACTGGCGACAACGAGCAGATGGTCAGGGCGCTGGGCGTAAGCACCGACCTGACCAAGCTGATCGGCCTGGCCCTGGCCAACGCCCTGGTAGCCCTGTCGGGAGCCCTTATCGCCCAGTACCAATCCTTTGCCGATGTCGGTATGGGCATCGGCATGGTTATGATCGGGCTGGCCTCGGTAATTATCGGAGAAGCTGTCTTCGGCACCAGCAATCTTCTGCGCAGGCTGATAGCCGTCATTCTCGGGGCGATCCTCTACCGCCTGGTAGTCGCTTTTGCCCTCGAACTGGGTATGCCGCCGACCGATCTGAAGCTGATCTCGGCGGTAATTGTCTGCGCCGCCCTGTCGATGCCGGTGATCAAAGGGCAGTTCTATTCACTGAAAAAGAGACTTTCCGCCGCCGCCGGTAATAAGGAGGTGCCGTATTAGATGCTGAAAATCAACTCGATCAGCAAAACATTTGACCGGGGTAGCGTCAATGAAAAAAGGGCCCTTTACCAGGTCAGCCTTTCCCTGGCAAAAGGCGAGTTTGTCACCGTCATCGGCGGCAACGGAGCGGGGAAGTCGACCCTGATCAACTGCATCTCGGGAGTTTACCAGGTTGACGCCGGCAGCATCATTCTCGACGGCAGCGATATCACCTTCAGCCCCGAGCACAGGCGCTCCCGGCTGATCGGCCGGGTCTTTCAGAACCCGCTGCTGGGAACCGCCTTCGACATGACCATCGCCGAGAACCTGGCCATTGCCTGGGCCAAAGGGAAATCGCACGGGCTCACCGCGGGTATTACCAAGTCCGACCTGACGCTTTTCCGGGAACGCTTGACCCTGCTGGACCTGGGCCTGGAAGAGAGGATCAACCAGAAAGTGAAGTTGCTCTCGGGGGGGCAGCGCCAGGCGCTGACGCTGCTCATGGCCACCATGGCCCGGCCGAAGCTTTTGCTGCTCGACGAGCATACCGCCTCGCTGGACCCAGCCATTGCCAAAAAAGTGCTGTTTCTGACCCGCAAGTTTGTCTCCGAAGAGAATCTGACCACGATCATGATTACCCACAACATGAAAGCCGCCCTCGAATACGGCAGCCGGACGATCATGATGCACGAAGGAGAGGTCATCCTAGATCTTGCCGGAGAGGAGAGGGCGGAGATGACGGTGGAGCGGCTGATAAAATACTTTGAAAGCCGCAGCGGCACCCGACTGGAAAACGACCGGCTTCTCCTGGCCTAAATGTAACAGGGGGACGGTTCTCTTGACACCTTGTTTATCAAAACATGGTGATCGGGCCGGTGGACTCCACCGGATGATTATCCGAAATTTTGGACGGAAATTGTCCCGTCAAGAAACAACGGCCTCTTCGGGCAGATTTCGCTTCGCCTTTTTCCTCTTCTGACGGTATATTTTTTTCACTTCTTTTAACTTGCGCTCCTCCACGAAATATGCCGTGGCCGCCTGGCCGATCGCCCAGGTGGCCCCGGCGGCGACAGTGCCGGAGATAAAATTGCCGCCCCCGGGAAAAAGCTTTACCATCGCCCGTGCCACCTCGCGCAGAACGAAGGCCGCACCCACGTTCAAGCCCAGGGCGCTCCTGAATTCTTTGACGCCCTTCCCGTCCAATGTTTTGGTGTAATTCACAACAGCGCTTTCTTTTCCTTCCTGCACCGGTTTGATGAATTCCCGGCTAAACTATGACTCAGTTCCCGGCGGGTCTGCAAAGATCTTTTCATTCGAACAACTGATACCGCATACTAAATAGATAAGAAAGCAAGTGAATTACAATTCATATTACCGGGGGTTTCTAGCCATGGGAAAAATCAGGGTGTGTGTTGTGGGCTACGGCAACGTGGGCCGGGAGGCGGTTGAATCTATCAGGCAGGCTCCCGACATGGAGCTTGCCGGCGTGGTCAGGCGGGCCGTAGACGGAAATCCTGCGGATCTGCCCGTGGCCACCCGGGTGGAGGAGCTGGGCCCGGTCGATGCGGCTCTCCTGGCCGTCCCCTCGCGGCTGATTCCCGCAGCGGCGCCTTTTTATCTTCAAAAAGGGATCAATACAGTTGACGGATATGACATCCACGGCGAGGCGATGCTCACTTTAAGAAAAAGCCTGGGCGTTCATGCTGAAGAAAACGGCAGGGTGGCGGTAACCGGCGCCGGGTGGGATCCGGGCACAGACTCGATCATCCGGATGCTCTTCACCGCCATCGCGCCGGGCGGGCTCACCTATACAGACTTCGGCCCGGGCATGAGCATGGGGCACAGCACCGCGGCAAGATCAATTCCGGGAGTTAAAGAGGCCGTGTCGGTGACCCTGCCCCTGGGCTACGGGCGGCACCGGCGGGACGTTTACGTGGTGCTCGACGAAGGGGCTGATTTTGCAGAGGTCGCCGGTAAAATCAGGGAAGATCCTTATTTCAGCCATGATCTGACGCAGGTGATCAGGGTTGATGATGCGGCGCCGTTCAAGGTCACGGGCCACGGCGTAAAAATAACGCGCACCGGCGGTTCGGGCACGGCTCACAATCAGCTGCTTGAATTGAAGATGAAGCTGACCAACCCCGCGGCCACCGCCCAGATCATGGTTGCGGCCGCCCGCGCCTCCATGCGGCTCCAGCCGGGCTGCTACGTGTTGGGAGAGATCCCCCCCATCGGTCTACTGCCCCTTAACCGCGAGGAGATCATCACAAAGCTCGTTTAGGCAGGCAACGACCGCCTCTTTGATTGCGCTTTGGGGGTAATTCTCAAACAGCCAGGTGATAGCATGATGATCCCCTTCATTTAATAACCTCTTTATTACGAAAATGCGATGCTGTTGCAAATCGATCTCTTCCGGGGAGACATCTCAGAAATATGGGTGTAATTGAGGGGGAATCTTCTTGCAGGG
>CAYFRE010000067.1:0-10089 GCA_964345455.1 uncultured Syntrophomonadaceae bacterium | reverse complement strand
ACGGTAAGCTTGGTGGTGTCTTCCCCAGGTTGGGCCGCCTCCAGGATTACGCAGTGGGGAATGCCCGTAAACTCCGCGGCCGGTTCCTCACCCTCACACTTTTTCATGACCGCCCCTACTGTAACCTGCTTATCAGAAAAATCCCCCCACCGGAATTCCAGGGTGTTTTCCACCTTGCCCTGCACGGCGGCCGTTAAGCCCTCTTCATTTTCAGCGCCGGCTGCACCATTCTCCTGGTCGTTTTCTTCGACATCATCTCCGTTTGTTTCGCCCACCGGTTCCTGTCCGTCACATCCAGCCAGAACAAAAATGACCGCGGCCAGCAACATGAAAAATACGAGATATTTTCTTTTCATCACCTTCCAACCTCCTTTCCATTAAACAAGTGATACTTTATTGAAAAAACAATCTCCATTAACCTCCGCCCCTGTATACCACCCTGACCTTACCACCGTTTCCAGTACCAACCCCTCCCCTACCCGGGAAACATACTCCCGGAACAGTAGTACACGGCCATAGCTTTTAATTGCTCTCTCCGACCTCACCCAAAAACGGTTCTCCCATTGTGCATGGAAGAACCGTTTGACGGCTATTATCCAGTCTCCTTTCCACAATGGGAGGTATACCGGTTACCCGGTAAACCCTATCGGCCCATACGCCCTGCCGTAAACAGGCCATATTGGCTCGGAGCCTTCTAAATTGTTAACATACCTTTATAAGGAGTATATATTAAACCTATTAATCCGGTCAAGGGAAGTTGCAGAGATCTGTATTGACCGGAGTGTCCTACAATGTATCGAAACGTTGTGTGAAGAAAAAACCGTCCCATGAGGTTGGGACGGCGAAGATATTTTCAATGTAAATCATTTAAAGCCGCGGTATTTTCACAGCGGGCGCATGGGCGGCTGGGTCGAAGTGAGCTCTGCGGCCCTTTTTTGCCGGCAGGTTTCGCACAGCCGGTTTCCGTCATATTTGTGAAGATTTACGTTCAATTTGGCATTGTAATATGCCAACTGCTCCGCGGTGGCAAAAAATTTCCCGCAGCGCGAGCAGGCCGCCATCTCAAATTCCCGGTTCCAGATGATGCGCTTTCCGTTCTTCTCCAGGACCTTGATCGCCCCGGTTGGGCAGATACCGGCACAGGCGGCACACCCGATGCATTCCGCTGCCGGCTCTTCAAAGAGGGTGGCCACTTTTTTCGTAACGCCCCTGTTCACGGTAAAAATGGCGCCGGCGCCGAGTTGTTCACAGGCCCTGACGCATAGATTGCAGAGCACGCACTCTTCACCTGGATCACCCGCGAGGCGCGTTACCGGTGGGATGCCGTATTCGCGGGCCAGCCTCTGTATGGTTTCGTTTTGCGGCGTCCGGGCCAGGAGCAGCATCAGCAGCGTTTTTCGCAAAGCCCTGATTTTTTCGGAATCTGTAGCCACCTCGATTTCACCGGTGACCGGGTAAACGCATGAGGCGACTACTTTGCTCTTCCCCTTTTCGGTAACTTCCACGATACACAAGCGGCAGCGGGCCTCTCCGGCAAGAGCTTCATGGTGGCAAAGCGTGGGGATATAGATGTTGTTTCTCCTGGCGATCTCCAGGATATAATCACCATGCCGCGCCTCGCAGTCTATCCCGTTTATCCGGATTTTCACGTCACAGCCCCCCTCTGCTTTGCAAGCGAAACCTGTTATGGCAGGCCCAACTTGGCCCGTTTTCCGTTGATATGCTCCAGGATCAGCGCGGCCGCTTTTTGGGGGTCTCCTTCAACTGCAAAGGCGGCTCCCACGACATCATTGGCCCCCTCCGTTAACAGCGCCGCGACATTATTGCTTCCCAGCACCGGAGGAACCGTGCCCAACACCGTGAAAATTCCCGAGGCGACCACGTAGGCGCCGATGCTGACGGCTTTTTCGGACATCCATTCCGGAGCGGCCCCGGCAAGGGGCAGATCGCTGATATCGACATCCAGCGCATTGGCCACCGCCGCCGCCACCACCAGGATGCGGCTGATATCCACGCAGGAGCCCATGTGCAGCACAGGCGGTATGCCCAGAGATTCACAAAGCGAGCGCAGGCCCGGTCCGGCCTGGGCCGACGCTTCGGGGAGAAGCAGGCCGGCTTTGGCGCTGGCTATGGCTGCGCAACCGGTCTCCACCACCAGGACGTCTTCCTTGATCAGCTCTTCGGCCAGCGTGATATGGCCGTAGTCATGCTGGATCTTGGGATTGTTACATCCCACCACCGCGGCAATTCCCTTGATCGTCCCCGCTTTGATCGCTTCCAGCAGCGGTTCCAGAGAGCCGCCGAGAGCGGAGAGGATCGCTTCCACGCTAAATCCGGCCATGAATTCCATCTTTTCAGAGGGGATGAATACTTTTTCCCGGTTTCGATTGGTGTAATTTTCAACGGCGATGCGCACGATCTCCCTGGCTGTCTCCAGCGCCTTTTCTTCTGCGAAGGGAACATGTTGGGCACCAGGGAACTTGGCCTTGGCAGAGGTGGAAATAATCTTGGTATGGTAGCATTCCCCCAAACCGGTCAAGGCCGGCATGATGCACTGCACGTCAACCACCATCGCCTCCACCGCCCCGGTGACAATGGCCAGTTCCTGCTGCAAGAAGTTCCCGGCGATAGGGACATCGTGTCTCATTAACAGCTCATTACCGGTACAGCACATGCCGCAAATGTTGATCCCCTGTGCGCCCTTGGAGCGGGCCAGTTCGACCATTTCCGGGTCCCGCACCGCCTGCACGATCATTTCAGAAAGGGTGGGCTCGTGACCGTGAACGATGATGTTTACCTCATCCTCTTTCAATACGCCCAGGTTGCTTACACCCTTATGCGGCTGCGGGGTGCCGAATAAAACATCGGACAGCTCGGTGGCCCACATGGAGCCGCCCCAGCCGTCGGATAAAGCCGCCCGCAATCCCTGGAGTATCAGGTTGATATGATCGGTATCCACCCCCATGTGAGTACGGTGCATTATCTCCACGATTTCCCTGTCTATGCCCCGGGGCAGGATATTCAGAGCGGCCCAGGTATCTTTTCTTTGCCGTGGCGCCCGCTCCAAGAACTCGAGAGTGCCCTTGGCGCTGCCAAATTCGGCGATGGCTTTTTGGGCTATATCGGCGGCAATTTCTTTGCCGGAACGCCCCTCGGTGGGAACCCCCAGCTCTCCGGCCAGGGCCAGCAGTTTGGCTTCGTCTTTTATGGAATAGTCAGATTTTTCTCCCGCGGCGGCATGCAGCAGCGTTTCCACTATATCCCGCCCGTGGTCCGAATGGGCGGCCGCCCCGGCGGCGATAGCCCGCAGGAGGTTGCGGGCAACGATAGTATCGGCGCCGGCTCCGCAAACCCCTTTATCGGGGCCGTTGCCAAAGGGATCGATGCGGCAGGGCCCCATATTGCAATTGCGGCAGCATATTCCCAGGAGACCAAAACCGCACTGGGGCTCCTGCTTTTTGAACCGGTCCCAGGCAAGTTCCCTGCCCTCCTGCGCGGCTCTTTCGATCAGGGCCCGGGAAGCCCGGTCTATACTTTTCTGTACCCGCTCGTTCTTATCCACGGATTATCATCTCCTTTTTTTATTTCACGGTGATTGCATTGAACCTGCAAAGTTCAATGCAGTTTCCACATTTCGTGCACCTGGATGGCTCGATGACATGCGGCTCCTTGGAGTCTCCGGCGATCGCTTCCGCCGGGCAGTTCTTCTTGCACAGGCCGCAGCCGGTACAGTCCGCGCTGTTGATGATAAAAGTGGTCAGCTGACGGCAGACCCCGGCCGGGCAGCGCTTCTTTTTAACATGCTCGTCATATTCATCACGAAAATATTTTATCGTGGAGAGAACCGGGTTGGGAGCGGTTTTACCCAGGCCGCAGAGGGAGCTTTCCCGGACCATGCCGGCAATCTCTTCAAGGAGTTCAATATCCCCCGGGCGGCTGGAGCCGCTGCAAATGTCATTCAAGATCTCCCGCATCCTTTTCAGTCCCTCGCGGCAGGGCGAGCACTTGCCGCAGGACTCCTCCGCCAGGAAATCTATGTAATAGCGGGCTGTATCGACCATGCAAGTGCGCTCGTCCATCACGATCATTCCGCCGGAGCCCATCATTGAATCCGCCGCTGCCAGGGAGTCAAAATCTACCTTCAGATCCAGCATATCCGCGGGAATACAGCCCCCGGAGGGGCCGCCGGTCTGGACCGCTTTGAACTTTTTGTCGTTCAAAATGCCCCCGCCGATATCAAAAATTAACTCGCGCAGGGTGATCCCCATCGGCACCTCGACAAGTCCCGTATTTTTCACCTTGCCGCCCAGGGAGAACACCTTCGTTCCCTTGCTTTTTCCGGAGCCGATACTGCTGAACCGATCTCCTCCATTCAGGATAATGGGTGGAATATTGGCCCATGTTTCCACATTATTTAGGACAGTGGGCTGATCCCACAGCCCCCGCTCCACGGAGCGGATATACTTGGCCCGCGGTTCTCCAACCCGGCCTTCAATGGAAGCCATCAAGGCGCTCGATTCACCGCAGACAAAAGCGCCGCCGCCGCGGACCACTTCCAGGTTGAAGTCAAATCCGCTGTCCAGGATATTGCTGCCGAGGTAGCCGCGAGCCTCCGCCTGGCGGACGGCTTCGAGCATCGTTTTAACCGCCAGATCATATTCGTCCCTGATATAAATAAACCCCCGGTTCGCCTTGATGGCATAAGCGCCGATAACCATGCCTTCAATAACGCTGTGGGGGTCGCCTTCGATTATGCTCCGATCCATGAACGCCCCGGGATCGCCTTCATCGGCGTTGCAAATCACGTATTTCGGAAAATTGTCAACCCGGGCGCACTGCCGCCATTTCAGCCCTGTGGGAAATCCCGCGCCGCCTCTTCCCCTGAGGCCGGATTGCTCCACTTCGGCGATCACCGCGCCGGGATCCTTCTGGGAAATGGCCTTTGTTAAAGCCCGGTAGCCTCCCCGCTCCAGGTAATCATCCAGCTCGAGGGGGTCGATCTCGCCGGTATTGCGCAACGCAATTTTCAGCTGTTTCTTATAGAAGCTGTTCTCGCTTTGAGAGCTGACCCGCCGGCCCGTGATTGCATCCATAAACAGAAGCCTTTTCACCACATTGTGCTGCAGCACAGTTTGAGCAATGATTTCATCGATATCCGCCAGGCCAACCCGGCAGTACGAAATATCTTCCGGTAAAAAGCGGACCATTGGACCCTGTTCGCAGAGGCCGTGGCAGCCGGTGCCCTTGATCACAGACTCAACTTCAATTTCGGCGCCCGTTTCCACGATTTTAGTCCTCAGCCCCTGCAGGATCTCCTTGCCGCCTACGGCAAGGCAGCCCGGGCCGCAGCATACCAAAATTTTTCTTTTTCGTTCCTGTTCACTCTTCATCTGCGCGGCCTCCGTACCTTTGCAGTATTTCCTTGACTCTGGCTACCGTCAAAGACCCGTAATAATGATCGTTAACCATTATTACCGGGGCCAGGGCACATGTCCCCAGGCACTTCACGGTTTCCAGAGAAAACCTGCCGTCAGCGCTGGTGCAGCCCGGCTTGATCCCCAGCACGTTTTCAAGCTCCTCGATGATCCATGCAGATGACCTGATATGACAGGCGGTTCCGTCACATACTTTGATGATGTTTTTACCTTTCTTCTTCAGGCTGATGGCCTTGTAAAATGTAGCCATACTGTAAATCTTGCCGGGCGGGACCTCAAGATAGGCGGCAATCTGGTAAATCGCTTCCCCGGGCAGGTAATCATACTCCTTTTGGATATCCTGCATCATGGCCAGCACAAACCGCTGCTCGCGAGGATAACGAAGCAGAATTGATTTGGTCTCCACGGTAAAATCCGCATCTTTCAAGTTTTCCATGAGAACCTCCATAAAGCCAGGTTTATGGGTTTGACGGTATCTTTCAAACTGCGGGCTGTTTCTCCACAGCGCGGGCCTGGGCTATTTCCCCAACCCTGGCGGTCATCAGCTTCTGCCTCAACCCTTCGCTATCCACCAGCGAGATGGCCTTTGTCGGACATGCCCTGATGCAGGCGCATGAGGCCTCGCTGATTTCCGCAGCCGAATCAACACAAAGATCACATTTTATCGCTTTCGCTTCAGCTCGCACCTGGATAGCGCCAAAAGGACAGACCATGACACAGCTTTTACAGCCGAAGCATAACGTCCTGTCCAGATAGACCATTCCCTCTTCCTGGCTGATAGCACCGGAAGGGCAAACCAGGGCACAGGGCGCCTCCTCACAGTGACGGCACTGGATCGGTGTCCTGATGCCTGCAGCCTCTACCACGTGATTTCTTGAGCGGACCGGGTACCCTTTCAGCACGGCGGTAAAAAGATCCGCGTTTGCGTGCTCCAGCCCGCACGCAAGCTCACAGCTTTTACACCCCAGGCATTTTCCCGGATCGGCATAAACAAAATAGTTCTCTTTTTGTCCGGGCACGGTTATCCCTCCTTTTTAAGCAATGTTTTTCAGGTATCACGCACCTGCTTCTGTTCATTGTAATACTTATTATATAAACAATATGTCAGATACCTGACATATTGCTTATAAAGAATGTATTTATCTATTTTAAAATAAAAAAGGATGAGATTTTATTCTCATCCTTTTTTGAATAAAAGGTATTGCTCCAATAAACATACCGGTTTATTGCTTATCCATGTTCTGCAGAGCTTTCCTGTCTTTGATCAGTATGGTTTTCCGGTTCAGACGCTCGAGTATGCCCATGCGGCAAAACTCGTTCACCAGGGAGGAGACCGTCTGGCGGGAAACGCCGATGATCGTGGCCATCTGGCTGAGATCCTGCCCTATTTCCACCTTGATGCCCTCTTTACAGCAAACACCTTTTCCCTCAGCCTCTGACAGCAGGTACTCTCTCAGCCTAGTTCTCGCCTCCATGAAGGCGAGATTGATTATGATCGTAAAACAGTTCTTCAGCAAATCCCCCAGGACATTAATCAGGTAATGGGTAAATGCGGGGTGATCGATCAGCATTTGGCTAAAATCTTCCGTGTTGCAGACCATCAGCGTACAATCATCCAGCGCCTCCGTAAATGCCCTGGTGTGCGTGGAAAATACATCGCCCGCCTCAAGAATGGAAACGGTAAATTCCTTGTCATCAAAGGCCAGGTAAACCCGGACCTGGCCTTTCTTGACAATGAAAACACTGTCTTTGTTGTGGCTTGGGAAGAAAACAATCTCTTTTTTGCGGTAGCGCCTTTCGGAAAACATATTCAGTAATTCTGTACTCCCCGCAGACTGGAGAGCATCCAGCAGGTTGTCACGAACGAGCCTCATCTTTCCCGCCATGCAACACCACCCCATAGTGACTTTACCTGATCTATTCTTTCGGTTTACTATAATTCCTGCATATTGCCAGACCGAACGCGTTGATAAGGTTTGGTCCTGTATCCGGGCAGATTAAACCGGCTCCAGAATTGGAGCCGGCCGTATGCGACCATTATTAGAAGCAAGGATTCAGCTATTTTTGTTTTTTAATTTCTCCAGCAAATTTTTAACTTTTTCTTCTTGTTTTTTACCGCCTTCCGGGTCTAACTCAAATGAAACCTCAAGCCAACTCCCTTCCCCGGCACCTTCAGGGAGATACTTTTTAGGTATACAGACCTGCCGTTCCTCATCTCCAAAAAGAATAACCGCACAGTCTCCCTCGAAACGATCGATTACAGCCTTCATGGTTTCCCTCCTGTTTGCAGGTAGCCTGCATTAACCACACGCTTTCGGTGATCGTTGCGGTTCCGATGCCGGCACCGGTATTGGTTCAGTTGACGGTTCCCCGGAAAAGGGTCGCTTTAATTTATTTTGAAGGTTTCCCCATCTGTGATGATAACAATAGTCCCTTGAATATCTGTTCTGTAAATATCCACCTTCGCCCCGGCCAGTTTCGTAAGCGTTTCATCATGCGGAAAGCCATAGGGATTCTCTTTGCCGCACATAATTACGGCCACGGTTGGTCTTACCGCAGAGAGGAACGATGACGATGTGCCCTTTATACTGCCATGGTGAGCGACCTTAAGGATTGTACTCTTCAAGTCATAGCCCCGCTGCAGTATCTTCATCTCACTGTCCTGACCCACGTCACCTGTAAGCATAAAGCTAACCTGTCCAAAAGTTATCTTAACTACTATAGAAGATTCATTTATATCGGTAGAAGGAGAAGAAGGGTGAAGGATCTTCATGATCACCCCGTCACCCAGATCTCTGGTCATGCCTGCACGGCCTTCTGTAAAGACAATCTCTTCCTGGTCAATTAAGGTCAAATAATCCTCAAATGTTTTGGTGGTATGAACAACTCCCGGATCAATAACCTCTTTAACAGGAATTGACTGCATTACATTTATCAATCCACCGATGTGATCAGCATGCGGGTGAGTCCCGACAACTAAATCCAGGCTGCCAATCCCCCGCTTCTTAAGATAATCAATGACAGTGTTTCCTCGTTCACCGCCATCAATCAGTATGTTTTTACCCGGTGTCTGCACTAAAATGGCATCGCCTTGACCAACATCAATGAAACTGACAATCAGCCGGCCGGATGGTACGGCCTGTGATGGCCCGGCAGGTTTATCATCTTTTCCAGTATCCAGATTTTCCAAACCGGAGCTTCCATCCTGTCCCGGAGCTCCGTTGATAAAGAAAAGGATAAATACAACAGCCAACACAAAGACTGCAATCTTTTTCTTTTCATTATTAATTTGCATGTTCGGCCACAAGAAGCAACAGACTTTAACATACCAACCGTTGCTTCTGCTCCTATATTTAATATTTATTAACACGCCTCCTGCTTAATAGCAGCTTACCGTGTTATTTTATCTTATCGCCCTACAATCATCTTTAATTGAACACTTCGGGATTGAGCACATGCTC
Source organism: uncultured Syntrophomonadaceae bacterium (assembly GCA_964345455.1). Classification (GTDB taxonomy): domain Bacteria; phylum Bacillota; class Dethiobacteria; order DTU022; family DTU022; genus JAAZIN01. Next base: position 1,193 of record CAYFRE010000067.1, on the reverse strand, counting down.
CGGCTTATCCCCTTTTAGCACGGCCACAATGCTCTTTGCCGCCATCTCAGCCATGATTCTACGCGTACTGATACTGGCGCTCCCCGTGTGAGGGGCCAGAACCAGGTTGTCCAGTTCGATCAAGCCGGGGGTTAATTTTGGCTCGTTTTCATACACATCCAGGGCTGCTCCGGCAATTTTATGCTCTTTCAAATGTTCCACCAGGGCCCGCTCATCGATATGCGCACCCCGGGCGGTGTTGATCAGATAGGCGGTGGGCTTCATCATTTCAAGCCTTTTCCGGTTAATAAGATGATGCACCCCGGGATAGTAGGGCAGATGAAGGGTTAAATAATCCGCTTCTCTTACAGCTTCATCCAAGGGCAGATAAGCGGCTTTAAACTCCTTCTCAACTTCAAGAGGTAATCTTTCACGCTTGGAATATACTATTCTCATACCAAAACCAAGACCGCGCCGGGCCACGGCCTGGCCGATGCGCCCCATGCCGATTATTCCCAGAGTCTTTCCAAATAGATCCCCGCCGACAAAAAGAAGCGGCGCCCACCCGTTGAAATTTCTTGCCCGGACAAAGCGATCTCCTGCAACTATGCGCCTGGTTACAGCCAGAAGCAGCGCCCAGGTTAAATCGGCGGTCGCCTCGGTGAGCGCTCCGGGAGTATTGGTTACTACAACACCGTGCCCGGTACATGCTTCTATATCGATATTGTCTACGCCTACAGCCATATTGGCTACAACCTTTAAATTTGAGGCGCTTTCAATGACATCACGATCAACCTTGTCGGTAAGCATACAAAGGAGGGCATCGGCTTCTTTAACACCTTCCAGCATTTCCTGCCGGGTTACAGGTCTTTCAGCAGGGTTAACCTTAAGCCTGTATTTTTCCTCCAGCAATTTTAAGCCTTCTTCCGGTATTTCTCTGGTGATAAATATGGTGGACATGTTGTATACTCCTTTTTCCAAAGTGCTTTCCCGGGAAACCTCTGCCCCGGTCCGGGTCACCATTCAAACCTCATTTGGATACAGTCTTAAGTTTCTATGGTTTGCTTATACTATCCTGCCTGATATGGTGACAGGGGCCGGGTAGGTTATGTCACCTCGATCTGCATTGTTAAATATATGGTATAATTTTATCAATTAATAACTGTATAAACCATGGCCCCGTGAAGGATGTGCTTAATTGCAACCCTGACACC
>CAYFRE010000066.1:0-10415 GCA_964345455.1 uncultured Syntrophomonadaceae bacterium | reverse complement strand
AGACAAATTTGGCATACAGGTTGCCTGTTATATAGATTAGTAGGGCCGACATCAGGAGCAAGCCCAGACTAATCAAAGTGGCAACCGGGAAACCGGTTAAGCGTATCTTTTTTTCTTTCAATGGTATCTTCACCCCCACCCTCCCCCTTCAAGGGGAGGATGAATCGTACCGGGTTTGACACCATAGAGTAAAAAGAACAGGATTTTACCATATCATATCAACAACGAGTGACACCAAGGTGTCACAGTTAGGAGCCGTATTTGTAGTAATAGTACGCTTGGTTATCAGCCGGGACCGCGTTCTTCACCGCACCAATGACATTGGCGTTAACCTTTTTTAGCTGCTCCAGGGCATAAGCCGCTTCATCTTTTTTAACCTGGCCGTACCGCACCACAAAGATAGTGGCATCAGCAAGTTGCGCCAAGATGGCGGCATCGGTAACTGCATTAACCGGGGGAGAATCAAATAAGAGATAATCAAACGTAGCTGCAAGCTCCTCGACAAGATGACGAAACTTTTCCGCTACGAGCAGCTCAGAGGGATTCGGAGGAATCGGTCCGCTGCTCAAGACATACAAATTTTCAATAAGGCTCTTGTAGATGGCCATTTCCGGGTTAATATTGCTGTCAAAAAGAACATTTGTTAAGCCTTGATCATTTCTAAATTTAAAGACCTTGTGCAGGATCGGCTTGCGCAGGTCGGTATCTATAAGCAGCACCGAGGCCCCGGTTTGGGCCAGGGTAATCCCCAAATTGGTCAGGGTCGTTGATTTGCCGCAGCCAGTGATAGGACCGGTCACCAGAATCTTCCGGATTGGCTTATCTATTCCCGCAAACTGAAGATTGGTCCTTAAGGTGCGGTAGGCTTCAGCCGCCGGTGAGCGGGAACTCCCCGTAGCCATTAAAACTCTGCTGGATATTCGCGAGTTTTTCAACTAATTGTCCTCCATCAACGGTATAGTTCCTAAAACAGTTAAGCCGAACAGATCCTGGAGCTCTTCCTCTTTTTTAATCGTCTGATCGAGATAGTGTTGCAGAAAGGCCAGGCCGACGGCAACCATAACGCCTATCACCAGCGCCACGGCGATATTTAACTCCACCCGCGGGCTTACCGGTCTACCCGGAACCGCGGCCTCATCGATCAGACTGACATTTTCAATATTCATGATCTCTGTAATCTCTTGCATAAATGTTCGTGCTACCTGGTTACTGATAAGGACGGCCAGGCGGGGGTCTGTATCGGTTACATCGATAGTAATGATCTCTGTATTTTGCACCGAGGAGACCTTGACCTTCTCTTTCATCTCTGCAGGGCTATAGGGTAAATTCAGGCTCCGGATGACCTTATCGAGAACCCGCCGGCTATGAACCACTACCTGGTAGGTGTCAGCCAGCTGCCGGCTTACCTGGATATCCTGGTATAGGATCTGCTCCGATTCCACCGGCTTCATCACCATCAGGGTAGTGGAGGCGACATATTGAGGTTTGATGATAAAAAGACTTACCGCGGCACATATCAGCACAGCCAGCAGGGTTATCAGAAGGATCATCTTCCATCGCTTGCTTACGATCTGCCACAGTTCTGATAGTTCCAGCTCTTGCTCCATAGATCACTCCCCGCTTTCAGTTGGACAATGTTTTCCCCGGATCAAATGGAACCTTCTTTTTTTAAAAGGCACCGGTTCCGGAAATTCAATCTCTTCACCGCGCAGCATCTGGCCTGGTCTCACTTTTAGCATGGCTTCGACGGCCTCGCTGCCGATCTTTTTATTTATCAACTGCATGGCCAACCCAGTTTTCGAAAGACGTCGTCCGGCGCTGTGAGCATCGGTAGCCATAAAATGGACCAGTTGATGTGCAAGCATCGTCCAGGCAGTTTTTTTCGCCGTTGAACCAAGCATACCGGTGAGGCTGCTCAAGGTAAGCTGCACATAAACGCCCCGGGAAACCAGCCGGTATAACAGTGAAAGGTCGTTTTGAAATGCTTTTATCCTTTCAGGATGAGCCAGGATGGGGTAATAGTCGTGGACCTTCATCTCAAACAGCAGCTCTTCTGCATATGCAGGCATTGCCTGGAACAGCGGCAATTCGACAAGCAAGTAACGCCCCCGGTTCAGGGTCAGGACTTCGCCACTTTTAATTCGTTGCAGCAGCTGCGGCTCAATGGCCAGCTCGGCACCAGGCAGCACCTTTAAAGGGATCTGTCTCTGTGCAATCTCTGCGTTAAACAGCTGCCAGCGGTTCAATATTTCCCGGGCAGAAGGGGCTCCTTCAATGCAATGCGGCGTGGCGATAACAGTATCGAAGCCCCGGGCAACCAGTTCTTCCGCCATAGCAAGTGAACCAGGTAAATCGGGGGGGCCGTCTTCGTCAACTTCCGGCAATAAATGAACGTGCAAATCAATCAAGTCTTTCATACCCCCACTTACTTTTCCTGTAATATTTATAAATTGCTTTGCTTGAGTTATTCAACAATGTCTGACAATATCCTGCTCAATTTTGCATTTACTTCTTTTTATACCAACTATTAAGTTTTATAATTTTAGCAATTCGTTTTTTTATACAGATCGCGGTGTAAACAAGTTATGTCGACCAGAAAGGAGGCATATTTTTAAAATAACGGCATATATATTATAGGTTGTGGGGAATTCCATTAATAGTAATCCACACAATACACAGGGTTATCCACAGGTTTAACCCCGAATTTGAGGTTTTTCTCTGCCCTTTTCACAATATCCACACCGGGTAGACATAAGTTGTTCTCCAGTTATGGGAATTTAGAGGGTTATTATGGACCAAATGACAGGATTAAATAAGAGAGATAAAATACGGCTACGCCTGAAATTCCCCCTAAATCCCTCTTTAGAAAAGAGATATTTAATGAAATGAAATGACCGAAAGATAGGCAGAGGTTTAGCGGCCGGGTGGCAGGCCGGCGGAGGCGTTCAGGTTGAGGGAGGCGAAGATGCCACGGCGGTAGAGGGGGTCCGCAGCAGCGGCGATCATGGCCGCGTTGTCGGTGCAGAGCACGGGAGGCGGAAAATAAAGGGGCACCCCGGGAAGGGCCTGCCGGAGCTCTTCGCGCATCAGCGAGCGGAGGCGGGTGTTGGCGGCGACGCCTCCGGCCAGGAGGACGCAGGCGGCGCTGTGCTCGCGGGCGGCGGCCACAGTTTTGTCCACCAGCACTCCGACGAGCGCCTCCTGGAAAGAGGCGGCCAGATCGGCCGGATCCGGCGTTTCATCCTTCTGGCGCAGGTGGTGCAGTTGGTTGATCACGGCCGATTTCAGGCCGCTGAAGCTGAAGTCAAAGCGCCCCTCCTCATCGAGGTAGGCGCGGGGAAATTCAATGGCGGCAGGGTTGCCCTGCGCGGCAAGGCGGTCAATCTGCGGCCCGCCGGGATAGCCCAGGCCCATCGCCCGGGCGACCTTGTCGAAGGTCTCGCCGGCAGCATCATCGCGGGTCTGCCCCAGAGAGACGATTTGATCAGACTCCGGCAGCAGCAGCAGGCTGGTATGGCCGCCGGAAGCGATCAGCGCCACCAGGGGATAGCGGAGCCCGGCGCCGGTAAGAAAGTTGGCATAAAGGTGCGCCTCGACGTGGTTGACCGCGATCAACGGCAGGCGGGCGGCGTAGGCCAGCGCTTTCGCGGTGGAGACGCCTACCAGCAACGCCCCGACCAGGCCGGGGCCGCTGGAAACGGCCACGGCGCTGAGCTCCCTCAGGTTGAGACGGGCCTCTGCCAAAGCCTGCTCTATGATCAGGTTGATCTGTTCGAGGTGACGCCGCGAGGCGATCTCGGGGACAACGCCGCCGTAGGCGGCATGCAGCTTCACCTGTGAAGAGATCACATTGCTGCAGATGCGGCGGCCGTCCTCAACCACCGCCGCCGCGGTTTCATCGCAGGAGCTCTCTATACCCAAGATGCGTACAGGTCCCGTGCTTGATGTTTCAGGAGGCCGGGTCATCATCCGCCTCCCCGTCGCATTGCAGGTTGTTGTTGAACATAACCAGGCCGTCCTCGTCAAAATAGTAATGCTTCCGCACTCCCTTGATGGTGAAGCCGAATTTTTCGTAAAGCCTGCGGGCGGCGTGGTTGCTCGGGCGCACTTCCAGGGAGATACGACGCGCTCCGAAGGAGGCCGACTTCTTCATCAGCGCCTTCAATAGCGCGGTGCCGATGCCGCAGCGCCGGTAATGTTCCGCCACCGCCAGGGTGGTCAGGTGGGCCTCGTCGAATATAACCCAGATACCGCCGTAGCCCGCCACCCTCTCCCCTACCCGCGCCACCAGGTAGTGAGCCATGTCGTTTCCGATCAGTTCCGTGTGGAATGAGTGCGGTGACCAGGGTTGTTCAAAAGAGCCCTGCTCGATCTTGGCCACAGCCTCAAGGTCTTGCAGGGTCATCGGCTCAATGGTAAAGGTCAGGGACACGTCGCACCTCTCTTTCGCTCCTCGAGACGGCGCTCGGCTTCGGGACGGCGCAGATACTGCGGCAATAGCTCATGAAACGATGCGCGGGGACCCTGGCCCAGGAGACGGCTTCCGCAGAGGGCCACCCAGGCTGCCCGGCAGGCGCGCTGCGGGGCCTGCGGCAGGACCGCCAGGCCGTCCAGCGCCTCGATGAGGTAAGGTGCGTAAGAGTTCAATCCTTCCCCGGCAAAGACAATTGGTTCGCCATATGTTTTTAATCTTTCGGCAAAGGAGCCCATCTCAACCGCCGCCGGCGGAATCAGCATCTCCAGGCCGTGTGGCGGGAGAGCCTCGCGCCGGTAGAGAGCGCTGTAAACCTCGTTGCGGCGGGCATCAAGCAGGGGGCAGATCAGGGCGCCCGGCGAGGGCACCGCCTCGGCCAGGGCCCGCAGGGTGGAGACGCCTACCGCCGGTATGCCCAGGCCCTGGGCCAGCGCGCGGGCGGTGGATACGCCGATGCGGATGCCGGTAAAAGAACCGGGGCCGGCCGCCACGGCGACGGCCTGCAGCTGCTCGCGTTCGACGGCGCTCTCTTTCAATAGAGCATCGATCAGCGGCATCAGGCGTTCCGAATGAGTCTTGCGGATATTCAGGGTAAACTCGGCCAGCAGCGTCTCTTCGGCCATCAAAGCCGCGCTGCAGGCCAGCGTTGTGGTGTCAATACCGAGTATCAGCAGTTCCAGCCCAGCCTTCCCCCATTTTCTTTAGAAAACAGCTCTTGGGGCAGCATATTCAGGCTGCCGTCAACACGCCAGGTAATCCCCTCGATCAGCCTGGCCACTAGCCACGAGCTTTCCAATCCGTGGGGCATCAACCAGAGACGGCGCCCCTCTCCGCCGTGATCACAGAAACGCTCAATGGTGACCTCGAGCCGCTCCGCGGGAAGCACCCCGGGCAGGTTACCCGCCCACTCCACGAAGGCAACCCCTTCCCCGGGGAGATACTCGTCAAACCCGAGGTCGTCCAGCGCCGCGGCTTCATCCAGCCGGTAGAAATCGAAATGATATACCGGAAGTCTGCCCTGGTAAATTTTCAATAGAACGAATGAAGGGCTGGTCACCATTTCGGTCACGCCAAGCCCGGCGGCGGCGCCGCGCACAAAAACTGTTTTGCCGCTGCCCAGTTCACCGTTCAGGGCAACCACCAGCGGTTCTCTGATCCACTTGCCTAAAACCATGCCGATATAGGTCGTCTCTTCTTCACTGCGCGTCGTTAAAAATGCTTCACCTTGCTGCATAGTCCCCCGCTTTTCCATATTTTCCTGGAATTATTATAACCTTTGCGTGGGTGAAAAAGCAAATTGAGATCCTTCGCTGCGCTCAGGATGACCGGGAAGGGAATCAACTCAATGGGACCGGAGAACCAGGATGACCGGGAAGGGGCTCAGGATGAGATTATTGAATGATCCGGACTCATGTTATAAAATAAGCATAAATAGCAAATCGGCACATAATTTTTATAATGTTGCCGGTAGCGGCAAATATAAATATATTGTTGCAGCGAGGCGAACCCTGAAGATGAATTTACCGGATATCTCCGTGCGGAAACCCGTAGCCACGATCACCATTTTGTTGATTATTCTCGTGATCGGCACGGTTTCCCTGGTCCAGACCCCGCTTGACCTGCTGCCTGATATCGAGCCGCCTTACCTGGCGGTGATCACCGTTTTCCCCGGCAGTTCTCCCCAGGAAAATTTACAAATGGTCACCGAACCAATCGAGAATACCGTCTCCCCGGTCAGCGGGGTGGAAAATGTCATCTCCCTCTCCCAGGAGCATGTTTCCCTGGTCGCCCTCGAATTCCGATGGGGCGCCGATCTGAAGCAGAAGCGCGATGAGGTGGGGACACGTCTTGACCTGCTGACCCTGCCGGAAGGAGTACAGCGGCCGATCATTCTCGAATTTGACCCCACGCTGCTGCCGATAATGCAGGTGGATGTCAGCAGCAGCCTCGACGCCGCAGAGCTTACTGAATGGCTGGAGAAAAGCGCCAGGCCCCGCCTCGAAACTATCCCCGGCGTGGCCAGCCTGAGAATTGAAGGCGGGGTCAAACGCGATCTTTTTATCCGCCTCTTTCCTGACCGTGTTCTTGAAAACGAGGTCTCTTTCGAACAGGTCTCCAATATCCTGCGGGCCAGCCTGCTCAATCTTCCCGGCGGCAATGTGGAGGTAAATGAACAGCAGATGCGCATCCGGCTGGTCGGCCGCTCCCTAAATCCGGAGGAGCTCGGCAACCTGGTGATCGGCTTTCAGCTCAACGAAGAAGAGCTGCGGAAGCTGCTCGGGCACTCGGTGGATATTGACCTGAACCGGATGCTCTCGCAGGCGCTGCCGTCATCCGGCAGCCTGGAGATACCGGTGCGCGATATATACCTCAAAGATATCCTGCCGCAGATGGAGATAGGCGAGGACGGCGGGCTGATCATCGAGCCGGATCCCGCCTTGCTGGAACAATACGGCATTGACCTGGAGCAAATTGCCGGGGCTCTCCCCGGTGAATGGCCCGTAGCCATCGAAGAAGGCCGGCTCATCGTGACCCTGCCGCCTGGAGAAAGCCCGGACCTTGAAGAGATCGGCAATACACACCTGGCCACCATCCCCGATTTTGGAGCCTGGAGAGAGCAGCTCAAGGGGCTGGAAAGCAAGATCAAGGGTGAGCTGGATAAGACGTCGCAACAGCTGGAGAAGGCCATCGTCGACATGTCCATGGCCATGATCCTGTCATCGGCGGGCGCCGGAGGCGGCCCGTCGATACCGGAAGACGAATTCCCCCTGGTTCCGATCAGGTTGAACGATATCGCCGAAGTGAAAGTAGACCTGCACGAGGCCACCGCAGTCAACCGGATCAACCGGCAGCCGAGCATCGGCTTCTACCTGCAGAAGGAAGGCGAAGCCAACACGGTGATGGTTTCTCGCCAGGTGCACCGGACCCTCGATGAACTGGCCGCGGAGTTCAACGAGCTGGACTACAATTTGAGCTTCAACTACACCTTTGACCAGGCTCAGGAGATCGAGAGCGCCCTGATGGACCTGGTCCGCTCTCTACTGCTGGGCTCGCTTCTCGCCGTGGCCGTACTGCTGCTCTTTTTGCGAAACTGGCGCACGATCCTGGTGATCGGCCTGACCATACCGGTGGCCGTGCTCGCGGCCTTCGCCCTGCTTTATTTCTCGGGTCTCTCCATTAACCTGATGACTCTGGGCGCCCTGGCCCTGGCCGCCGGGATGCTGGTGGATAACTCCATCGTGGTCAGTGAAAACATATACCGGCACCTGCAGCTGGGCTCCACTACCTCCAAGGCGGCGGTTAAGGGGAGCAACGAGGTGACCGGGGCCATCTTTGCCTCGACCCTGACCACGATCAGCGTCTTCTTCCCGGTGGTCTTCCTGAGCGGGCTGGCCGGCGAGCTTTTCCGCGATTTCGCCATTACGGTAACCTGCGCTCTCTTTGCCTCGCTGGTGGTGGCTCTGACAGTGATCCCGATGCTGGCCTCGCGCTTCCTGCGGCGGGGCGGCGTCACGGAGGCGGCGCAGGCGGGACCTTCCCGCTACCGCGCTCTTCTGGAGCGAGTCCTGCAGCATCCCTGGGCGGCAATGGGCATCGGTGCGGTAGCGATGGCCCTGGGCGCCATCTTTATCCCCTTTCTTGACTCCAACCTCTTTCCCACTCCGGATGAATCGGCCTTTTCGGTTGAGCTGATCCTGCCGCCGGGAACGCCCCTGGAGAAGACCGATGCCTGCGCTGCAGAACTGGAAAAGATTGTCGGCGGGCTGGAAGGAATCGATTATTATACCGCGCAGATCGGGGAGCAGCAGCTTTTCGGTATCGCCATTGAATCGGGGGTGCCCAACCGCGCCAAGGTCAGGGCGCAGGTGGAGGCGGACCATGCCTCCGAAATAGAGCAGATTATCGCCACGGTAAAAGAGCAAGCGGATGCGGCCCTGCCGGGCGAAGCTGAGCTCAGCTTCAAGCAGGAGTCACTCATGGATTCAACCGGGCTCAGCATGGGGCTGGAGCTGATCATCCAGGGACCGGAGCAGGAGAAGGTGGCCGGGCTATCCGAAGAGATCCTGGCAAAAATAAAAGAGTTGCCCGGCCTCTCCGATGTGCGCAGCGCCACGGAAGAAGCGATCCCGGAAGTGCATGTAAAGGTGGACCAGGTCAAGGCCCTGCGCAAAGGGACCACGGCCTACCAGGTGGGAATGCTGCTCTACGAGGCGGTTGACGGCGTCTCCGTGGCCCGGCTGGAGACGGGTGACGGAATTTTCGAGCTGATTCTCGGCTACCGGAAAGGCGACCTGCAAACCATCGAAGACCTGGAGAACCTCGGCTTTTACACATCGACGGGCTCATACCTGCGCCTGGGGGATATTGCCGATATTGAGGTATCGTGCGGGCCTCTGAATATCGCCCGGGAAAATCATCAGGTCATCGGCAGAATCCAGGCCCAGCTGCAGGGGATCAGCCTGGGCAGTGCCAACAAGGCGGTCCGTGAGGCGATTAAAGATATCGAGATGCCTCCGGGCTATCATGTCACCGAGGCCACCTCGAGCCAGATGACAGATGTTTACGATGAGCTCTACCTGGTGCTGGTCGTCGCCGCCTTCCTGGTCTACCTGGTGATGGCGGCTCAGTTTGAATCTTTTCTGCATCCTTTCATCATCATCAGCAGCCTGCCGCTGGCCCTCTCGGGGTCGGTGATTGCCCTGATGGTCACCGGGCAAGGCTTGAGTATACCGGCGCTGATCGGGGGGGTCGTCCTGGTGGGGATCCTGGTCAACAGCGGGATCATCATGGTCGACTTCATCAACCAGCTGCGCCGCATTCACGGCCTGCGGCTGAAGGAGGCCATTGTCACCGGCGCCACCGCCCGGCTGCGTCCGATCCTGATGACCACGATTACCACCATCCTGGGCCTGGTGCCGCTCTCGTTCGGCCTGGGCCAGGGCAGCCAGCTGCAGGCGCCGATGGCCATCGCCGTCATCGGCGGCATGATTGTCGGCACCATTCTGCTGCTCGGCTTCATCCCGGCGCTCTATTATTTGTTGAACCGCAAAAAAGATATTGAAGTTGATGCAAGCAGATCCGAAGATATGACGGTGTAAGCCGTAGGGTTTAAAGAGAAGCAAAATAACGGGTTCCTTCGCTGCGCTCAGGACAGAGATCCTTCGGGCTGCGCCCTCAGGATGACAACAACGGGGCCTTCAGCGCAATGACAGGATGCCGCGTCCGGAATGCATTTTTTGTCATCCTGAGCGAAGCGAAGGATCTCCAAACCGGACCGGCTCAATAAGTATACTTCTCTGAATAAAAACAGACCGCCTCTAACTATTGGCAAATCGCATAGTACAAATCTCGCCATGAAGGATTAAACTCGTTTATCAAATCTATTTTTTTCTGTCGTAACCAACCCTTTATCTGTTTTTCCCTGGCAATTGCTGCTTTAACATCAGGCGTAATATCAAAATACACCAGCCGGTCAACGTTGTATTTGTGAGTAAATCCTTTAACCATTTTCTTTTTGTGCTCGTAAATACGCCGTACAAGGTTGTTGGTTATTCCTACGTATAAAACCTTATTTGTTTTATTGGTCAGGATATAAACGTAGTACATGGAGCTAACTCCTTATCATTACTTTACCCCATAATTAATTGAGATCCTTCGGGCTGCGCCCTCAGGATGACAACAACGGGGGCCTTCAGCGCAATGACAGGATGCCGCATCCGGAATGCATTTTTTGTCATCCTGAGCAAAGCGAAGGATCTCCAAAGCACAGATGCTTCGTAAAAACAAAACTTCCCGACCTGAATAAGTAGTGCTTTCATCACAATGAAATAGACGTGTACTCAAACCACGGTAAATGAAAGCATTGCTTTAAAAGTATGTCCTTCGCTGCGCTCAGGACAGAGATCCTTCGGGCTGCGCCCTCAGGATGACAACAACGGGG
>CAYFRE010000065.1:5332-10493 GCA_964345455.1 uncultured Syntrophomonadaceae bacterium | reverse complement strand
ACAGGGCCAGGATCTCTTCCTGTTCCACTGCCGGTCTGTCCCTGCTGCGGGTGAGAAAATCGATCAGCCGCATCGCCGGCAGCATAACCACTGCTGCCAGAAAGCCGATGATTAGCTCCAGCGAGAGGTAGACCGCATCCAGGAGTTGAGGAGCGCTGAGCAGGACGGGAAGCCGGTTCAGGATTACCAGCACCGCGGTTGCCGGCAAAAGAGGGCTCCTCCGTTTGAATATCCGGAGGCAGAGCCCTTCCATGAACCAGACCGCCGCCATCGCTCCCAGGAGGACGAATGCTTCCGGTACGTCACCGCCTGTCGTTGCCCGGCCTGCGAGGACGGCCGCCGCCACCAGGAAGCTTTGCTTCGGTTTTTCCCGCAACGCGATGAGCCAGAAAATCGCTCCGAAAGGAGCAATCTCACCGAGAATTTCGGCCCTGCCCAACAAGAAACCCGCCAGCGCCAGCAGGATATTGGGCGCGCTGAAGAGGGCCTGGCCCTTCCGGTAAAATGATCTCAAAGCGTTGAGGCGTTCCTGACTACCCCCGGCGGTAGTAGATGTGGCTTCATGGGCAAAAGTTGTCCCTTCCATCCGCGCAGACATCCTCCTCCGTAGTCCTGGTAAGTAGATTATAAAAGGATAATTCTGAAATGTATGTCATATTCAGTAGGCGGAGGAACTTTTTTTTGCGACAAATAAAGCCAGCCCTCACCGATTAATCATTGTTCTTGCCAATTTCTGAACGAGGATCCCGCAAGCAATCCTCTTGTTTATGGCTACACGGGTCCAACCAAATCGAATTAAGTAGTCCGGCTGACACCGTTCCAGGATAAATTTTTCTCCGGGAAGAAAACCGAAAACCATCAGTCGGCGCACCGCCGGTTGACCGGGTTCCAGAAATGAGGCCACCTCCCCTGCCTGGCCCGGTCTCATGTGGTGGAGAAGGACAAGCTCCCGAACGGTCTTGCGGATCAATTGCTTCACCTCCCCGGCTCCTAGCCAATCAGGTTCATGATCAGGGGGATAGCGGTTAAAAAACGGACCAGCAATCCGGCAACCCAGGATAGAAGGGCAGTGCAGGTTACGACCAGAAAAACAAACCTGCCCCCGTATTCTCGACCCAGCATGGCCACCTGGGCCACGCAGGGCAGAAAGAGGGTCAATACAACCGCCGCCGTCAAGATCTGGCCGCCGTCGAGCACTCCAGCCCGGGCCAGATCAAACAGCCCGGCGGCTCCGTAATCGCGTCGTAAAAAACCATAAACGAAAATCAGGGCTGTTTCGGCAGGCAGGCCCAGGGCGGCGAGCGGCCGCTGCAGTGCTCCAACCACTATTTCGAGCAGCCCGCTGTAACGGAGAACCCAGATCAGGACACTGATCCCAATAAAGAGGGGAAGCACCTCGCGCAGATACCACCGCAGGCGAGCCGCTGTTTTGCTCAGGATGGCCCCGGGACGGGGCAGCCTCAGGGGGGGGATCTCCAGGCAAAAAGGAGGTGCTCCCCGGCCAAGCAGGAGAGAGCCCCCCCACGCGGCGACGCAAAAAGCCATCAAAACCAGTACCAGCCAGAGGAAGAGCCCGGCGCCCCGGGGCAGCAGGGCCAGAATCAGGCCGAGCTGGGCGGAACAGGGCACGGCCAGGGAGAGCAGCAGCGCTGCCTGCAGCCTCTCCCGCCGGCTGTCGAGGGTGCGGGTGACAAGAACAGCGAGAGTGCCGCAGCCGAGGCCAAGGGTCAGCGGGATCACCGCTTTTCCGTTCAGGCCTATCTTCTCCATGAGGAAATTGATCAGATAGGCTGCGCGGGGCAGGTAACCGCTGTCCTCAATCAGGCTAAAAAAGAGAAAAAACGTGGCCATGATTGGCAAGATGATCGTGATGGTGTAGCGCAAACCGAGAGTCAAGATACCGTAATCAAGCACAAGCAGTTCCCGCAGCCAGTTCCAGGGAAGATAAAGTTCTCCCCAGCGGTTCAGAAGAGGGGCAATCAGTCTTAAAAATAGACGCTCCTCCAGAAGTTCCACCAGAGTTCCGGCCCCAAACCCGCCCACGAAGCGATAGAAACCAAAATAGAGCAGCCCCGCTAGAATAACCCCCCCGCTCCAGGGGTTCAGAAGAATACGGCTGAGCTTTTCTGCGATAGAGTACGGCTCCGCAGCCGGCGCTGCAAGCACCCCTCTCAGCAGGATCCGGCTGAGACGGCGGAGGGCAAACGCCAACTGGAGCAGGGGATCCGGGACGCCGCGCGGCGGTTCACGCAGAAAATGTAAATGTTTCAGGGAGCCTTCCTGTGACCTGATCGTATCTTCAAAAGCGGTATCCCCGTGCAGCAAGGCGATCGCCACGGCACGGCGGGATAACCCGTACTGACCCTTCAGCCGCGATTCACCCAGGGTAAACTGTCTTTCCAGGGGAGCAGGGTAATGCGGACTAACAACAGCCCCCCCTGTTCCCGTTTCCCCCCGGAGAACCGATACCGCCGCCCGGCATAGCTGCTTCAATCCGCGGCGGGCTACCAGGGCGGTAGGAACCACGCTCACGCCAAGGCGCCGTGAAAGCAGGCTGCTGTTTATTTTCAACCCCGCAGCTTCAGCCTCGTCCATCATGTTCAGGGCAATCAGCAAGGGCAGTTTTGCTTCCAGCAGTTCGAGGGTCAAACTGAGCATCCGGCCGAGGTTGCGGGCATCCATCACCTGGATCACCAGATCCGGCCTCTGCTGCAGCAAAAGTAGACGCGTGACCTGCTCTTCCGGAGATAGCGCGCCAAGCGAGTAGAGCCCGGGCGAGTCGATCACTTCGACCGGAAAGCCTTCAATCTTGCCCCTGCCGCGGGACAGTTCTACAGTAGTGCCAGGATAGTTCGAAACAATCACCCGGCTCCCCGTCAGCAGATTAAAAAGCTGGCTCTTCCCCACGTTTGGATGCCCCACCAGGACAATCAGCGGCGTTTTCCCTTTCACGCCATCCTCCTTCACGGCTCACCGGTTCGTCCACTTAATAATCATATGCCTATAACAGTGAAAATAGCATAAAAAAACACCTTACAGGTGTTTTCAAAGCCGTGAAGCCAGGCTGTTTCAACCTCCAGCCGGAAGTTTTCAGTAAGCTTCCCGGTAGGTCCCCCGGCCGCCTCTTTTGGACTCAGTGTTTCGTTTCAAATCCTGCAGCCGTTCGTCGCTCTCTTTCATAAAGCGGGCCAGCTTGTCTTCAAAAGTAGCCCGATCTTCTCTGCGGGAACGGCGAGCACCGGAACCGGCAAGAGCCTTCCGGATCGAAAGGCCGATTTTCCCGCTGCCATCCACCGAGAGCACCTTCACCTTAACCAGGTCAGACTTCTTTAGATGATCATGGATATCCTTGACATAAGAATCGGCCACTTCCGAAATGTGCACCAACCCGGTTTCTCCCCCGGGTAAAGTAACAAAAGCGCCAAAATTTGTGATCCCGGTGACCACCCCTTCCACGATACTGCCTACCTCTACGGGCATGCCGCTAAAAAATCCTCCTTGCATAATACTTACTTAAACCTAAGGTTATTATAACTTTTTCGAATGCTTTGTCAATCCTCAAGCTTAAAAACGACCTCCCCGGGGCGGACCAGGCCCAAAAATTTACGAGCCAGGACCTCGATATAACCGGGTTCATGCAGCCGGGCGATCTCTTCGGCAATTTCTTCATTGCGGGATTCGTATTCGGTTGCCCGCAGCTCGGCTGCATCAAGCTCCTTTTGCAACCGGTGGTGCTGGAACATCTGAACGGCAGCCACGACCAGAAGAAAGCAGAACAAAATCGCCCCGGTAACAGTGAACAGTCTGGAGATCCCGAAACTGCGCTGACGGCGGCGGGGAAAAGGGGCCACCCTTTTCGAGTTGTATTTTATGGTTCTTCGGATCAGGATCACATCCCCGGTACAAGCATCGATATACTGCAACTATTTTTATTTTCGCCGTATGAACTGAAAGATCCTGCATTTCCGGAAAAATCGCCTCTCCCCGGAGCCGGCTCTCTTACCCCGGCATTGCTTGGGCCGGAATAATAAACCGAACCCTTTCTGCCAGATGGGAAGCAAATAATTGCTGAAGAAATAGAAATAGACAATGAACCCCCCGGCCAGGCCGCCGTAGGTGTAAGTATATATTTCACCCCGGCGCCTGTAGAATAGAAACAGGATGGTGGCAACCGCGGCTGCAACCCAGAATAAACAATCCGCAGTCACCGAAATGGCAGCCGGCAGGCGCCGGAATTGCATGCGCAGTGCGCGGTAAAGATCGTAGACCGCGGCATAGAACGCTCCCATGGCCATAGCTTCCAAAAAAGCAATCAACTGCTGGACAGCCGGCGAAGAGGTGGAAAGGACTGTCACTATTTGAAAAGCCTCTCCAACAGGTTTTTCCCTCGAGTCCGCGAATGCTTCTCTTCCGCATATGCCAGCTCCAGAACGTAACCCTCGATGGATATTTCCCCCTGTTCCAGATTCAAATGCTTGATGTGTAAATTCTCACCGCGCACCGCCAGCAGGCCCAGCTCTGTTTCCATGACTACCTCTTCATCGTCAAAGCTGTCCACATGGACCACGCCGGTAACCTCGGTATGATCCCTGTTTTCGATGACCAGACGATGCTGACCACTGCGAAAATTATACTTCTCCTCCATTTCTTCTCCTCCCGGTAGAGCCGCTCATGTTTTTCAATTTATTATATGAGTTTGTACCAGGTTTATGTCTCAACCAACTGAAAAAGCCGGCGCCTGTGGTTTGCTGTCCGTTAAAAGGGGTAAACTGCAAGGAGGATTATCCACGCCTGTGCCGAAAAGAAAACGGGATACAACAGGCTGTCAAAGAGAAGGGATGGTATATTGGAGATACTGTATCGTGGAAAAACAAAAGATGTGTTTTTATATGCAGAGGATAGGCTCCTGCTTCATTTTAAAGACAGCGTCACCGGAACCGGGGAACGCCTCGATCCCGGAGGCAATGAAGTTGTCGGCAAGGTCGCCGGCAAGGGCGGCGCCTCGCTGCGCCTCTCAGTCTACTTTTTCGAAATGATGGAGCAAGCCGGCATACCAACACATTACCTCGGACCCGGTCCGGCGGAAAACTGCATCTTGGTAACAAAGGCCCGCTCTTACGGCCTGGAGGTAATCTGCCGCGAGAAAGCCTGGGGCAGCTTT
>CAYFRE010000065.1:0-5322 GCA_964345455.1 uncultured Syntrophomonadaceae bacterium | reverse complement strand
CGGCCAGAAAGCCGGTGCCGGCCGGCGCCTCCTCGGTGACCCGCCGGTCACCGGAGAAACACTGGCCGCGTTGCAGATTGCCTCCCCGGCGGCAGCCGGCTACATGAAGGAGACTGCGCGCCGGGCCACCGCCCTGATTAAAGAACGGCTCGCAGAAAAGGGGCTGGAGCTGATCGATATCAAGTATGAGTTCGGGGAGGCCGGCGGCCGGATCTTGCTCATCGACGAAATCTCCGGCGACAGCATGCGGGTGCTGCAGGGTAACCGGGTCCTGTTACCGCATGAACCGGCCACAATCATCCTCGGATAGCGGGACCGTATTTTACCCTAGGGGTGAGGCGCGCCCGGCATTTCCTTTCCCGCTGTAGGGGTGAGGCATGCCTCGCCCGAGGTTCGGCAAGAAACTACCGCTATAACAGACGTATCTGTATTTGAGCATCTGTATTATAATATACGGTACGGATTTGGGCGGCCCATGGGCCGCCCCTACATTTACCATGCTTTGGCCAGGGTGATATCGCGGTAAAAGTAGTTGACAATTTCATCGGGAGAGTGTCCCTCTTCGGCCAGAGCCCGCGCACCCCACTGGCACATACCCACACCGTGCCCGTAACCGGTGCCGGCCATGTAGAGACCTCCCTCACCCACCTCGATCCGATCGATAAAGGTAGAGCGCATTTCAGTGCTTCCCAGAGCCAGTCTCAACGAGGGCGCCGGCACCTCAACTTCATTTATTTTGATCCTCGTTGCCCTGCCGGAGGGTCCCTTCAGGCTGATAGCCGCGCTCTCAACCGGCCCGGGGTCGCCGCCCCCGGCTTCCTGCACCGCGGCCTGGATCTGAGCCAGGGGAAACGAAGCACTCCAGTTTTTCTCTTCTTCGGGGATAATTTTCTCAGCCGGGCTGCTAACTATCTGGATATAGGGCGGATTACCGCCCTTATGCTCCAGCCCCTCATCCGGCAAGGCAGTCCGGGGTCCGGCATAGGCATGAAACCAGGCTTTGATATAATCGCCCTCGTAAACGGCAACCTTTCCCCGGGTCTTCTCTACGGCTTTACGAACCCGCTCGTTTATTCGCGCAGCGTTGTAAGCCTGAAATTCTTTGAAGTCGGTTGAAGCATGGGCATTGCGTTCGGGCAGACCGCCGTTCTCCTTGATTTTTTGCAGGGTAAAACTGCGGGCAATTATGGCCTGGGCTCCAAGTGCGCTCTCCGGCCATTCCGGATCCATCTCCGCGGCCACCACGCCGGCTATGTAGTCCTCAAAACTCATCTCGGTTACATCGCCGGTCTCGTGCTGATATACTTTCAGCTGCGGCTCCCGCCCCTGATATTCTTTCAGCGCTTCGGGTAGGGCCGGCGATTCCGCCTGCCTTTGGCGGCGGCAAGCGGTAGAGAAAACCATGGTGCCGCAAAGCAGCAGCAGAATTATGCGCAGTATACGGGACAATGTAACCTCTCCAGCTTTTAGATTTTGTTCACATTCTGTATTTTCCCCGAAGCAAAAGAATATACTCCAATCAGCAAGGCCGTCTCCTGATGGGGACGGCCTCCGCGATAGGTTATTTTCTTTATTACGCCGGTTATTTTACCCTGTCCTTGAAGGCTTTGCCTGCCTTAAAGACAGGCACATTTAGCGCCGGGATGGTGATCTCTTCGTTCGTAGCCGGATTCCGGCCTTTACGCGCAGCCCGGTGCCTTCTTTCAAAAGTGCCGAAGCCGACCAGCTGCACTTTTTCGTCACGCGTTACCGTATCAACAATACTCTCAATTACTGCATTGACTACCTTTTCTACATCTTTCTTCGCCATTTCGGTCTTTTCTGAAACCATCCCAACCAACTCAGATTTGTTCACCGCTTGTTCCCTCCTGAAAAGTTATTAAAAGCAAATATGTTACTCTTGGTATTGCTAATTCGCTATTATGTCAATGATTCCTGCTTATTAACTATTTTTCCCTTCACCTTCGCCTCTTCCCACCACCGGTCCAACTGCTCCAGAGAAAAGCTGCTGAAGGGCCTGTTTGTTCCGGCAACCCGGGCCGAGACATAAGCAAAGCGAGCCAGAAACTTCCGCAAGGCTTTTCCCAGGGCCATTTCGGGATTCAACTTTAAAAAACGGGCCACGTTGACCGCCGCAAACAGAAAATCGCCAAATTCTTCTTCTATTCTTCCCGGAACCCCCTGGAGGTATGCATCTTTCAGCTCCGCGGCCTCCTCTTTCAGCTTCTCCACCGCCCCCTCCAGTGAAGGCCAGTCGAAGCCGAGCGACGCTGCATTCTGTTGTATTTTATGTGCGCGAAGGAGCGCCGGCAGGGCGGGATCAACCTGCATGCGGCCTGCCGCTCCTGCACCTTTCTCCAGCTCTTTGACCTGCTCCCAGCGGCCAACCGCCCCTGCGGGAGAGGTCACCCGCCCGGTCCCAAATACATGTGGATGGCGGCGGATCAGCTTGGCGGCAATACCGTCAATCACCGCATCCAGATCAAAGCGCCCCTCTTCACGGGCAATCTCGCTGTGAAAGACAACCTGCAGTAAAAGATCCCCCAGCTCTTCCTTCAATGCGGCATCGTCTTCCCTCTCAATGGCGGCGACAACCTCGTAAGCCTCTTCGATGAGACAGCCCCGAAGACTCCGGTGTGTCTGCTTCCGGTCCCAGGGACATCCCCGGGGAGAACGGAGCAGGGTCATGATCTTTTCCAGATGCCGCAGGGCGGCATTTCCTCCCGGCGGCATAAGACTGACGCCGGGGATAATCTTGATCCGGTGTCCACGGAACGGCACCCGGCGAAGCAAGTATTTAACTGCAAGATCCCCGTCGAGAGGATTTCCGGGAACTGCAAAGTTGATCCGGGGCTGCCGCACGGCGGCGGATAATAGAATGCGGCCGGTGGTCCGCGGAGCCGCCGCAAAGCGATCCAGGGCATGAAAGCGCACCCCCCGCTCCATGCAGTAGCGGGCCGCAGGGTGCCCTTTGCTCTGGAAATAAAGTGGCTGCCCCAGGAGAAGCGCCCGCCTTGCCGCCGCGGTGAGATGCCGGGTATGCCCCGGTCCCAGACCGATGATCACAATTGTGCCCATGGAGTATACCTCGCTATTTCAACAGTTTCCACCGCTCCGCCAGCTCCACCAGCCGGGGTCCGACGTGGGGAACCAGCTCCAGCTCATCCCGCGCCAGGCTGCCCGTGAACAGCAGGGCGGCACTGTAAACAACTATCCCGATGAAAATTGCCGCGAAAACAGCGGCACCGTACGCCATCCTGACAGAGAAAAGAGGCTCGACCAGGGGAAACAAATAACGATAGCTAATGGAGACCGCCGCCGCCATCACTGCCACGCAAAACCCGGGCAGCAGGGCCAGCTCCCCTATCCGGAAGCGCCATCCGGTATGACGGGCTACGGCATACAGGTTCAACACCGCGGCCACCCCGGTGCCGATGACCGTAGCCAGCGCCGCGCCGCCAATATGCAGCGCCGGGACAGCAGTCAGATACCACGCCAGGATAGCTTTGACAACACCGCCAAGGGCCATATTCACTACCGGCGTCATCGTCTTACCCAATCCTTGCAAAATCCCCGTTGTAGAAACATAGAAGCCGAGAGGAACCACCGACCAGGACATGTAGGCCAGGGCATAGCCCGCCCCGGCATGTTCAGGTCCAAATAGAAGTACTATCACCGGCGTGGCCAGTTGGTAGAGACCCACCGCGGCCGGTATAGAAAATAGCGCAGTTAACTTGATTGAAACAGAAGAGCGGTTTCTGATCAGCACCCTGTCACGCAAAACCAGCGCTTCAGAAATCGCGGGCACCAGGCTCATGCTCAAGGCAAGGGTGACCACGTTGGGGAAATAGACAACCGAGCCGGCCATCCCGGTAAGCTGGCCGTAAAGCGCAGTAGCCTCTTTAAAAACATAGCCGATCGCCCTCAGTCGCCCGGGAACGATAAGCTGGTCGATCAGGGTAAGCAGCGGCATGATCAGGGAGCCAAAAGTGATCGGGACGGCGAGGGCGAAGATGCGGCTGATAACCTGGCCGGCCGGAAGGGGGACAATTTTTTGTTGAGTCTGAACTTGCTTCATGAACGCAGGCCGGCGCAGATAATAAACCGGCAGAAGCAGGAGCAGACCGAGAAGGCCTCCGGCCGCCGTGCCAAAAGCGGCCCCGGCGGCGGCATATCCCAGCCCCCGGTTGAGCAACGCCACCGCCAGGAGAAGAGAAACCACGGCTCGTCCCACCTGCTCGATCACCTGTGAAGCGGCGGTGGGGAACATATACTGCTGTCCCTGGAAAAACCCTCGCAACGCCGACATCACCGTGACAAAAAATATGGCCGGGGCGATGGCCATGATCGCATAAACTGCCCGGGGATCGCTATCCGAAATCCGGACAATAAGATCAGCGGAGAAAAAGAGGAGCAGGCTAATGGCCAGGCCGGTCAGTGTCAAGATCAAAAGAGCGATGCGAAATACCCGCATCGCCCCGCGGTAATCTTTTGCCGTAACATTTTCAGCAACCAGCTTCGAGACAGCCACCGGGATCCCCGCCGTGGAGATGGCCAGCAGGGTGGAGTAAATCGGGTAGGACATCTGGTAGAGACCGATCCCTTCATCCCCGATGATCCCCACGAGCCATATTTTCATCACCGCGCCGATAAAGCGAACGCCTATTCCGGCCACAGCGAGAATGGCCGCACCCCTGATAAACTTGCCGTGGCTGGACAAAGCTCTTCCTTCCTTCCTCTTCCGGTCCTCTTATATATAATGTCTGTATTATACCAGCATTTTTAGCCTTGAACCACCCTGATTACTGCTCCATCTGCTTGGCCAGAAACGAGGCTGCGGTCTCCACAAGTTTCAGCTCCAGGTCGCTCATCCTGACCGAAGGATCCCTGCTGCCCATGACCACCGCGCCGATGGGATCGCCCTCCGAGATGATCGGCGCGATCACCTCGTTGGCAAAACGGGGACCGATCATCTCGTCAGCTTCCTCGTAATATTGATGATCGGCAGTATTGTTAATCAGCACGCTCTTCCGGCTTTCCATGACCCGCTCCACGGCGCTGCTCAAAGGGCGGTTGACAAATTCTTTTTTCGGTGCGCCGGCCACGGCAATAATTGTATCCCGGTCGGCAATGCAGGAAATATGACCCATCGATTCATAAAGAGAGTCGGCATACTCCTGGGCAAAATCACCCAGTTCGCCGATGGGGGAGTACTTCTTTAAAATGACCTCCCCGCCCCTGTCCACATAAATTTCCAGAGGATCCCCTTCCCTGATCTTCAAGGTGCGGCGGATTTCCTTGGGGATGACAACACGGCCGAGA
>CAYFRE010000064.1:0-10626 GCA_964345455.1 uncultured Syntrophomonadaceae bacterium | reverse complement strand
CTCCCGCTGTTGTGAAATCAAATCCTGATTTTTGGAGATAGAAGCCCCGTTTGATGGCTTATAATTTGGAAAGGTTCCTGCACTTTCGAAAAAGAGCTTGCCGGCGGCGGTCTCTTTTTTGGTAATCTGTATGTATGGACTGACCTTAAATCCCCCTAAATCCCTCTTTAGAAAAGGGGAAATTCCCGGTTTCTCCCAGGGGAAAGGGGACTTTCCGCAGTTCCCTCTTAAAAAAAGGGAGCCGGGGGGGGGATTTAAAGCATCCGTTTCTCAGACACTGGTCTCCGGCCTGAGGACGAAGCGCCGTTATTCCGCCAGCAGCTGGTCTTTATACTGCAGGCGGTAAAGGTCGTAGTAGATGCCGCCCCGGTTGAGCAGCTGCTGATGGGTGCCGGTTTCGCGAATCCTGCCCTTGTGAATTACAATAATTTTATCGGCATGCTGGATCGTGGAGAGGCGGTGCGCCACAATAATTGTGGTCCGCCCTTGGGCCAGTTTCTTTAGCGCCGACTGGATCAGCAGTTCGGTGGCGGTATCGATACTGGCGGTGGCCTCGTCCAGGATCAAGATTCGGGGACCGTAAGCCAGCGCCCTGGCGAAAGCCAGCAACTGCCGCTCCCCGGCTGAAAGGGTGGCCCCCCGCTCCTCTACCTGCTGCATATACTGATCCGGCAGGCGGGAGATGAAATCATCCGCATTTACCAGCCGGGCGGCATACTTGATCTGCTCCAGAGAAATCTCCTGGTTGTTCAGGTTAATATTGCCGGCAATGGTATCGCTGAAGAGGAAAACATCCTGCAGAACTACACCAATCTGGCGGCGCAATTCATCTTTTCTCAGGCGACGGATATCGATGCCGTCGATGAGGATGCTGCCCTTTTGCACATCGTAAAAGCGGGAGAGCAGGTTGATAATCGAACTTTTGCCGGCGCCGGTGGCCCCGACAAACGCAACGGTCTGGTTCGGTTCGACGGTCAGAGATACATCTTTCAGCACCCAGTTGTCCCCTTCGTAAGCAAACCAGACATTTTTCAGCTCCACCCTTCCCTTCACCTCCGGCGGCCGGACAGGTGTATCCGGATCGGGAATGGTATCGGATATATCCAGCAGTTGAAATATCCGTTCCGACGAGGCCATGGCCGACTGCATCACGTTGTACTTTTCGGTCAGGCTGCTGATGGGGCGGAAGAATTGCTGGACATAGTTGATAAAGGCAAACAACACCCCGAATTGCAGCGCTCCCCGGATCACCTGCCCCCCGCCGTACCACAACAGCAGCGCGATGGCGAAGGACTGGAACAGGTCGATCGTCGGCCGGAACACGGCGAAGGTCCAGACTTCACGCATGTTCGCCCGGTAGTGCTCCCGGTTAATCCGGTCGAATTGGCGGTACTGGTTTAGTTGCTGGTTAAAGATCTGGATAATGCGCATGCCGGAGATATTTTCTTGCAGGTCGGTATTGATGGCGGCCAGCTTTACTCTCACCTGGCGGTAAGCCTGCCTGGCCCTGATCCGGAAGAGAACGGTGGCCGCGCCGATCAGCGGCAGGGTGATCATGCTCACCACGGCCAGCCTGCGATCCATCTGCAGCATGGCCAGGACGATGCCCGCCAGCAGAAATATATCTTTGAACAGGTTAATGATCACGCTGGTGAACATTTCGTTCAATGTCTCGGTATCGTTGGCCACCCTGGTTACCAGGCGGCCCACGGGGTTCCGGTCAAAGAAACGCAACGAAAGGCTCTGCAGGTATCCAAATACTTTCAGGCGGATATCGTAAATAATTTTCTGCCCGGTGAACTGCAGCAGGCAAACCTGCAGGTAGTTCAGGATAAACCCGGCCAGGATAACCAGGAAAAAGATGAATCCCAGCCGGTAAAGAGCGGCGATATCCCGGCCCCGCAGGAGTGACAGCTGATCGGGAGAAAGCTTGATTGCCGGAATGTTTTTTTCGCCCTGCAGCAGGACGAAGGTGCCGCCGGTGGCCGCTTCCAACCGGTAATCCGGTCCCGCCCGGTCAACCGTGCCCTCAACCAGGTAGTATTCTCCCCGGTAAAAAGCTATCTGGCGCCGGGGCAGCGCCCGGTAAGGCGTATCAAGATCGGTTTCCCTGACCAGCACCGCTCCGGCCAGCGGGACCCCGGGCAAGGGCTCTTCTCCCGGCTCAAAGGCGACCAGGGGGATGCTGTAGGCGTTGATGTGGTGGTCAATGGCTATCTCCAGGATGTAGGGACGGGCCAGCTCCACCAGGGTAATCGCTACCAGCAACAGGATGCAGAGAAGGATGATTGCGGTGTAGGGGCGGGCAAAGAGAAGCAGCCGCTTCAGCAAATTCACATCCAGTGATTTTTCCAGTTCTTCTTCCCGGTGAAGATCTTTTTGTGCGCTCATCTGTTACACTGTTTACCTTTCTTTAACCTTCCCTGGCTAGCTTCTCTTCCAGTTGCTGTTTTTCGTATAAATCGGCATAAATCCCGCCCAGCTCAAGCAACTGCCGGTGGGCGCCCGACTCGACGATCTCTCCTCTTTTCAGGACCACGATCCGGTCGGCATCCTTGACCGCAGAGATGCGGTGGCTGATGATGATGGCCGTTTTGCCCTGCAGGCGCGGCTTCAACTCCTGTAAAATGGCCTCTTCGGTCTGCGTGTCTACCGCGGAGAGGGCATCATCCAGAATCAGGATGGAGGGGTTTTTGAGCAAGGCCCGGGCAATGGAAATCCTCTGCTTCTGTCCCCCGGACAGGGTTACTCCTCTTTCTCCCAGGATAGTGTCAAACTTAAAGGGAAACTCCTTGATGTCATCGAATACCTGGGCCGCCTTTGCCGCCTGTTCGATTTCCGGGTGGCTGGTTTCAGGGCGGCCGAAGGCAATATTGCGGGCAATTGTCTTGGAAAAAAGAAAGTTGTCCTGGGGAACACAGCCGATGGCCCGACGCAGCTGTTCTACGGGTATCCGGTAGATGTCTATACCGTCAATGAATATGGTTTCCGGGGGAGGATTGTAGAGGCGCAGCAGCAGGGCGGCCAGCGTAGTCTTCCCGCTGCCGGTAGCCCCCACAACGGCCAGGGTCTCCCCGGGCCTGACATTAATATTGATGTTTTTCAACACCGGAATATTTGTGCCGGGATATGAGAAATTCAAGTCCCGGAATTCAATCCAGCCGGCAATATTCTCGACCGGTGCCGCCCCGGGGCTGTCTTTTACCTCGGGCTGCTCGCTGAAGAGAACATTCAGCCGGCCCATGGAGGCGCTGCCCCGCTGGATAACATTGATCACCCAGCCGATGGCGATCATCGGCCAGGTTAACATCTGCAGGTAACTGATAAATGCAACCAGTGAGCCCAACTGGAGAGCGTCCTGCATGACCAGGCTGCCGCCGTAAACCAGGGCAATAATAAAGCTCAAGGATGAAATGAAGAAAACTAGCGGATCGAACAGGCCCCAGACGCGGATCAAATGCATATTGGCCATGATGTAATCGCCGGCGATGCCGGAGAACCTTTTTGTCTCCGCCCGCTCGCGGGCAAAAGCCTTGACCACCCTGATACCGCTGATGTTTTCCTGCACCCGTTCGGAAAGGCGGGAGAAGGTCTCCTGCACAGTCCGGAAGCGAACATTGATCAGCTTGCCCAGGGCCAGAGCCACCAGGGGCAGCAGCGGCATCGGGATCAAGGCAATCAGGGTCAGCTTCCAATCAATCGTTGTCAGCATCAAGATAACCGCCATTATCGTTAAAAACACCGAGTCAACCAGCATGACAATACCAATGCCCATGGAAGCCCGGATGGCGTTGATATCATTTGTCGCGTGGGCCATCAGGTCACCCGTTTTGCGGTGGTCGTAGAAGGAAGGAGAGAGGGTTTGCAGGTGTTTGAACAGTTTGTCACGGATATAGTATTCCAAACGGCGCGAAGTGCCGAGGATATAAATGCGCCATAGAAAGCGGAACAGGGCCACGCCTGCAGCCACAAGAACAACCAGTCCGGCATATTTCCAGATCAGGACCGGTGTGGCTCCCTGGCTCTGGACAGTGTCGGTAAACTGCCCCAGCAGCCTGGGGGTGATCATCTGGAGCAGGTCGGTTCCCAGCAGCCAGACAACTCCTAAAATATAGGCCCATTTATTGGTTTTATAAAAATCTTTCAGCGTCAAGAATTCTCTCATTTTACCCTACCTGTTCTCTATGTTCATCATCTATTTCTAAATAGAGTAAGGCGAATCCTTTAAGCAACATGGTGCCGGTTTAGCGGCAGGTGTAGCAAACCAGGGCGGCCAGGAAGATCAGGCCGGCGATACCCATCGCGGGATAGACGGTGGCTACTATTTTTGAAAATCCCAGGTGTCCGGCAAAGAAGGCTCCGGCGGCGACAAGCAGCGTTAGAGGTTTAAACCGGGGACTGTTCACGGAAGCCAGGCGGGATACAAAGCCGTACAGACTGCCGATTGCCGTGGTATAAACTTCGGCGACAAGGACCAGGGTATAAATCAGCCTGGCAGCCGGCGATATCCTGCCGGCAACGGCGAGCATCGGGATTTCATAACCGGTTACTTCGTGAGCTCCGGCAAGAATGGCCAGCAATATTACCAGGGCGGAAACGCCCAGCCCCAACGATCCAAGCAAGGCTCCTTTTTTCAGCGCCTGCGGTGCGGCGAGAGTACCCATGGGCGCAAGGAGGGGGACGGCCAGGGTAAGGTTATAGGAGACATAGACAAGGCCGGAGAGGTGCCATCCGGGGAGTGTTGCGCTTGACGGGGCGGACCAGCTTAAATTGACGGGCCCGGAGCAAAGCTGATACAACCCCACTCCTAAAACGGCAAGGATTAGAAAGGGGACCACGACACTGATGGCATCAATTACCCGGCCCAGGCCTGAGAAAACCGTAAGTCCGGCCAGCCCGGCCATGACGGCTAGGCCCGAGGACGGCGGCAGGCTGAATTCCTGTTCAAAAACTGCGCCTGTCCCGGCCACCATGGCTACCAGGATACCGAACAAAAAGATAGTGATCACAAAATTGATGGGCGGACCAAGCAGGCGGCCGCCAACCTTATCAATAACCTGCTTGTAAGATCCGCTCCCGGTCCGGTAAGCAGCAAGCATAACCTTCATGCCCAGAACAAAAAAGAGAAATGTCGCCAGGGCCAGGCCGGCAATTCCCCACAGGCCGAAATAGCCGAAAAACTGGAGTATTTCCTGCCCCGATGCAAAACCTGCCCCGACAACGGTGCCGATATAAACCGAGCCCACCTGTAAAGCCGATATTTTTTTCTGCGGCGCTTCTCCTATTCCCATATTATTAGATCATGTGATCGACAGTAAGAAAACATTCCATCTATTTACTGCCGGGGGCGCTGAAAAGATAGTGCTGTATGAATCCCCTCGGCCCCCCTTTAAAGTTCAGCCCTGAAGGGAACCAATTAAGCTTGCAGGATGTCTATAAAATGAAAGGTTCCAGACCGGGAATAAAAAGGAGTGGTTCCACTTGAAAAAACCGATTGCCGTTTTGCTTGTTTTTTTCATCCTGGGAAGCTTTATTTCCAGCAGCCTGGCTCAGGATTATCACCGGAAAGTACTGGAGCACCTGGCCGGGCAGCTGCAGGTGGCGGAAGAGGATATTCACCTGGAAGGCTCCTTGATGGAGCTTGAATTCAGTGGAGAGCAGCTTTGGGCAGGCAGGTATATCCTGGGCGAGGATGGAGGAACAGCGGGTAGCGATCTGATCATCAAGCAGCCGGGAGTTTCGGGCTCCCATGCTTACCATGACACCGGCAACCCGGCGGATGCGAATGATAGCGTTTCCAGCGATCCCGCGGCGGGGGCGGTATATCTTCGCATCAAAACAGGTGAGATCTTGACCGGTGAAGAGGGCCGGCTTCTGTTGGAAGAGGAGCGCAAGCTAAAGCAGCAGGAACTGGAGCGCCTGAGAAAGGAATCAGGGAGAATATCCCCTTATCTCTACCGCCGGCTGATCAACGTTCCTCCGGAACAGAAATTCAGACTTACTATTTGGCCGAAATATAAAGAAACGGCGGCCATGCAGGCGGCGATGAAAGAGGTTTACCGTGAATATCCTGAATTCTCTGCGGGTGAGGTCTCATCCCCATCCGGCCGGACAGAGCCGGGCGGCGCCGGTGCCGGCGATTCCGGCGGGGGTACCGAACCGTATCCGCTGCCGGCCGATGACGTCACCGGGGGAATTGAGCCCGGTTATGCAGGCGATTCTGCTGAATTTAGCATCCTGCCGTATCTTGAAGAGAAAGAGGAGGCGGATGAGAGGCCCGGTAAGGCGCCGCCGGCCTTGCCGGAAGAAGCGCCTCCCGATATGATTGACCGCGAAAAAGTGGACTGGAGCCGCTTTGAAGAGATGCAGCAGAAGCTGGATGAAATCAGGATGCAGGGTTATCAAGAAAGCATGATCCGGCTGGCGGGTGAACTTGAATCGATGAACGTAAACTACGAAACCCTGGGCGGGGGTGTTGCGGTAAACTGCGAAATGACGGCCGGGCAGGCCCTGTCTCTCAAGGATAAGGAGTATATTGAATCTATCGGCGAAGAAATAGCCGTTACGGCAGATGGCCGTGAGCTTGCTCCGGCCAGGGATCTCATGTCAGCAGCCGGTGAAAATGCCGCAGAAACGAAAAAGCCGGCCCTCTGGATGCTTGTGACAGCCCTGCTATTGCTTGCCGGTGCGGGCGGTTATGCGATCTTTTGCCGGAAGCGCAAAGCGGTCAAGGAACAATAGTCACGAATACGGACAAGACAGGGGCGGCCCACCGGTGTGGTAACTGCCAGTGGCTAGGCCCGGCTAGTGTTTAAGCCCCAAAAACACGAGCTGGCAATAATTTTGTGCGGGGTCTTGACACGCACTACCATATCAGGGGCGAGGCATGCCACGCCCCATTTGGATTTAATCTGAGTGGAAACGGGCGAAAGCTGTATTGTTAACTAGGGCTTGTTAAACAAGACAATCCGGTTTGTGTTTGTGCCGCCGGCGTTGTTTTTAATCCCCCAGATATTCGCTGTTTTGGTAAACTGCTGCCGGTTGATCAAGACGCCGGCACAGTTGAAGCCGGCGTTCAATCCTGCCGGGATAATATACTCTTCCAGCTTGACCCGGCCGCGCCTGACCTCGCCGACTTCAAAGGCGACCCACCCTCCGTTCCGGGTGATCCGGAAAAGCTCCTGGAAAACTTCTTTCATAACGGCAGACCATTCTTCCACTGCTCCAGTCATGGTTATCTTCTGTTCAATTTTGGCCGTATCAATATGGTTAAACCAGCATCTTAACCAGTTATCCCTGGAGTACTGCACGATATTTAGAAATGGCGGTGAAGTGACGGTTAATTGAACCGAGTTTGCCGCGATCTCTCGGGTCCGGCGAGCATCTTTTTCCAAAAAGAGAGCCGAAGAAGCGGCGCTGTGCAGATTCTGCAGCTCTGCAGAATCAAGGTTTCTGATCAAACTTTTTGATTTCCTGTAAATCAGGCTTTTCGTGTCCCTGTAATCAGGTTCCTGGTTTCTTTTCAGGTTTATTTTAATCTGGCTCTCAGGGGTGACAGCCTGATTGGGCGGAAGGGTGTATGCTGAAAAAAATCCTTTTGAATGCCCGGTCAACCTGTTTGTGGCTGTCATCCGGATCCAACGGTCGGCGGCGTCCTCGAGGCCTTTGCAGCGGCGCTGCTCCAGGTATTCCCGAATGGAGACAATTTCAGCTTCGGTCCGGGGGTGATAGAACATCGACAGGTCCAGGCCGGCTTTCACGCCATCGCTGATCGGGATAGCGGCCAGCCATTCTTTGACCCCGGCCAGGGGGGGCGCTTCGAGGCGCGGCAAGGCCATGATCTTGCTTAGCGGGTTGATATCATTGGAGATTACCTTGCGGCCCAGCAGTGCGGCCTCGATGACGGTGGTCCCCCGGCCGCTGAAGGGATCGTAAACCGGGTCGTTTTCCCGGGAGAGCAGCTTGATAAAGAAGCGGGGCAACTGCGGCTTGAAGCAGGCGCGGTAAGATATTTCATGGATGGATGAAGCCTGCCGTTGCCGGGAGGTCCAGAACTCATTGATGAACCGGGGTATCTTCTTTCCGTGAACCGTGATCGGATCAACAACGGTCCGTTTACCGGGATCTGGATTCCGGTTTTCCTCTTCTACAAATATAAAATTTTCCAGGTATTCAAGAACTGCTGTCTCCCGGATCAATGAACCGGCCTCCGCAATTTTTAATGATCCATATAATTATTATACAGTAAAACATGGCCCGGGGGGGGGTAAATGAGGAACTTCTTCGAGGAAATGGGCAAGTTTCGGCAACCGTTATGGCCGGCGAATCAAAAGCAAGCCAGCAGTCCGCTGCTCGCTGCGGGGGGCTGCTGTATGGTATTGAACGGGGGCTCTGTCTTCTCTGTCTCGACTGCATCGATAAATGTCCGCAAAAGGCCATACACTATCAGAAGTGAAGAAGGTTTTAACAATGATTGAAACGAATTATACCTTTACCAAAACAGATCAAAAAACTGTTGAGCAAATTATTGAGGATGACCATGTTGCTCTCAATCACATGGTTTTACCGAAGGACGGGGCGCTGCCTGAACATCATGCCAAATCTCATGTTTACATGGTCGTGGTACGGGGTAAGCTCACCTTAAGGTTGGAGGGACAGGATGAGCGCAGCTATCCCGCCGGCAGCATTGTGGCCATACCTTACAGGACCCAAATGCAGCCCTTCAACCGGGACGACGAGGTGCTGGAATTTTTCGTGGTCAAGGCGCCCGCTCCGAAAACCATGGAGCAAAACCACTGCGGCTGCGATTGCCGCTGCGGCGTATAAGCACTTCAGTTTGCGTTTGAGCGGGGCATGCCTCGTATACAAGAGGCCAGAGTTCAGGAGGTTCTAAGCTAAGCAATAATCGAACGGGCTGCCTGTAATTGATAGGGGCGAGGCATGCCTCGCCCGTGCTTTAAGCGCTTGGTTTTGGTGTGGCCGGTAAGGATTTCGGGCGGCCCATGGGCCGCCCCTACATGAATACCGGAGGGGCTGCCTTTGGGGAGGGCCCCTGATCAGGGCTCCCCTCTTTAGGAAAGGGGGACTCTCTTCACACTCCAGACGGTTCTTTGGTAACTCTCGGTCAACTAATGGTTTTGAGGTGAGATAAATTGTCACAAGCTGATCATGGGCCACAAAAAAATTCCGGGGGGCCGCGCGAGATCTGGTTGGCCGGCGGGTGTTTCTGGGGGGTCGAGGCCTACTTTGCCCGTCTCGACGGGGTGCTACGCACCTCTGTGGGGTATGCCAACGGCAGCGGCGTCCATCCTTCTTACGAGGAGATCGCCTCCACCGGCCACGCTGAAACGGCGCAGATTACTTACGACCCCGCCAGGATCAGCCTGCAGGCTATTCTGGCACACTTTTTCAAGATTATAGATCCCACGAGCAAAAACCGGCAGGGTAACGATCGGGGCACGCAGTACCGCACCGGAATTTATTCCCGCGATCCTGCTGACCTGGAAATCGCCCGCGCCGCAGTTGCTGCGGAGCAGAAAAAACACCGGAAGCCGGTTGTCACCGAGGTGCGGCCTCTCGAGAATTACTACCTGGCGGAAGAGTATCACCAGAATTACCTGGAGAAAAACCAGGGCGGTTACTGTCACGTCGATCTCTCTTCTTTGCCCAAAAGAGAGAAGCCCGCAGAACCCCGGGTATACAGTAAACCGGCGCCCGAAGAGATTGGAAAGGCACTATCCAAGAGGCAATACCAGGTGACCCAGCTTGATTCCACGGAACCGCCCTTTGACAACGAGTACTGGGATCACCATGAGCGCGGCATTTATGTGGATGTTGTCACCGGCGAACCGCTTTTCTTCTCCTCGGATAAATTTGACTCGGGTAGCGGATGGCCCAGTTTTATCCGCCCCATTGACCGGGCCTCCATCATGGAGCGGGAAGACCGCAGCCACGGGAAGATCCGCACAGAGGTGCGCAGCAGGGCCGGTGACTCTCACCTGGGCCACGTTTTTCAGGACGGCCCCGAGGACAGAGGCGGCCTCCGCTACTGCATCAACAGCGCCGCGTTGCGCTTTATCCCCCTGGAAGAGATGGAGAAAGAAGGATACAGCGATCTTATTCCCTTCATCAGGTGACAGGGGGACGGCAGAACATGCGATATCCGAGTTTCCCCGAGGACTTTTTTATCCGTAGGGGCGAGGCATGCCTCGCCCCTACCTCCACAAACTGACGCTTAATTATCACAAAGCCTGACGGTTCTCCTGTCACCCAAACAAAACATTTTAAGTATTGGGGGAGATTTAACCATGAGAAAGAAAGTACTTTTCTTGAGCATGATCCTGGTTTTGGTTTTGCTATTACTCGCGCTGGCCGGGTGTATCCCCGGAGACGGAACATACAGCTTTAATAAACCGGCGGGATTCCTCTGGGGGATCTGGCATGGCTGGATTGCTCCGGTTTCTTTGGTTGTGGGGCGCTTCAATAAGAGCATTAGAGTCTACGAAGTATTTAATACCGGATGGTGGTATGACTTCGGTTTCTACATGGCTATTATCGGCGGCTTTGGCGGCTTCTCTCTATTTCGCAGGAACAAAGAAAAAAGGTGACAGAGAACCGTCCCCTGTC
>CAYFRE010000063.1:4228-10753 GCA_964345455.1 uncultured Syntrophomonadaceae bacterium | reverse complement strand
GACGGCGGAGCGCCTGGCTGACAAGTACGGGATAAGCCGGGAGGAGCAGGACGAGATCGCTTTACGCAGTCATCTAAACGCCGCGGCGGCACGTGAAGAAGGCCGTTTTCGCAATGAAATTGTTCCGGTGACGGTTAAAGGGCGCCGCGGCGAGACAGTTGTTGATGCCGATGAGCACCCGCGCAAGGATATTTCCAGGGAGGATCTGGCCCGGCTGCGGCCGGTTTTCCGCCCGCAGGGAACGGTCACCGCCGGCAATGCTTCGGGGCTGAATGACGGCGCGGCTGCGGTGGTGGTCATGCCGGCGCGGCGCGCCGCAGAACTCGGTCTGAAGCCGATGGGCCGGATTGTATCTTATGGCTGGGCCGGCGTGGAACCGGACCTGATGG
This sequence comes from uncultured Syntrophomonadaceae bacterium, assembly GCA_964345455.1. GTDB lineage: Bacteria > Bacillota > Dethiobacteria > DTU022 > DTU022 > JAAZIN01. The sequence continues at coordinate 10,364 of CAYFRE010000063.1, read as the reverse complement.
GTTACGGCCCGGTTCCGGCGATTCGCATGGCGCTGCAGAGGGCAGGGTTGAACCTGGATCAAATCGAGCTGATTGAGCTAAACGAGGCTTTTGCCGCTCAGTACCTGGCTTGTGAAAAGCTGCTGGATCTGAACCGGGAAATTGTAAATGTCAACGGAAGCGGTATCGGTCTCGGCCATCCGGTGGGCGCCACCGGGACGCGTATCGTGGTGACCCTGCTGCATGAGATGGCCCGCCGCAATTTAAAGTTGGGCCTGGCTTCGCTTTGTGTCGGCGGGGGGATGGGGATGGCCCTGATCCTGGAGAGACCTTGATGAATTTTAAATAATCAAAAGGAGGTCGGTTAAATGAATGATCTTGTGACGGTAGTTAAAGAAGAGAGGCTGGCGATCGTGACGATCAATCACCCGCCGGTGAACGCCCTGAACCGGCAGGTCATGGATGAGCTTGAAAGGAGCTTCGATCAGCTGTTCGGAGATGAGACCATCGGGGCGGTGATCGTCACCGGCGCGGGTGAAAAAGCCTTTGTGGCGGGCGCCGACATCAGCGAGTTTACCTCTCTCACCAGCGAAAATGGAGAGCAGCTCAGCAGCAGGGGGCAGGCCATCTTTCAGAAGATCGCCGATTTCCCGGCCCCGGTAATTGCCGCGGTGAACGGTTTTGCCCTCGGCGGGGGGCTGGAGCTGGCGCTCTGCTGTGATATCCGGATCATGGCGGAGAATGCCCGGGTCGGCCTTCCCGAAGTCACCCTGGCCATTTTCCCGGGATACGGTGGCACCCAGCGGCTGCCCCGGACGATTGCTCCGGGAAAGGCCAAAGAGTTGATCTATACCGGGGATATGGTTGATGCGGCCGAGGCCTATCGTATTGGCCTGGCCGACCATCTGGTTCCACCGGGTGAAGCGGTGGCCGGGGCCCGCAAGATCGCCGAGAAGATCCTGAAGCGCGGCCCGGTGGCGATACGGCTGGCCAAGCAGGCGGTCAACCGGGGGCTCGAGCAGACGATGCCCGAAGGTTGCAAAACAGAGGCGAGGCTATTTGCGCAGCTCTGTGATACCGAAGATCAAAAAGAAGGCGCGCGCGCTTTCCTGGAGAAACGCCCCCCGGTTTTTCAAGGAAAATAGAGAAAATGCTGCCCGGGCAGCTGCTTCCAGATGTCCGGAGGCATAAATATCAGAGGGTAAGGTAAATAAACGGTTTAGGGAGTGGACCACGTGGAGATAAAGAATATTGGAGTAGCCGGTGCCGGAACAATGGGCAGTGGAATTGCCCAGATTGCCGCCGAGGCCGGTTTTCAGGTGATCATGCGTGATCTTGATGAAAAGTTCGTCCAGCGCGGCCTGGCGACAGTGGAGAAGAATCTGGGCCGGTCAGTAGAGAAAGGGAAAAAAAGCCGGGCCGAAGCCGATACCATCCGCGGCCGCATCAGGGGCACAACCCGCATTGAAGATTTTAACGAGGCCGACTTCGTCATAGAAGCGGTAATTGAAAATATGGAGCTTAAAAAAGATCTTTATCAGGATCTGGATGCTGTGTGCAAAAGTGAGGCGGTGCTGGCCTCGAATACATCAGGGTTGAGCATCACCGAAATGGCTGCGGCAACAAGGCGTCCGCAAAAAGTGGTGGGGATGCACTTCTTCAACCCGGTCCCGGTAATGAAGCTGGTGGAGGTAATCCGCGGCTTTGACACGGATACAGAAACCTTCAACCTGACCATGGAGCTGGCGCGCAATCTGGGCAAGGAGCCCATCGCGGTTAACGAAGCGCCGCTATTTGCGGTAAACCGCATTCTCGTGCCTATGATGAACGAGGCCGCCTTTGTCCTGATGGAGGGGATTGCCAGCGCCGAGGATATCGACCGCGGGATGATGCTCGGGGCAAACCACCCCATCGGCCCGCTGGCCCTGGCCGACCTCGTGGGGCTGGATGTACTGCTGGCGGTGATGGAGACGCTCTACCGCGAGACTGCCGATTCGAAATACCGGCCCTGCCCTCTTGTTCGCAAACTGGTCAGGGCAGGTCATTTTGGAAGAAAAACCGGCCGCGGCTTTTACACCTACAACTAACTGGAGGTTAGAAGTCAGGCGTCAGAGGTTGGAGGGGATTACGCCAAGAAATTATTAGATTAAAATTAAAATTACCTTTAAATCCGTAGGGGCGAAAATATTTCGCCCCTACATCGCTAAATGCAGCATTTTTTTTGCAGGTAGAAATTGCAGGCGAACACAGTTCACCCCCACGGGACCGGTTTGATCCTACATCTTTATGTTGCAGTCAGTTTTGTCGTTTATGCTCCCCTTTAAAAAAGTGGGGCCGGGTGGGGGGATTTTATGCTTGCCTTTTCCTAACCTGCGATTTATGTTACATTAAGAGTGACTTGATTAACGACTATAGACAGGGGAAGAGAATGAAAAAACAATTGATCCGCAACCTTCAAATAGGGGATGAAGTTGAAACCCAGGTCCTGGTGCTTGAATGCAGCCGGGGAAATTACTCCGCTCCTCACCGGGCCGGGGAATACTTCTTGAAATTGACCCTGGGCGATGTCAGCGGCAGCATCAAGGCAATTCTCTGGGATACGGCTGGGCGGAAGGAGCTGCCACAGAAAGGGGATGTTATCTTTGTCCGGGGAGAGGTCGGCGACTATTACGGACCCCAGATTGTGATCAACGACCTGCGTAAACTAGATCCGGAGAAGGTAAACCGCTCATTTTTCCAACCGGTTTCCGATCGGGATCCCCGCGAGATGCTACAGGAATTGAAAGAGGTAATAAACAATGATATCAAAAATCCTCACCTGAAGCTGCTGCTCCTCTCTTTTTTTAACGACAAGGAATTTACCCGCCGTTTTGCCCTCGCCCCGGCGGCGCGGACGATTCACCACAACTATGCCGGCGGCCTGCTGGAACATACCCTCGAGGTGATCAAGATCTGCCGCGATCTGGTATCACTCTATCCGGACCATCTCCGCCTCGATCTGCTGCTCACGGGGGCAATTCTGCATGATGTCGGGAAAATTGAAGAATATGATCCGGCGAGCCTCAGCTTTGAGTTCTCTGACCGCGGGAAGCTGGTCGGCCATATCAGCATCGGCAAAGAGATGCTGGACCAGAAGATCAGTCAAATACCCGCTTTCCCATTACAATTGAAGCTGGAACTGGAACACATGATTCTCAGTCACCACGGGATGCGCGAATGGGGCTCTCCCGAAGTCCCGAAAACAATCCATGCCTTTACACTTTTCCATACCGACCTGGTCAGCGCCCGGCTGAACCAGTTTATCAGGCTGATGGAGAAGCGTCCTGCCGGGGAGGGAGACTGGACGGAGTGGGACCGCTACCTGGAGCGGAGTATCTATTTAAAAAAACCGGCTGACTAAAAGTAATCACCTCCCGGCCGGCAGCTGCATTATTTAAATATGAATGAGGCAGGATATTCCTTGTCGGTTGGAGAAATTATTAACAACTTTCTAGGCATGCTGGCGAGGTGGTGAAACGGTGGGCCGTGCGGATCGTCCCAGAGGTCTTTTGAAAACGAGGGATCAATCGAAAAAAATTATCCCCCTGGAGCAGGATCTAAACTATTACTTTCAAAAAGGGAGCTACTATAATCGGAAAAACAAGCTCTCCAAGGCTCTTCTATTTTTAAAAAAGGCTATTGAGATCGAGCCGGGCAATGCGGAAAGTCACTACCACCTGGCTTGCCTTCTCAGCAAGAGCAGCCGCCTGCAGGAAGCCAACCGTGTATTCAAGCATGTAGTCAGCAATCTGGATCCTGAACTGACTGAATGCTATTTCCTGATGGCTCTCAACTACGGCCTCATGGACGATATGTCCAGAGGAGAGATGGCCGGGGAGGCGCACGACCTCTTGCAGGCCATGGAAAGCGATCTTGAAGAAGAGACCGAAGATGATTCACGCGTCTTTTCCGGGCAGGAAAATGAAGTTCTGGAGCAGTGGCTCTCATCACTGGATGGCAGCGTTCTTACGGACAAGTTTTCTGATGAAGACTTTGCTATTTTGCTGCAGCGGGCGCTTTACCAGGGTAGTGACAGTCTTAAAGAGAAAATAATCCAGCTGTGCGGCAAAGTGAAAAGCGACGCCGGCGCTGTTCTGTTAAAAGGTTACATCGTCAACCCCTGGGTGAAGGAGCGGCTCCGGCAGCTGGCGCTGCTCGAGTTGAAAAAAGTCTATAAAAAGGGCCGCGTTTTGATCTTCTCTGACGGGCAGATCGTGGAAGAGGAACTGTCGAGCGTATCTCAGTGCTCACCGGTGTGGCGGAAAGAATGGTCGGATGTACTGGACTGCACCTTTGATCATATGCGCCGGTCTGCGCATTACGGCGAGGAATTTTTTCAGGATGCCCGGGCGATCTGGTTCGATTTCATCAATCAGCTCTATCCTAATATGCCGCGAATTGTAAAACCGGAAACCTGGGCTGCCGGATTGGAGTACTGCCTGGCCCAGTTTCATTTTTTATACCTGACCCAAGAGGAACTGGCCAGGGCTTACGGGGTTTCTCCAAGCAGTGTCGGACGGAAATATAAGCAGATCAATGATATTTTAAAAATTGATCAGAAAGCTTACCGGAACATGCTTGCCTTTCTGGCGCGCCATGATCGGGAAAATCAGTAATATTTCGCAGCAAACAAAGCCCCTTTTTTGAAGGTAGAAGGGGTTTTTCTGTGTATCCGGGGCGCATAAATCGTGAAGGGGGTGTATTGGAAAATCAAAGAGCGAGCCGGACAAATTGTGGATATCTTGCTGGATTCGACTCACACGGTAGCCTTGACCGGGCCGTGGGCCTCCAGGGAGAGCGGCGTTCCCGACTTCAGAACTCCCGGAGAGGGTCTCTGGACCATGGTTAACCCGGTTTTTTTTACCCTGGAGGGGTTTAAAAGCAATCCGGCCGAGTTTTACCGCCTTGGGATTAAACTTTATCAGCATATCCAGAAATGTTCACCCAATGTAACCCATTTTACACTGGCGGAGATGCAGCGGCGCGGCCTGGTCCGCTCCATCATCACGCAGAATATCGACGGTCTTCATCAAAGAGCAGGGTCGGAACGGGTTTATGAAGTTAACGGGAACATGAGAAGCGCCAGCTGTTTGGGTTGTGCGCACCAGGTGTCTGTAGAAGAGGTGGCCGCGAAGATCTCCGGGAATCAGCTGCCGCCGCTTTGCGATCATTGCGGCAGCCTGTTGAAGCCTGATGTGGTCCTTATCGATGAGGGTCTCGCACTCGACTATACTGCGGCGTTCAACGAAGCCCGCGCCGCCGATCTGCTTCTGATCATCGGCGCAGATATGTCGGCCGCCCCTGCCAACTTGCTGCCCTATTCGGTAAAGAGTATGATCATTGTAAACAATGGGGCCTCGGTGCACGATCAGGGTGCCAGGGTGCTCATCCACGGCCGCGCTTCGGCAGCCATGCGCGCGATCATGGAGGAACTGAGCTGCAGAACAGACCGTTCCGTTGAATGATGCTTAAAAGATATTTTACGAAATCATTAATATTTATTTCTTTGAAATAGCTGACTACTGGAGCGTGTGACTATGCGGATTTGTTTAAAGGGCGGCCGCGTGGTGGATCCTTCACAGTATCTGGACGGGCGGTATGATCTGCTGATTGAAAGCGGCCGGATTGCAGCGGTGGAGCCGCAAATATTACCCGGTGATGCCCGGATTATTGATCTGAACGGCAAGGCAATCATGCCGGGATTTATCGATCTGCATGTGCATCTGCGCGAGCCCGGTTATGAGGATAAAGAGACCATCGCCAGTGGAACTGCGGCAGCCGCGGCCGGCGGCGTAACCTCCCTTGCGGCAATGCCAAACACGGAACCTGCGGTTGATCGTGCGGCGGTGGTCGAGTTGATCAAAGAAAGGGCGGCGGCGGCAGGGCTCTGCCGGATTTATCCGGTCGGCACCCTGACCCGCGGGCGGCGCGGCCGGGCGCCGGCCCCCCTCCATTCGCTGGACGAAGCCGGAGCGCGCGCTTTCAGCGGCGACGGCGCGCCGGTTGCCCGCCTGAAAATCAAAGAGCGTGTCGTCCACGTCGATCAATACAAGCTTATAGCGCATGGGTTCTCCCTCCGGGATCAACGTCTTTTCCGTCGTCCCCTTCTCGATTGTTC
>CAYFRE010000063.1:0-4218 GCA_964345455.1 uncultured Syntrophomonadaceae bacterium | reverse complement strand
GTGCGCGCTTTCAGCGATGACGGCGCTCCGGTTGCCGACAGCCGCCTTTTTATGCAGATCATGCAGTCGCTGTCGCATTTTCCCGGCGTCCTGGTTATTGCTCACAGCGAAGAGCTTTCCCTGGCTGGGGAGGGGCTGCTTCACGAAGGGATTGTCAGTAAAAAGCTGGGGTTGCCCGGTATACCTGCGGCAGCCGAGAACGTGGCCGTGGCCCGGGATATTATCCTGGCGCAGGCCGCGGGCGCGCCTCTCCACCTGGCTCACCTCAGCACTGCCGGGTCGGTGGAGCTTCTGGCCTTGGCCAGGGAGCGGGGCCTCCCGGTCACGGCGGAGGTAACTCCCCACCATCTCCTGTTGACCGCAGAAGAAATTTGCCGGAGCGGGGCGCAGGCCAAGGTCAATCCCCCGCTGCGGACGGCAGACGATTGCCGGGCCCTGATCGAGGCGCTGCGCACCGGTTTGATCGACATCATCGCTACGGATCATGCTCCTCACGGCGCTGCTGAAAAGGCCGCCGGTTTGAAAGCCGCTCCATGCGGTATAGCGGGCCTGGAAACTGCAGTCCCCATGCTTCTCACCGGGCTGGTCGGCAAGGGCAAACTTTCACTCTCCGACCTGGTGCGCGCATACTCCTGCCGCCCGGCAGAACTGCTGGGATTGGAAGGAGGCACCTTGCGTCCCGGAGTGCCTGCGGATATAGTGGTAGTTGACCTGGAAGCCGCAGGCGTTGTCGATCCCAAAAGTTTTTATTCCCGGGCCCAACAGAGTCCCTTTGCGGGCCGCTCCTACCGGGGCCGGCCGGTGATGACGTTCGTCGGCGGAGAGATCAAGATGGAACAGGGAGTTATCCATGAAAAGAAGGACTGAAATTGCACACCGGTGCATTTTGCTTGAAAATAAAGAGATCGCCCGGGGATGGCATCTCTTTGAACTGGAGGCGCCGCAGCTGACCCATGCTTTGCCCGGGCAGTTCATCCAGCTGCGGATCGGGAACCTTACGGACCCCCTGCTGCGCCGTCCGGTGAGCATCCATTATGCCGATCCGGCCGCCGGGCGAATCCGGCTGTTGATCCGGATTGCCGGGCGAGGCACCGCCCTTGCCGCCCGGAGCAAAGCCGGAGAGGAGCTGGACCTGCTGGGCCCCTTTGGCCGGGGCTTCCCCTTTCTTGATGAACCGGCCCCGGCGCTTTTTGCCGCCGGCGGTATCGGGATGGCCCCCCTATTTTTTGCCGCGGTGCGGCGGCGGCGGTCCGGCCTTCCCTTCGAGCTGTTGCTCGGGGGTAAAAGCAGCGATCTTCTGCCGCCGGACGGATATTTTCTGGCCCATGGAATTACGCCGTTTGTTGTTACTGAAGACGGCTCGCGCGGCGGCCGGGGATTGGTTACCGCGCTGCTTGAAGAGCGCCTGGCCCTGGCCCGGGAACATTCCCGGATCCATGCCTGCGGGCCGGCGCCGATGCTGGCCCGGGTGGTGGAGCTGGCCCGGTCCGCCGGGGTGCCGGTTCATCTATCCCTGGAATCGCGGATGGCCTGCGGCGTAGGCGCCTGCCTCGGTTGTGTTCTCCCGGTTTATGCGGGCGGTAAAATTGAGTATCGCCGGGTCTGCCGTGACGGCCCGGTTTTTGACGGGGAGGAAGTTTATTTTGAAAGCTGATCCGCGCTTGGCCTTCGACCTGGCCGGGATAAAGATGCAGAACCCGCTCATTGCCGCCTCGGGTTGTTACGGCTACGGGTTTGATTATGCGCAGTGGGTCGATACCCGGGATTGGGGCGCGATTGTGCTTAAGGGGACCACCCTGGAGCCGCGAGCAGGCAACCCTCAACCGCGCCTGGCGGAAACCCCTTCGGGAATGCTCAACGCCATAGGCCTGCAAAACCCGGGCATCGCCTATTTTTTGAAGGAGATCCGGCCGCATCTTAAAAAACTGGGCTGCCCGGTGATCGTCAATATTGCCGGAGAAAGCCCGGACCAGTACCGGGAGTTGGCCGCTATCCTTGACGGGGTCGGCGAGGTCAGCGCTGTCGAGGTAAATATCTCCTGCCCCAACGTCCGCTGCGGCGGCATCAGTTTCGGCCGCGACCCCGCGGTAGTGGAAGAGCTGGTCAGGGCGGTGCGGCAGGTTTACCGGGGACCGTTGATCGTGAAGTTATCCCTCGAAGCGGGGGATATATGTGCGGTTGCCCGGGCGGCCGAGAGTGCCGGCGCCGATGTTCTTTCGTTGATCAATACGCTGAAAGGTATGGTTATCGATATCCGCAGCCGGCGCCCTTTCCTGGGCAACATCACCGGCGGTCTATCCGGACCGGCAATCCGCCCCGTTGCGGTACGGGCGGTCTGGGAGGTGGCGGAGGCGGTTTCCATTCCGCTGATCGGCATGGGCGGGATTGCCTCTCATGAGGACGCGCTGCAGTTTATCCTGGCCGGCGCCTCGGCCGTAGCCGTGGGCACCGCCAACTTCATCAACCCCTTTATTGCCCGTGGGATCAATCTGGGATTGCAGCGCTACCTGGAGGATAAGGACCTGTGTCACTACAGTGAGCTGGTCGGGGCGGCCAGGAGAGAATCTGACAGGAGGTAAGGCCGTGCGTTTGGGAATCCATATGCCGCTTAAGGGGGGCTTTGCCGCCAACCTGATGCGGGTAAAAGATTTCGGCTGCGAGACAATCCAGCTATTCGCGGGCAATCCCACCGGTTGGAAAATGGCTCCCCCGAATCTGCCGGAAATTGAGAAGCGGGCGGCGCTGGCCCGGGAGCAGTCCGTCTTTCCGGTGGTGATTCACAGCGCCTACCTGATCAACCTGGCCACGACATCCCCCGAATTTCACGAAAAATCGGTCCGGCTGCTAAATGAAACCATGCAGAGGGCTTCCATGCACCGGGCGCCTTTTGTGGTCCTGCATACCGGCAACCACGGCGGCGCGGGGGTGGAGCAGGGGCTGGAGAAGATCATCAAAACGATTTCCGGGATCCTGCCGGGGTGGCCCGGCGGAGTGAAGCTGCTGCTGGAAAATACTGCGGGTAGCGGCACCGCCCTCGGTTCCACCTTTGAAGAGCTGGCCCGGGTGCAGAAGGCTTTTCCCGCCGGTTCCCTTGGTGTCTGCCTTGACACCGCGCATGGCTGGGCAGCCGGTTACGATTTCGGCAGCGCGGACGGGGTCAAAGAGATGCTGGAGCAGTTTGAACGGCTCATCGGCCTGGAAAACCTCTGCCTGCTGCATCTCAACGACGCCAAAGTGGCGCGCGGTTCCCGGGTGGATCGCCATGAACATATCGGGCTGGGGCAGATCGGACTGGAGGGCTTCCGAGAGCTGCTGCGGCAGCCGTGGCCGGACGATATGCCGGCAATTCTCGAGACGCCGGAGATCGGCAGCGATTGGGACCGGCAGAATTTGGAGGCCTTGCGCCGGCTTCTCGAATAACCCCTGTTAAGCAACGCTCTCTGAACTTATGGCACAGGGTATAATCCCCCTAAGTCTCCCTTTAGGAAGATTGGAAGGGGGGCCGCGGGGGAATTTATTGAACAGGAAGCCGGCAGTTATGGGAGGTGGCGGTGATCAAAAAAAAGACGGTCTTCTGCTGCGGGGAATGCGGTTATGAAGCCTACAAATGGCTGGGGCGCTGCCCCGTCTGCAGCAGCTGGAACACATTTCATGAAGTAACGGCGGACACCGGGCGCCGCAGCAGAGCAGCCGTTGATACGGCGGCCGCGGAAGTGCTCTCGCTGCAGGAGATCCCCGTGGCCGCGGAAGAACGGTTTGTCACCGAAATCGGGGAATTCGACCGGGTTTTGGGCGGCGGGGCGGTCTCAGGCTCGGTCATCCTTCTGGGAGGCGATCCCGGCATCGGTAAATCGACGCTGCTGCTGCAGGTGGCCGACCGGCTGGCCGCATTTAAAAAAGTGCTCTATGTTAGCGGCGAAGAGTCCCTTCACCAGATCAAGCTGCGGGCCCGGCGCCTGAATACGGAAGGGGATCCTTCTGTTCTTTCCACAACCCGGTTTTCCGAACTTCAAGAAGCCGTTCTTTCAACGAAACCCGATGTTCTCGTGGTCGATTCGGTGCAATCATTTTACATTGAGGATCAGGACGGGGTCCCCGGAAGCCTCAATCAGTTGCGCGAGGTCACCGCCGCATTGGTTCGCCTGGCCAAGGAGAGCGGCACGGTTGTATTCCTGATCGGCCATGTCACGAAAGAGGGTATCATGGCCGGCCCCCGCA
>CAYFRE010000062.1:0-10937 GCA_964345455.1 uncultured Syntrophomonadaceae bacterium | reverse complement strand
TAGCAATGACGGGAATCTATAGATGTCATAAGTAGAACCATGGCAAAAGATGCCCACACCCGGCATAACCCTGGGACAAACAGGTACGTCCTGTTGTCCCAATGTCATCCTGAGAGTAGCAAAGGCAGGTCAACCTCCCCCCGCGGGGTGGCAAACACCAGAAGGTGACAGGGGACGGTTCTCTGTCACCTTACATCGAGACTTTCAACCCCCGCGGGGTAAACCATTGTTCAAGGCGGCCGATCATGAAATCAGCCAACAACGCCAGGATAGCCGTGATAAAAGCGGCGGCCATTAATTTATCATGATCGTGCATCATAATCCCTGCTGGATAAGATCACCCAAACTGCCTCCGCCCGCAAATGCCGCCAGCGTTGCCATGGAAACCGCCTGAAGGTGACAGGGGACGGTTCTCTGTCACCTTATACTTTTAGGCCTCGTGGAGTTAACCATATTTCAAGCCGGCCGACAATGAAGTCTGCCAGAATAGCCAAAATGGCTGTAATGACAGCGCCGGTCATCAGCCTGTTGAAATTATTTAACATGATCCCCGACTGAATCAGGTTGCCCAAACTGCCCCCGCCCACAAATGCCGCCAGTGTTGCCAGAGAGACCGCTTGCACGGCAGCGGTTTTTACTCCGGCGATCATCACCGGTACTGTAATTGGAATTTGCACCTTCCAGAGGATCTGGTTGTCGGTCATGCCCATCCCTCTGGCCGCCTCGATGAGACCATGATCCACATTCTTAATCCCCACAAATGTGTTCAAGAGAATGGGCAGAATTGCCCGGAAAACCAAAGCTGCCAGGGAAGGCGCAAATCCGATCCCCATGATCGGTATGCACAGCGCCAGGATGACCAGGCTCGGTATGGCTTGGCCGAGGTTACCCAGAATCAAAACCGTTCTCTCCAGGGAGGGCACCCGCGAGGCCAGAATAGCTAAAGGAACCCCGGTAGCTATGGCCAGCCCGACTGCTGCCAGGGTCAAAATAACATGCTGCCGCAGTAAAACCATAATTGCTGGTTGGTTTTCTAAAATAAAATCTAGCATCCCTTATCCCTCCCCGACCGGATCTGCTGCCGTCATATCTTCCCGCCAACTCTCCAATTTTCTCTGCAGGAAGACCAGAATGGCATCAGCGCCGAGGGTGATTATGATCAACGGCAGCGCGCCGGCAATGATGATATTTGCATCCACCGTCTGCATCCCCAGAAATACAAGATCGCCCAGCCCACCTGCGCCGATGAACGAAGCAATTGTGGCCACCCCGATGGCCATAACCGTAACCATGCGCACCCCGGCCATGATTACCGGTAATCCCAGGGGGAGCTCGATTAAAAACAACCTTTGCCATCCCGTCATCCCCATCCCCGTGGCAACCTCGATTATACTCGGATCGATCGTCTCGATGCCTGAAACCGTATTGCGTACGATCGCCAGCTGAGAATAAAGAATCAAAGCAACCACCGTCGGTTTCAAGCCTAACCCGAAGAAAGGTAGGAGCAGGGCGAAAAGCGCCAGGCTGGGAATGGTGTAAAGAACACCGGCAAGAGCCATCACCGGCCCCTTTAAAATCTTGACCCTGGTTAATATTATTCCTATGGCAACCCCGATCACAAGTGAAATAGCCACCGCGATAACCGATATCTCAATATGTTCCCAGGTTAGCTTTAATACGATATCAGGATGCTGCAACATGTATCGCATTATTGAAGCCCCCCCGCATCCAGATGGGGATCACCGACTATTTGATGGAGCAGGCTTGAAGTGATGATCCCGACCAGCGCCTTGTTATTATCGGTTACCCCAATGTAACCGGCATCATTTCTGACCATGACCGAGAGGGCCTCTTTCAGGGTCAGGTCGTCGTCAACAGTACTGATGGGAGTAACCATAATCTCCGATACCGGACTCTCTTCGGGGCACTCGAGTGCATCTTCTTTATTAATATAGCCCAGCGCCTGTCCGGTTTCGGAAACAATAACAATGCTCCTGTATCCCCGATCAAATAAAACCTTCGCCTGGGCAATGGTGTTTTCAGGCTGCAGCGTGTCAATTTCAGTAATCATAGCATCTTTCACTTTGGTCAGGGCCAACTGTTTTAGGGTATGATCTGTGCCCACAAAATCTCTGACGAATTTATTGGCCGGCCGGCGCAGAATCATCTCGGGAGTATCGCACTGGACAATTTTCCCATGATCCATGATCGCCACCCGATCGGCAAATTTTAAAGCCTCATCCATGTCATGAGTCACAAAGACGATTGTTTTTTTGACCTGTTTCTGCAGACTGAGAAATTCATCCTGCATCTGTTCGCGGGTGATGGGATCAAGAGCCCCAAAAGGTTCATCCATTAGCATGACCGGCGGATCCACGGCCAAAGCCCTGGCCACACCGATCCTCTGGCGCTGACCTCCGCTGAGCTGGCGGGGGTATTTATTCATGAAGACGGCCGCATCCAGCCCCACCATTTCCAGAAGCTCTTCAACGCGCCGCCTCTGTTTTTCTTTCGGCCATTTGAGAAGGCGCGGCACTATGGCAATATTGTCAGCTATGGTCATGTGGGGTAAAAGCCCGATATCCTGAATCACATAACCGATCTGCCGGCGCAGTTGAATGGGATTTTCTGTGCTGATATCCTTACCCTTGATCAAGATCCGGCCTTTCGTGATATCGATCAGACGATTGATCATCCTCATGGTAGTAGTTTTACCGCACCCGGATGGACCGATAAGAACCAGAAACTCGCCGGGGGCAACATGAAGATTAAGCTGATCCACTGCCGTGAATTCGCCGAATTGCTTAGTTACATTTTCCAATTGGATCAATCCATCTCATCCCCTTTAAAATAGGTGGAATAGCCCCGGGGGCTATTCCACCATCCACTGGATAGTTCTATTCAATAAGCCCGATATCCTGCAGGAATTGCTTGGCCACAGCGGAGGGATCCAATTTATCTTCGTCAACCTTGTAATTCAACTCGGCCATAGTGGCATCGTCGATTTTGCCGGCCAATTGATTCAAGAGCGTCGCAACTTCAGGATCTTCCTCCAGCAGGTCTCCGCTTACTACCGGGGCTGCATAATAGGGCGGGAAATATCCCAGGTCATCTTCCAAAGTAATCAATTCAAAGGCGGGAATTCTACCGTCGGTAGCAAAGGCTGAAATGGCGTCAACTTCTTTTTCCCTAACCGCAGAGTACATTAGCCCCTCATCCATCCCCACGGCCTTTTTGAATTCAAATCCGTAGTGCTCTTGAAGACCAGCCAGGCCGTCCTGCCGCGGGATAAATTCATGAGTTGCCCCGAAAGTCAGATCTGCAGCTTTATCCTTCAGGTCGCTTATTTTTACCAGGCCCAGATCGGCAGCAACATCCTCCCGCATTGCGACAGTATAGGTGTTGTTAAAGCCCCAGGGCTCCAGCCAGGTCAGGTTCCATTTTTCTGCGTATGCCTCTTTCACCCGGGCGTAAGTTTCATCGGGATCGCTTATGGGATCCTCTTCCAGCATAACCATAAGCCCTGTACCGGTATATTCCACATAAACGTTAATCTCATCATTTACCAGGGCCTCGTGAACCAGGCCCGAGCCGCCCAAACGCAGCTGGTAATCCACCGGATAGCCGGCATCTTCCATCAACAACCCAACCATGTAGCCGACAACGAGCTGCTCGGTGAAATTCTTTGAACCCACAACAATTTTCGGCTTTCCGTCTACGTCACTGCCCTCCGGACCGCATCCGGCTACCAACAGAATACCAAGAACCAGTATTATCACCAGTAACGCACTTTTACGCATTTAATCGGGTCCCTCCTTTTAGTAGTTAGTTGCCCCTGTTATAAATCAGCGCCGTGAGTTTTTGTGATCATCCGCTCCCCCCTTCACCTGTTTTCTGCAGAGCTCAGAATATCAATCAGCGGTTTGAGGGTGTCGATTTCTTCCAGCTGCCATACCAGATTCATGATTTCCGCCACCTTCCCGTCGCTCAAAACATGTGACGCCAACCACCTATATTTTTGCTCAATGCCCTCAACGCCCAAGGGGTTGTCCAGGTCCCCCAGGGTTCCCATGGTACCGCTGCACAGTTCTCGTCCATCTTTAAGCATAAGTTGCAACTCGCAGAGACACTTCGCCGGGAATTCGCGATCCAGGGATTCATCCCTGATTGTTGATACCCTGGCCGCCAAATTCATAATGACCCGGTTCCCCAGGTACTCATCCAGGACCTGGCGCGGCCCAACTTCCCCGTCTACCAGGGCGGCGGCAACCGGGTAAGCCATGTTGTATTGAGCTTCTTCTGTATTCGCCGGATTCTTCAACCATAATTTTGTGGCGGCCTCAAAGGTGCGGACTACAATCCGGTCAATATCCTGAGGTTGGAGGCTGTACTGTTCTCGCAGCTTCAAGGCCGCATTTACAGCAGGTTGAGCCCAGCGGCAACAGGCGTACGGTTTGAAGTAAAGATTTAAAATCATATATTCCCGGCCAAGGCTCTCCACCAGATGGCGGTATTCTTCCATGCCAAATAGACTGGGGATGCCTGTATATCCCGCGCCGGCCAGGAGCGCGGATACCGTCCCCACCATGGCCCCCCATGCGATGCCGTCTTTGGTCATCGCCGGGTAGTCGATGCACCGCATCATCGGCATTATCGGCGCGTGGTATTCGGCGGTCCCCAGCGCATTGATTATTTCACTTTCCTGCAGCCCCAGGATCTTCGCCACCCCGGCGGCTGCGCCCAAGGACCCCCAGGAACCTGACCCATGATACTCTGCATGGTAATCATGCCAGGCCAGACCGGACCGTATCGCCACTTCGTAGGCCACCACCAGCGCGGCAAGAAATTCCCGGCCGGTGGACCCTTTCTTTTCGGCGGCCGCCAGAACAGCCGGAAAGACTATCGCACCGGGATGACCTTTTATGAGCCGGTAGCCGTTATCAATGTCCAGCGCGTTTGAGGTAAAAGCATTGGCCATTACGGCCCCGGGCAGGCTGGCCTTTGCTTCAAAAAGCAAGATCGTCGCCGCATCTCCCGGCCAATGCTTCCGGGCTTGTCCCGCCATTATCGCTGAACCTTTTGCTGAACTGCCGGCAATGATGCCACCCAGCATATCGAGGGTGCATAACTTGGCCTGCTGTTGAACCATCCGCGGCAAGTTATCCCAGGTCGCTTCTTGAATGAACCTGGAAACAATCAAGTTGCCCTTATGCATTGGATATACTCACTCCAAGTATTTTTTTAAAACGCGTCAGGCAGATGTTCAGCAGACCAGGTTCGGAAATTGCGCTTTTAACTCTTTTTCAAGACCGTCGGGAAGCGGCAGCGGGCGGTGTTCGGAAAAGACCTGTTCAATTTTTTCGCGGGCTTTATCAACCATATTTTTGCGGCCGCCCTTATCCCAGGCCGTATAGTTCTGCCTTACCGCTGCCGGGGGCATATACAGTTCCCGCCGCATATGTTCAAGTGTATGTGACTGGGCCAGAAAATGGCCCCCCGGCCCTACCTTCTGGATCAGCTCCGCTGCCAGTGTCTCGGGAGTTACGGTTATACCTTTTAAAACCCGCTCAATTGCTCCAAGAATCTCGTTATCCAGAATATATTGCTCGAAAGCCACCGTCATGCTGCTGTCGATCTGGCCCGCCGCATTATGGATCAACTGGGCTCCGGCCATCCCCGGCAGAAGATTGTTTAGACATTTCTCATACCCATTTTGCACGTCAAAGACCTTCGACTCGGTTACCCCGCCGGTGGAGTACTGGGGAAGTTTGTAGTAAGCAGCCAGCTGCGCACACGCGGCGTTCATGATCCCGTTTTCAACCGCCCCAAATAAGAATTCCATGCTTTTCATGTTTGCCGTGGTCGGCACCACGCTGTAGAGCACCGGCGCTCCTTCCTTGATCACCTGTGCCAGCAGAATGCCGCAAATGGCCTCTGCATTGATCTGGGCCAGCGTTCCGGCCAGGGTTACCGGAGAGGTGGCACCGGCTATGGGTGTACAGGAAGTGGCAATCGGAATACCGGCCTCCACCAGATCAAAAATATAATCAACATATTTCGATTCCAGCTTCAAGGGGCTGATTGTACAGCAGATCACAGAAATAAGAGGCCTTTCTTTGAGTCTGCTGGCGCCGCCGGCAATGGTTTGCGCCAGTTGAATCAGGTCCTGCGCCCCCCGGTGGCCTCCGTAGATCCCGCCCATGATATGCTTGCTCGTATTTTTAATTCCTGCATAGTAACGGTTGATATCAACATCCTCTTTCGCCAGCTCGGTGGGATAGATCGGCAACAAGTACCAGTGAATATGGTCCAAAGTATCAATGAGAAAAGCAACCTCTGCAAGATCCGAAAGAACTGTCGGCCGTCTTTTTCCCGTTTTTCGATCATAGATATTCAAAGCGGTCCCGCCTGTCCCAAAGAAGGTGCGATCGGCCTCCACCGCCAGATTGTGCTTCTCTTCCCTCCCGTAAAGGATAACCCGGGCAGGGGCTTTCTTTAAATACTCCATCGCCCATTCCTCTTTAACCCGGACGATTTTTTTCTCAAAGTCGACCCCGGCCCCATGTTCGGCAAAGAGCTCCAGGGCCCGGCGGTTATCCACGGTGAAGCCGGTTTTTTCTAAAATCAGCATGGATGTTTTATGGATCGCTTCGATATCGTTGGTTGACAACGGGCGGTAATAAACGCTGTATCTGCCGTAGTTCATGATTGTTACCTCCCGGTTTTATTTGATCAAAAGTTTGGCCAGATCCACAGCTGAAGCCCCATCGGGGGCGTATCCTCCCGCTCCAATCTGCCCGGCAAATTCCTGGCTGACCGGAGCCCCCCCGATCATGGTCTTGATGTGCGGCATTTTTTCATAGATCGCCTTCACCGTCTCCTCCATTGAGGCCATGGTCGTGGTCAGCAAAGCCGAGAGGCCGACAATCTGTGGTTGATGTTCTGTGACAGCGTTCAAAAAGCTCTCAGTGGAAGCATCCACCCCCAGGTCGACAACTTCAAACCCGGAGCTTTCCAACAACATCGCCACCAGGTTTTTCCCGATATCGTGCAGATCTCCGGCGACAGTGCCGATGACCACTTTGCCAATAGTATAAGAATCACCTTCCAGCAGCGGTTTGACTATGGCGAGCCCTTCTTTCATCGCTTCTGCGGCAATAAGCACTTCGGGAACATACATCTCGCCAGCTTTCATCCTGGCGCCTACTTCATCCATGGCCTTGATCAGACCCCGGTTGATGATCTCACCGGGCCTGGAGCCCCCGTCAAGCGCCTTCCGGATACCGTTCTTAACCTCGTCAACGTCACCTGCAAGAACGCTATTGTAAATCTCTCTGATCAATTAAGACTCTCCTTTCAAGATTCTTTAAATTTTATATAAATCCCTTTATTTGATACCGGAGTAATTTTTTTTCAGAAGCGCCTCCAGGTCATCGTCAAACCCCAGGGAACGATGCTCAAGGAGTATTTTCGCGGCCATTTTCCTGGCCCGCTCCGCGGTGTCGGCGCTGCCGGAGGCTTCCCAGTCCTTTCGTACCTGCCGGTTGGCCACCCGGGGAAAGAAAAACTCCCGGCGCACATGCCTGGCCGTGTGGCGGTGCGATAAGAAGTTTCCTCCCGGACCTACTTCGCCGATAATATCCGCCGCGATGGTCTCCGGGGTCACCTCAACACCCCGCACGGCCCGTAATACCATCCCGGCAATCTCATTGTCGATTACCATTTTTTCATAAGAGAGGGTGGTGCAAAATTCAAGCAGCCCGAAGGCGTCGTGAATGTAATTGGCTCCGGCCAGGGCTACGATCATTGCTGTCGCCGCCGATTCGTAACCGGCCTGGCAGTCCGGAACCTTCGAGTCGGACATCCCCCCTGTGGCATAAAATGGCACCCGGTAGAATTGGGCCATCCGGGCACAGCCGGCATTGATCAACGCTGATTCAATCGCGCCGGCCATGTACGTCCCCGTAACCATATCCATGATACTGGCAGTGCTGCCGTAGATGGTGGGGTGGCCCTTGCGGATCAACTGGACCAACACCAAACCGGCCAGTGATTCAACATTGTTGACCGTCACGGTACCGGCAAGGGTCACCGGCCCGGTGGCGCCGGCCAGCGGCTCGGCGGGAGTGGCCACCGGGAGGCCATACCGGACAACCTCAATCAAAAAGTCGGTATAGGTTACCTCCATTACCAGCGGGCTCATGATCAGGGTGATAAAAGAAATAAAGGGGCGTTCCAACAATTTGGCTTTGCCTCCGGCGATCTCTTCGGACATATAGATCACATCTTTTAAGCCGTTCATTGTATAGATGCCGCCCATGACATGTTTGGAAGTGTTGGCCAGGGAGTGATAGAACCTGTTTACATCCACATCCTCTGTACGAACATCCTGGGGATAACAATTTATCACGAAAAATGCGACATTCTCGAGAGCGTCGGTCATTTTGGCGTAACCCGCAACATCCCGCACCCCTGTGGGGCGGCGCTCTCCCGTATCCAGATCCAGGGTATTAAGAACGGTCCCCCCCGTTCCCAGGTAAGTGTTGGTTCCTTCCAAAACGAGGTCGTTCTTTTCCTCCCTGCCGCAGAGGACCACCCGGGAGGGAGCCGCGGCAACAGCATCTTCCAGCATTGATCGGGGGATCTTGACGATCGCTCCGGAATGATCTACCTCCGCCCCGTGATCGGCAAATATTTGCCGGGCCCGCGGGTTATGCACCTTTACGCCAACTTTCTCCATCAAGTAAACAGATGCTTCATGGATCTCTTTCACCTTGCTCTCGGGGAACACGTGGTTGCTCCCCCCTTGAAACTGTTGGAACACCTCGCTCATCCTTCCTCAGGTAGTTGTGAAAAATTAAGGGTTGATCTTTACTTCAGTCAAATCTACTTTGATAATTAGAATTAGTTGCAATATCAATGCCAAGAGTCTTCCCCCTTGCATATGCCTGTATATTAATACATTTACGGTAAATGGACCTTGCCATGCGATTATTACTTTTTTTAAGTATGAAAAGGTATTCCTGATTTTGATAAAGAATATAACCATATCACTTGAACCCGGTATGATGGAGGAGACAAATGAACAGAGCCAGCAAGTTGCAGATGATTCGGAAGCCTGTTCAGGAGATCGCCGAAGCGATCGCCTCGGCATTGAAGCTGGAGGTAGAAATATTCGATGACAACCTGGTTGTTGTAGGGGCTACAGGAAGGATCAGGGGAAAGATTGGATTTAAACAGAAGACAGCAAACGTCACCAGGCAAGTTTTGGCCACAGGAAACAGTTTTGCCATCGAAGAACCCGGGAAACATCTTCTCTGCCGGAATTGCACCATCAAAACAAACTGTTTTTGCACAGCCTCGCTGGTCTGCCCTATCAGTCTTAACGGTCAGATCGTGGGCACCATCAGCCTGCTCAGTTTCGACGAGCCGCAAAAAAAAGACCTGGTCTCGCGGCAGAGCCAGTATTTCGATTTCATGACCAGAATGGGTGAATTGATCGCCAGCCGTGCCCAACTGCTCGAGATCATGGATCGGATCTCCAGTAACGAAAAGTACCTGAAGACTATTATTGATTCCGTCAGCGAGGGGATTATCGCCGTAGACGCTGAAGGCTACATATCATATGTAAACAACGTCGTGGAGCACTTCTTTAACTACCGCCGTGAATATTTGATCGGGCAACCTGTTACCGCCTTTTTCCCCGGTTCTCCGCTGTCCGAAACATTGCTGAACCGGACGAAGTTTACAGACCGGGAAATTGAAGTGAGCATTCGTGATGTTAAGGTAAAACTTATCTGTAGCGCCGCCCCCATTTTCATGGGAAACCAGGTCGTTGGGGCGGTGAAAACATTTAAGGATGTCAAGCAGCTATCCAAGGTAGCCGCTAAGATATTCCAGGATCATGAAAGGATCACCTTTGAGGACATCCGGGGAACGAGCAAGGCCATGCAATACCTGAAAGAGCAGGCGGGCATTGTCGCCTCAGGAAACTCAACAATTTTGTTAAGAGGAGACAGCGGTACCGGAAAAGAGCTTTTTGCCCGGGCCATTCACCAGGCCAGCCCTTACCGTGACGGACCTTTCCAGGCAATCAACTGCAGCGCCATTCCGGAAACGCTCCTGGAAAGTGAACTTTTCGGCTATGAAGAGGGCGCTTTTACCGGCGCAAAAAAGGGCGGCAAACCGGGTAAATTCGAGCTGGCTGATGGCGGAACCCTGTTTTTGGATGAAATCGGCGATATGCCGCTCACGCTGCAGGCGAAGTTGCTGCGGGTCCTGGAAAGCAACAAGCTGGAGAGGATTGGCGGAAATAAAGAGTATTCGTTTAACGTAAGGATTATTGCCGCCACCAATCGCAATCTCGAAGAGATGGTTGAAAACAACCAATTCCGGTCAGACCTTTATTACCGCCTCAACGTGATTCCGCTTTTTATTCCCAGCCTGCGTGAACGAAAAGAGGACATTCTCTACCTGGCAGTATTCTTTTTAGAAAAATACGGCCACCTTCTGAGAAAGCAGGTCATTGGTCTTGCCCCCGAGGTAAAAGGTGTTTTAATGAGTTATCAATGGCCGGGAAATGTACGTGAATTGGAAAATGTGATCGAATATGCCGTCAATTTTGAGCGTTCCTCACTGATCACCATGCAGAGCCTTCCTCAATGGATTATCCAGAGCTGCAGCGCCGCAGAAAACGAAATCTCTTTAAAATACCGGACTGCCGAACTGGAATCCGAGATCATCCGCAAGATGATCGCAGAGATGGGTGATTCTGTTGAAACAAAAAAAGCAATCGCCGAAAGGCTGGGAATCAGCCTGACCACGCTTTACCGGAAACTGAAAAATGCTAATTAGTGCGCCGGCAGTATGGGTTCAGGCGAGACAGCCTCAACCCTGCAACTCGGCTCCGGGGTGTCAGAGAACCGTCCCCTGTCACC
>CAYFRE010000061.1:0-11092 GCA_964345455.1 uncultured Syntrophomonadaceae bacterium | reverse complement strand
GTTCGGGAAAAAGTTTGCCAAATTCAATCAGGAAGTCAGCCAGCTCTTTTTCGTTTTTCTTAACATCGGGGATGAGAACCTTCTCAAAGATATATTTGGAGCTAAGGGCGTAAGCCCCGGTGAAATTGCTGCTTAAAGCATATACTTTGATCCCGTGCCGTCCGAGTGTACGATAAGCTCCCAGGGTAATTAAATCGGCACCCAGCAGTACTGCCGGTGAACTCATTACTGTGACTCCTTCCTCTTTTCTCAAATTAAATGGCGGCTGCCAGCTGTTCTGAAGGGGTCCCGTTCATCTGCAATAGAAGTTCGGTGGTCCCGCCGGGTGATTTATAACATCCCGCGAACATAATGGCCTGCGAGCACCATATCATACATATCATAATAGTATTGACGTAGCAAGAAATAATATTTAACCGTAAAAAGAGCGGCCTTATGGTTGTCTGCCTGACCGATGAATTTGAACCGGAGGCAAGGATGCATAAATATGGGCGATGTTATGTTATAATGATCTCAACCATTTTCAAACAATGCCATGTTTTCCGGCTTATTTGGCTTTATTGTAAACGGTATCAAGTTGACATGCGGTTGTGAAGGAGGCTTTTCAGGTGAAACATAAAAACCTGGCTGTAATTTTCGGGGGTCAATCCGGAGAACATGTGGTTTCATTGCGTTCAGCGGCTTCGATCATGGAAGCCGTTGACCGGGAGCGCTATCATGTTATCCCCGTGGGTATTACCCGGGACGGGGTCTGGATAGCAGGAGACAAAGCCTGGCAGGTTTTATGGGAGCGGCGCCCCCTGTTGGAAGCGCCACGGGCGGTAATGTTGACCGACCCGCGGCGTCCGGGCTTGCTGGTTGAGAATAAGAGCACCCCTTTTTCCTGGGAGTTTCAACCGCTCGATCTGGTCTTTCCGGTTTTGCACGGGCCTTACGGCGAGGACGGGACCATACAGGGCCTCTTTGAACTGGCCGGAATTCCCTATGTCGGGTGTGGAGTGCCCTCCTCCGCGGTGGCGATGGATAAGGTGTTCATGAAAATTCTTTTTCAAAAGCATGGCTTGCCGGTCGGCCCTTACCTTTACTTTAACCGCTGTGAGTGGCAAGATGAAGCGCCCCGCCGGATCGAGCAGATATGCCGCGAGCTGAAGCTGCCCTGTTTTGTCAAACCGGCCAATCTCGGCTCCAGTGTCGGCATAACCAGGGTTTCAGATGCAGCCCGGCTGCCCGGAGCAATCGAGAATGCCCTGCGCTACGACGACAAAGTTATTGTCGAAGCAGAGCTCAAGGGGAAGGAAATCGAATGCAGCGTTCTGGGTGATCTGAAGCCCCGGGTCTCGAAGCCCGGTGAGATCATTCCCTGCAACGAGTTTTATGATTACAATGCCAAGTATCTCGATGACCGCTCAGAGTTGATCTACCCGGCCGATTTAAATCCGGAGCTCGAAGAAAAGGTCCAGGATCTGGCCCGCCGTGCTTTTACTACAGTTGAGGCCAGCGGGCTGGCCCGGGTCGACTTTTTTGCCGATCCTGAGAGCGGTTCGGTAATGATTAATGAGATCAACACCATGCCCGGGTTTACCAGCATCAGTATGTATCCGAAGCTGTGGGAAGTAAGCGGGATCGGCTACCGGGATCTGGTCAGCCGGCTTCTGGAGCTGGCGGAAGAAAGGTTTGCCCGCCGCAGGGGTCTGCTTACAGCCCCGCCGGAATAATAACAAGGTCATACTAAAGAAGAGGAGTTGTTTTTAAATATGCCCAACAACTATCTGCTGATTCCCGGCCCGGCACCGGTTCCACATGCGGTGGCACAAGCCATGTCCACGGAAATGTTCAACCACCGCGGGCCCCGATTCGCAGAGCTTATCGCTGAATTGACCGCCTCCTTGAAGCGTGTTTTCCAGACCGGCGGCCGCCTGTATATTCTTACCGCTTCAGGAACCGGGGCCATGGAGGCAGCCATCGTTAACTTCCTTTCACCTGGAGATAGAATTGTTTCTCTGGTCAACGGAGCTTTCGGGGATCGCTTCGCCTCCATTGCCGCCGCTTACGGGGGTGATGTGGAGAGGATGGAAGCCGCGTGGGGGTATCCTCTTGATTACAGCGGCCTGGAGGCAAAATTACGGGAAGATAAAAATTCAACCATTTGCGCAATCACGGTTGTGCATAACGAGTCCTCCACAGGTATGATCAACGATCTGGAAGAGATCAGCCGTATTCGCGGGGATCATCCCGCCCTTCTTATGGTCGATACCGTCAGCTCGATGGGGGCGGTCGAGATTCCCGTGGACCGGTTGGGCATCGATGTCTGTTTTACCGGGTCTCAGAAAGCGCTCTTTCTTCCCCCGGGGCTCTCGTTTATCAGCGCCGGGGCGAAAGCCTGGGAGGCGGCGGCGAGGTCCAGGATGCCGAAATATTATTTCAACCTGCAAATGGCCGAAGTGTTGTTAAAAAAGGGGCAGACACCCTTCACCCCCGCCCTGCCCCAATTTGTCGCCTTGCATGAGGCGCTGCAGCTCTATTTCGCCGAAGGGCGGGAAAACTCTTATGCCCGGCACCGGCGCATGGCCTCGGCAGTCCGCGCCGCGGCGCGGGCGCTGGGGCTGGAGCTGCTGGTGAAAGACGAGCGCTTTGCCTCACCGACCGTGACGGCAATAATGAATCCGCCGCAGGTAAGCGGGAATCAGCTTCAGTTGATGATGCGGAACCGCTTCGGGGTTGAGATCGCCGGCGGACAGGGTGTGTTGGAAGGTAAAATGTTTCGTGTGGGCCACCTGGGAGCGGTTGATGGACTCGATATTATCGCCGGTATCGCTGCTCTGGAGTTATCCCTGCAGTCACTCGGTTATCCGGTAGAGCCGGGATCCGCTGTCAGCGCGGCTGAAGAGGCGATCAGGACATAGCAGAAGGGCAGGAAGAAAGGATACCGGTGTGGAATTACATAACGAGGTGAGGTCTGTTGGAAAACAACATCCAGCAAACGCTCTTTGATTTTCTGGAAAAGAGTGACGGTGCGGATGAAGAGATGAATCCAGACCTTCAACTGGCTATGCTGGAGGAGAAATGCCGCGACTGCCGTCTTTGTGCACTGAGGTCCGGCTGCAGCCAGGTTGTCTTTGGGGACGGCAATCCCCGCGCCAGGCTGATGCTGGTGGGCGAGGGCCCCGGCGCTGAAGAAGACCGCCTCGGCAGGCCTTTTGTGGGAGCCGCAGGCAAGCTGCTTGACCGCATCCTGGAGGCGGCGGACCTGAAGCGGGACGAGCTCTATATCGCCAATGTGGTCAAGTGCCGCCCTCCCGGGAATCGACTCCCCGGAGCCGACGAGGTAGCGCAGTGTCTCTTTCACCTTAAAGAGCAGATTCGCTTGATCAACCCGCCGCTAATTGTCTGCCTGGGCGCCCTGGCCACGCGAACCCTGGTCGGCGGCAGCGAAGCGCTGACCCGGTTGCGGGGGCGCTGGTACGAAATTGAAGGACGTCTCTATATGCCCACATTTCACCCGGCGGCACTGCTTCGCGACAGCAGCAAAAAGAGACCGGTTTGGGAAGACTTTAAAGAGATAGCGCGTTGTTATCAGCAGATTATCAGCGGAGGTTAGGGATATATGTCTGCCAGAAAAAAAGTACTTTTGGTTGACGATGAAAAAACGCTGGTGAAGGCGCTGAAATTCAACCTGGAGAAAGAAGGTTTTCTGGTCGAAGAGGCCTTCAATGGCGAAGAGGCGCTTGACAAAGCATTCAAGGTGAACCCGGATATTATCATTCTTGACTTGATGTTGCCGGGCTTGGACGGTTTTGAAGTTTGCCGTGAAGTACGCAAAAAAGAGGAGATCCCGATCATCATGCTCACAGCAAAAGGCGAGGATATCGACAAGGTCCTCGGCCTGGAGCTGGGCGCCGACGATTATATAACCAAGCCCTTTAACCCCCGGGAGTTGGTCGCCCGGATGAAGGCAATTTTAAGGCGCAGCGTCACCAGGGACGAAGGGTTGCGCAAACAGATTCAGATCGGCGCGCTGCAGATTGATCTTTTACAGCACCGGGTGCGCCTGGGCGAGCGGGAAATTGACCTGACTGCAAAAGAATTTGCTCTTTTAAGCTTTCTGGCCTCCAACGCCGGCAGAGTCTATTCAAGGGAACAGCTTCTGGAACAGATCTGGGGCTATAATTATTACGGTGATGCGCGAACGGTAGACGTTCATATACGGCATCTGCGCGAAAAAATCGAGGAGGATCCAAGCAACCCCCAGTTAATCATTACCGTGTGGGGAACCGGCTATAAATTCAGGGAGGAACCTTGATGTTCAGATTCAGAACCATTCGCTCCCGTCTCACGGTGACTTTTTTACTGGTGATTTTGGCGGTCATGCTGTTCGTCGGTTTCATTCTGGATCAATTGATGGAGGACTATTATATTAAATCCTTGAAGGACAACCTGATCCGCTCGGGAACACTGGCCGGCCAGTTCGTGGCCGGCCAGTTGAAAGAGCAGGTTGACCCGGTCCGCCTGAGCTGGCTGGCTGAAAATTTCAGCCGCCAGATGAATGCCCGGGTGATTTTTGTGAATAACAAGGGGATCGTCATTGGAGATTCCGTGCGGGTAGGCGGACTTCTGGGGCAGCTTATTGACCGTGATGAGCTGACTGCCGCTTTTGCCGGCGAAACAGGTATCAGTATTCAATATAGCGAGCTCTCAAAACAGAAAGTAATGCAGGTGGCCCTGCCGGTGCAGGAGGAAGAAGGCGAACTGGTCGGGGCCGTTTTTCTCTCCGCCTCCCTGCAGGAGATTGACCGGATCATAGCGGACATCAGGGGCTTTCTTACGCTGGCCACCCTGCTGGCCGCCGTACTCACCGGAATCGGAGCGGTTTTTTTGGCTCGCCGCTTTACCGGTCCCCTGGAGCTGCTTACAGAGGCGGCAGAGAGCATGGCCGAGGGGAAGCTGGAGCAGCGTATCTCTGTGAAGTCGGTGGATGAAATTGGCCGGCTTGCCGATCGATTTAACCTGATGGCGGAGCAGCTTAATTATTATACGAAAAATCTGCGCAACTTCGTGGCCAATGTGGCTCACGAACTGCGTACCCCCCTGGCCTCTCTCAGCCTGCTGACCAAGTCGCTTAAAGATTACGAGATGGAGCCGGAGCAGCGGCAGGAATTTCTGGACGACCTTGATCATGAAATGGATCGCCTGATTGCCCTGGTCCGGGATCTTCTGGAGCTGACCACGCTGGAAGGTGGAGAAACCCGCCAGGAGCAGTTTGCTCTCGATGAAATGGTTCGCGACCTGATCAGGCAGGCTGTACCCCGGTTTGACCGGCAGGATATCAGGTTGCTGAGCGACCTTCCTGCCGGAGAGTTTTTGGTTTCCGGTTCCCGGCTCCAGTTGCGCCAGGTATTGCACAACCTCTTGGACAATGCCTTGAAGTATACCCCTTCCGGGGGCTGGGTCAAGGTAACACTCTGGAGAGAAGAGGAAGTGGCGGGAGCAAAAATCGAAGATACCGGTTGCGGCATACCGGAAAAAGATCTCCCCTTCATTTTTGAGAGATTTTTCAGGGTTGACCGGGCTCGTTCCCGGGAGATGGGAGGAACGGGGTTGGGTTTGGCCATTGTCAAGGAAACAGTTGAAGCACATGGCGGCAGAGTCTGGGTCGAGAGCAAAGAAGGCGAAGGTAGTGCCTTTTGTTTTACCCTTCCGCTGCTGCGGAAAGATGTTAACGATAATTAATTTTAATTTAAGAGCCTGCAAAAGGATTATTTTGAATTAATGATACAATAAAGTGATTAATCAATATCGGTAAAGGTGTTTTGTATGAAACGAATTCAACCGTATTATTTCTTGATTGGCCTGGCGGCGTTGTTTGTGATCGGCGGTATGATCCTTTATGGTTTCCGCAGCCTGAAACCATTGTTGAAGCACGGGGATCCGATTGAACCGCAAACCGACAGCGAAAAGGGGGATCTCTTCGAGCTCTGGTTTACCAGCGCCAATCTTTTTGATCTGAGCGTTGACCGTAACGTCAAGGGAATCTTTTTTGGCACCGACTCAAAAAAGGTCAGCCTGCTGGATCGTGACCGGCGGCTGCGCTGGGAAAAAAACTTTCCGGCAAATCCCCTGCAGACAAAAATATCTGACTGCGGGAACTATCTGGCGGTGGGGACTGAAGGCGGAGATCTATTTTACATGTCCACAGATCAGCAGCTCTGGTGGCAGCAAGAGTTGGGTGACCCGGTCTACCTGGTGGCGCTCTCCGCCAATGGTAAATGGGTCCTCATTGCCAGAGGTGCCCCGGAACAAAAAACCCACTACCTGGAACTATATGACGGCCATGACGGGACCATGCAATGGAGCATGTCCACCGGACCCTTGCAGAAGATATACCTGGCCGGAGAGCAGTTAAACCAGGGACAGGTTTTTTACACCTATCAGCAGGATGAAATAGTGGTAACCGGGGCGGTAGCGTTAACGGGGGAGAGCATGTGGGAGAACGAAGGCGTCAACCTGGCAGCGGTTTCCCGCACCGGAAACAGGCTGGCCTTGATCGAGGATGCCACGCTGATTGTTTGCAGATCTCAGGGAGACATACTCTGGAAGCGATCGCTGCCCGCCGGTTTTAACGCGACGGCGACGATGTTCAATCCACAGAATAGCAACCTTCTTGTTTATGGCAGCGATGACGGGCTGAACGAAAACCTTTACTATTTTAGCGCCGAAGGAAAGATCCACTGGCGGAAAAGAATAGCCGACGGGGCGCTGTTTTCATTTACTGCCGACGGCAACCGGATTATCACCTGCTCTTGGCGCCATTACAAGGAAGATTTCAGCCAGATGGTTCTCTTTGAAGAAACCGGCGAAGAGCTCCAGACTAGCCTGGAGCTGGGGATGCGCGTAGAGCGGCTGCTTGTTACCGCCAACCGCCGCTATATTGTTCTGGGTGGGGAAGACGGTTATATTGATGTGATCGACCTCGATGAGGAGCTGGTCTGGGATAATGTCCAACCCTTGGCAACAGCGCCATTTTACAGCCCGGCGATCACCGGATTGGACAAAGATCAGATGGCCATTACCCTATTCTTCAACAGTGACGATAGTTTAATTCCTGTTTCCAGGCTAATCAGCCAGACCGATAGCCCGCTTCGGGCTGCTATTGAGGAGCTGATCCGCGGTCCCTCCCGGGAAAGCGAGCTTAACCGGACCATTCCCAAGGAGGCCGGGGTCGAGGTTACGTTTGAAGGCGAAAGCAAACAACTTTTTTTAGAACTATCTCCCGAACTGGCTCAGATACCCGGTTCGTTCCAAACCATCAGTGTGCTAAAATCATTGTGCTATACAGTTGGCCGTTTTCCCGAAGTCAAAGAAATTTATCTGACCGTCAACGAAGAACCGCTGGAACTGTTTGGCGACGGGTTGGCTTTGGAGCAACCCCTCCGGCCGCATCGCTGGAGAGACCCGCTCTTTATCCCTGTGCGTGTCAAAGAGCGTTACTATATTGTCCCCCGGGAGGCGCGCGATCTGGAAATCGAGCAGCGCGATCTTGACGGGCTGCTCAGGGCGGTCATAAAGTATTGCCGGTCTTTTTATTTCGTCCCGGGAGACCTGGCCCTCATTGAAGTTACGGAAATCGACGGTGTTGTCAAAATCAATTTAAGCTCTTCTTTCTGCATGCTTTTTCCTGAAGACGGAGACACAGAAGAGCAGTTGCAGGCGGCAATGATTTTAGATGCCCTCTTTCTGACCGCTGTCGAAAATAGCGACAGCCGCCGCATTGAAATTTATGTGGAAGGGGAAAGGTGGTTCCCGCCGCAAGGCTATCCTTCCTTGAGCCGCGATATTTATAAGCCGTACTATATGAATCCTGAATTTTAGGGGCATAATTGGTTATATATTTACAGAACTGCTTGAACACAGGCGGTTTCTTCCGGGTTGTGGCAAAGGCGTTGTCATTTTACTGTATTTGGGCTAAAATATTATAAAAGATTGAAACGAGGTAGCCGGAAATGGACCACTGCAAAGAAGAGATCGGCCGCGTTCTGGCGCCGCTGGTTGGGTTTGAAGAATCCCGGGTGACGGAGCTTCTTGAAGAACCGCCGGACCCGGAGCTGGGCGATCTGGCTTTCCCTTGCTTTACCCTGGCTGCGCAGCGGAAGCAGTCACCTGCGGCGATTGCCGCAGAGCTGGGCGGGACTCTTTCTGGCCGGCGGGGCGTCTTCTGGGAGAAAGCATCCGCCCGGGGACCTTATCTCAACTTCTACTTTGACTACCCGGTTTTCAGCCGGGATCTGCTCAAGAGGATTTATGAAGCGGGGCCCGATTTTGGCAAAAACAACAGCGGCCGGGGAGGAGTAGTAGTCATTGATTACTCTTCGCCCAATATCTGCAAACCCTTCGGAATCGGGCACATCCGCTCCACCGTGATCGGACATGCCCTTTCCTTGATTCTTGAAGCTCAGGGGTACCGCTGCATCGGGGTCAACCATCTTGGAGACTGGGGGACCCAGTTTGGGAAGATGATCGTGGCCTATAAACGCTGGGGCGATGATCTGAAGCTGCAGCAAGATCCGGTCAATTACCTCTACTATCTCTACGTGCGTTTTCATCAAGAAGCCGAAACCGATGCCGATCTTGAAGAAGAGGCCCGCCTCTGGTTCAGGCGGCTCGAAGACGGGAAGAAAGAGGCGGTTGATTTCTGGGAGCTTTTCCGCCGGCTCAGCCTGGAAAATTACGACCAGATCTATGACTTGCTGGGCATCAAATTCGATTACTATCACGGCGAGAGCCATTACAATAATATGCTGGATGACGTGATCAGGCTGGTTCAGGAAAAAGAGGTGGCCACCGAAAGCGAAGGTGCTCTGATCGTGGACCTGGAGAAATACGGGCTCCCGCCGGCGATGCTGCGCAAGAAAGATGGGGCCACCCTCTACCTGACCAGGGATCTGGCCGCGGCGCAATACCGCCACCGCAAATTTAAATTTGTCAAGGCTCTCTATGTCGTCGGCGCCGAGCAGAAGCTGCATTTCCAGCAGATGGTCCAGATTCTCGAGCTGCTCGGTTTCCCCTGGGCTCAGGACTGTATTCACATTCCCTTCGGTCTGATCCGCTTCAAGGAAGGGCGGATGTCCACGCGGGAAGGAAAGATGATCCTTCTGGGGGATGTCCTCCAGCGCTCGATAAACCTGGCGCGTGAGATCATTGAAGAGAAAAATCCCGACCTTGCGGACAGGGAGGGTGCCGCCAAAGCGGTCGGTCTTGGGGCGGTCCGTTTTGGTGACTTGAGCAACGATCGGGTCAAGGATGTCGAGTTTGACTGGGAGAAGGTGCTCGATTTCTCCGGTGAAACGGCGGCCTATATCCAGTATGCCCACGCCCGCATCTGCAGTATCCTACGCCGGTCCGGCACTGCCGGTCCGGTCTGGTCGGACGGGGCGATCGATTCCCTGGGGCAGGAGGAAGAGAAAGCCATGGTGAAAACCCTGGCTGCCTTCCCGGGAAAAATTGAAGCATCCGCCGTGAGTTACCGCCCGTCAATCCTGGCCCGTTACCTCATCGACGTGGCCCGCGATTTCAACCGTTTCTATCACGAATGCCCGGTTCTGGTTGACGACCCGGAGCTGCGGCAGGCACGGCTGCTCCTGGTCGCAGCCGCACGCCAGGTCCTGGAAAACGGTCTCGGGCTGCTCGGCATTGCTGCTCCCGAAGAGATGTAATAAAAGCGGCCGGATTAAATTGTCGGAGGTTTGAATCAATGCTTGATTTGAAATTTGTGCGGGAACATCCCCCAAAAGTAAGAGAGGCCATGGCCCAAAAAAATGAACCGGCCGATCTGGACCGGCTCCTGGAGCTGGATCAGGAGCGCCGCCGGCTGCTGCAGGAGGCGGAGGAGCTGAAGCGGCTGCGGAACCGGGTATCGAAAGAGATCGGATTATCCAAAGGAGACTGCGCCGCGGCACAGCGTAAAAAAGAGGAGATGCGGCAGGTGTCCGGGAAGATCAAGGAGCTTGACGAAGTGCTTCGCCGTTTTGATACCGAGATGGAACAGCTCTTGCTGCAACTGCCGAACATCCCGGACCCGGCGGTGCCCCCCGGTCAGGATGAAGCCGATAACCGGGAAGTGCGCTCCTGGGGCCGGCCGCCGGAATTTTCTTTTACGCCGCAGCCGCACTGGGATATCGGCGAAATGCTCGGCATACTCGACTTTTCCCGGGCGGGGAAGATCGTCGGCAGCCGTTTCGTTCTTTACTACGCTGACGGAGCCAGGTTGGAGCGCGTTTTGATTAACTTCATGCTCGATCTGCATACCGGTGAGCACGGCTACCGCGAGATATTTCCCCCCTTTCTGGTCAATTCGGGCAGCATGACCGGCACCGGGCAGCTGCCGAAGTTCGCCGAAGATGCTTTCAAGATCGAGGGCACCGACTACTACCTCATTCCCACCGCCGAGGTGCCGGTGACCAACCTGCACCGGGAAGAGATACTCGATGCCGCAGAGCTGCCCCTGCGCTATGTGGCCTACAGCGCTTGCTTCCGCGCTGAAGCGGGGGCGCACGGACGCGACACCCGCGGGTTGATCCGCCAGCACCAGTTCAACAAGGTGGAGCTGGTCAAGTTCGTCCGCCCGGAAAAATCGGACGAAGAGCTGGAGAAGCTGGTGAGCGACGCCGAAAAAGTGCTGCAGCTCCTGGGGCTGCCCTACCGGGTGATGCTGATGTGCAGCGGGGACCTCGGATTTGCCGCGGCGAAGAAATACGATCTCGAAGTATGGCTCCCCTCTGCCGGAACCTACCGGGAGATCTCCTCCTGCAGCAACTTTACAGATTTCCAGGCCCGCCGGGCAGGGATCCGTTACCGCTCTGCGCCGGGGCAAAAGGCGCAGTTTGTGCATACCCTGAACGGCTCGGGGGTGGCCATCGGCCGCACCGTCGCCGCGATCCTGGAAAACTACCAGCAGGAGGACGGCAGCGTGATCCTGCCCGAAGTGCTGCGGCCTTACTTCGGAGGCCGGGGAAAGATCTCCCCGCCGCAATGACTGGCGGACTAATGCCGGTTGAGAGTGGTATGTGGCTTTGCTATAGTGATCTGGCTAAATAACCGC
>CAYFRE010000060.1:8820-11192 GCA_964345455.1 uncultured Syntrophomonadaceae bacterium | reverse complement strand
GTCCGCCCGTCCTGGTGAAAGGAGATGAAGAGAACGTCGGGGTCGTGGTAGTAGATCTCCTGGGTGCCGTCGCCGTGATGCACGTCGGTATCGACTATGGCGATCCGCTGCAGCCCGTATTTGCGGCGCAGGTATTCGATCATAATCGCCTCATTGTTGATGTTGCAAAAACCGCGGTTGCCGTGAGCCACGGTCATGGCATGATGCCCCGGCGGCCGAATGATGGCAAAGCCGTTTTTCACCTCTCCCTTCATGAAAGCGTCGCCGATGATCAGCGCCCCGCCTGCAGAGACGAAATGAGCCTCGATAGCGATGCTCTCCACGGAGGGAACGCAAAAATGAACGCGGGCGATATCTTGCGGCGACGCCAGGCGCGGCTGATATTCGCGGATCTGGGGCAGATCGATGATCCCCTCTTCGAAGATCTGATCCCGCGTGTAGAGGAGTCTCTCCTCGCGCTCCGGATGTGCCGGCGAGATGGCCCAGTCGAAAGCGGGAAAAAAGAGCAGTCCGGTCGGTTTCAATCGAGCACCCCCTTGAACTCATCGATCAGGCCGGGCGCAATCTGCACCCTGACCTGGAATATCTTCCCCACCCTGCTCCAGCCGCGGATCATGTTGAACTGCTCGGCCAGGTCCACGCGCGCTTCCTTCGCGTATCTGCCGGCCCCCTTCTCTTCGGCCAGCCGGGAGAGGTACTCCAGGGCCAGCTCTTCGGCCCCGGCAAGCTGAAAATTGGACGGATTCTTGATGTTTCCTTCAATCCCCTCCTGGTCTATGACAAAGCGCTTCTGCTGGGTATCGGCATAAAGGTGCACCGCCAGAGTGGGCCGGGCTACCGCGGCTCCGAGGGCGTTGGCCACCGGGGCTACGCGGTGCACCGTGAAAGGAACCCCGATCCTCTCCGCCAGCAGCGGCACGATCTGCTCCGCCGCCGCCCCGATCCCGATCAACCGTTCCAGCTTGAAACTGCGCCGGTGCACGATTTCCCAGACCTTGTAGGCCGGTTCATTTTCCCATTCCCGGAACATCCCTTCGATCAGGGCATGCAGGCGCGTCACAACCTGTTCCGCAACAGCGGCGGTAAACTCTGGCGGCGCCATATCCAGAGATGCCGCGAGCTCCGCAATTCTGGATTCGCTGCGCGCCGCTTCGCCTATGTTCAAATTTCCATGGCAGTTAATGGCATCGGTCACCGTCGCCGCCTGACCGCCGAAGCAGGCTGCCGGACCCAGCCTTTCCGCGGCGATCTCGATCCTCCCTTCGGAAACCTGCAGGACGCTGTCGCCGCCCAGGGCCAGCGAGCGCAGGGCGAGGGCATGAATATGGGTAAAGCGTCCGTCTATGCAGGCTCCTTTGGAGGCATGCAGCGGGGCGCCCTCGATCAGCAGGGCAATATCCGAGGTGGTTCCCCCGATATCGATCATCACCGCATTCTCTTTCCGGGGGCTGAGCGCCACCGCTCCCATGGTGCTGGCGGCCGGCCCGGAATAGGCCGTCTCCACCGGCCTCTGCCGCGATACCGCCAGCGGCATGGTCCCGCCGTCGGCTTTGAGGATCTCCACCGGGGCGGTGAGACCGCGCTGCTGCACAGCCTCCTCGACCCGGGAGGCAAATTCATCCCACTGCGGAGCGGTCATCGCGCTGTAATACACCGTTGCCGCCCGGCGGGGAAAATTCAGGCGATCCGCCGTTTCACTTCCCAGGGTCACCTCTGCTTCAGGATAGCGCTTGCGGATAAGCCGGGCGATCTCCTGCTCGACGCTGCGATTGCGGTGAGAGAATTTTGCAGCCACGGCCACGTGGCTGATCTCCTTTTTCTGGATATCGTCAATCACGGTATTGATTTCATCCTCCGAGAACTTCTCGGTGAGGTTGCCCCTGAAATCGATGTTTCCCTGCAGAAAATATGTGTCCGGGGCAATCTTGTAAAAGCTTAAGGGGAGTCCCCTGCCGGGCATGAGAATCAGCGCCGTCCTGGCTCCGCTTTGCGTCACCAGCAGGTTCGTTACCAGGGTAGTGCTGAGCACCAGGCGCCGCACGGCGGCCGGATCCCGGCCGTCCAGCAGTTCGTCCAGCACTTCCAGGATATCTGCCGTCAGCCCGCTGCAGTTGCGCGGCTTCTTCACACTCTTCTCCATGGCGCCGTTTTGAATCAGCACCCCGTCGGTAGAGGTGCCCCCCACGTCGATACCAAGGAGCATTCGCAGACCACCTTCCGGAAAATGTTCATGTTATTCTCATTTTACCACATTCCGTCCGGCATGTAATATTTCGGATGAAACCACCGGTATTTCGAAGGCTCTTCTTTGTCATCCTGCTCCTTCTTTGTCATCCTGCTCCTTCTTTGTCATCCTGCTCCTTCTTTGTCAT
>CAYFRE010000060.1:0-8720 GCA_964345455.1 uncultured Syntrophomonadaceae bacterium | reverse complement strand
CTGCTCCTTCTTTGTCATCCTGAGCGAAGCGAAGGATCTCCCAATGACAGGCCGGGGGCTGCGCCCATAATAACCCGGAGGGTGCTCAGAATTCCCACGTGTTGTCCGCACACGATAAACGAAACGGAACCGGGACAAGGGCTTCTGTAAGGCATGGAAAAAGAGCGGAGCGAGAAGAGGATTCTTCAAACCTGTTGCAGAATTATTCAAGAACCGGGACATCCCTTCAAGCGGGAAGCCGGCTTATTTTTCGAAGATAAATCACAGCAAAAGAGACCTTACATCTATGAACAAGCAAGAGCTGCAGCAGGGAATGAAAGACGCACTTCCGTTTGTCCTGGGATACATCCCGTTGGGGTTGGCCTTTGGCGTGCTGGCCAGGGATGCGGGCCTCTCCGTTTTCCAGACCGTCTCAATGTCCGCCCTCTGCCAGACCGGGGCCGGCCAGTTTATCGCAGTGGGGATGTTCAAAGCCGGCGGGTCTCTCATGGCCATCATCCTGACGAATCTCCTCGTTAATCTGCGCTATGCCCTCTTTGCCACCTCGATGGTACCCTATATGAAAGACCGGGTCTCCACCCCACTCGCCGCCGCGATATCCTGCTGTCTCACAGACGAGGTCTTTGCCGTATCCATGAACCGCTACCGGAATCACCCGGCCACGGCCTCCTATTCAAGCGCCCTGGCCTTGTCCGCCCGCCTGACCTGGATCGCCAGCACCCTTGCCGGAGCCCTTCTCGGCAATTTAATTACCAACACCGACCGCCTGGGTCTGAACTTCGCCCTGCCGGCCATGTATATCTCGTTGCTGATCATGTTGATCCGGCGGAAGGCCGATCTATATGCCGGCATCGCCGGGGCGGTGATCGCCCTTCTGGCGGGGAGCTTTATCCCCTCCACCATGGACAATTACTCCAATATCATCGCCGCTACCCTTGCCGGCGCCACACTGGGGGTTATCTTTAATGAACGCCGCTGATACCTGGCTCATGATTCTCGGCGTGGCGCTGGTCAGCCTGGCGCCGCGGATCATTCCGGTGGTCTTCTTTTCTCGCCGCAAAATGCCGCCCTGTCTCGAGAAATGGCTCACTTTCGTTGCTCCCGCCGTCCTCGGCGCCCTTGCCGCCGTGAGCATTCTCGCTCCCGCCGGAATGATTGACCTTTCCCGGGACAACCTTTACCTCCTGGCTTTTATCCCCACTTTCGCCACAGCATTGATCTCCAAAAGTATCTTCCTAACTTTGTTCGTGGGGATTCTCGCCATGACCATTCTATTCCATCTTGGGGGATGATTACCCGTTCAGTAAGGGGGCCTCGCCGAGGAGATTTCGCTGCAGCCGGGGGAAGCCTGCCCGGGTCAAGGAAGAAATGAACACAATTTTCCCGGAAGCGGTAAAGGACGCCTGATGAGAGGAGTTGTCGAGAATGTCGGCCTTGCTGCCGGCAATCAAAAATAGCTTCCCCTGCTGCCGGCAGTAATCGGCAAGATGCCGTCCAACCTGATCGTCGAATTCAAAGCGGGCCGGATCGCTGCAGCTCAGATCGATCATCTGCACGATCACCGCGGAGTTTTGTATCGCCTGCAGTGTCAGCAGAAGCCCGGGCCGATCGGAGCGCGGCAGCGGATTCTTCTCTTTCAGCGAAACGGTATCGACGATGGCGATGCGCCTGCAGGGCTGCTGCAGCAGGTGAACAGTAAAGGTGCGCACAACCCCGTTGCCGCGACGCCCGTGATTGACCATCAGTTCCCTGGCCACGGCAGGTGAAAGCAGTCCCCTGCCCCGCCCCGCGGCGCCGGCCTGGATATAGCTCAAACTGCGGGCGCCCAGGTACTCGGCGAAATTGATGCAGAAAAGAGTTTTCCCAACCCGGGCGGCTCCCACGACGGCCATGTTCAGGTTCACCGCCCTTCCACCGCCAGGTCAGCCTCCTCGATGGTGATCAGCTCTTCCCGGCTCAGCCTCTCCTTCTTGCTCAGGCGCAGCGCCTGCCCGCGGATCGATTTCTCGATAAGGTTGCGCACCAGGCGAGCATTGCTGAAGTTCAAATCTGTTCTCCGTTCTGCCAGGTAGCGCTGCAGCCTCTTTTTGGCCGCATCCGAGAAGCTGTAATGGCGCTGCTGCGCCATCAATCCGGCGATCTCCAGAAGCTCCGCCACGCTGTAATCGGGATAGTCGATCTGTATGGGAAAGCGGGAACTCAGCCCCGGATTCAGCTTCAAGAAAGAGGCCATCTCGCGGCGGTAACCGGCCAGGATGAGAATAAAATCATTGCGGTAATCTTCCATCGCCTTGACGAGCACGTCAATGGCCTCTTTTCCGAAGTCTTTCTCGCCGCCCCGGCCCAGTGAATAGGCCTCGTCGACAAAGAGGAGACCGCCCATGGCTTTCTGGAGCTGTTCCCGCGTTTTCTGGGCGGTATGGCCGATATATTCGCCCACCAGGTCGGCCCGCTCCACCTCCACCAGGTGACCCCGCGGCAGCACCCCCAGCCCCTTGAACAGCCGACCCAGGATCCGGGCCACCGTGGTCTTGCCCGTCCCCGGGTTGCCGCTGAAGATCATATGTAATACAAGCTGTTCGCACCTGAGATGGTGAGCGGCCCGCTGCTGTCCGATCTCGATGTAGGCCTTGATCTCCTCCACGATTCGCTTCACCCCGGCCAGGCCCACGAGCTGGTTCAGTTCCCGCAGGGCTGCCGCCGCGGCGGCGCCGTCACGATGTAATTCGTCTCTTTTTACGCTTCCGGGCCGCTCTTCACCCATCCGCTGCAGCGCTTCCAGCGTCCCCAGCTCGCCGCGCTCAATCTTCCGCCACAGCTGGTAGTCAACCGGCGCATACGGCTGCCTGGAAAGAAGATACATCTTGCCCGCTCCTTTCAGTGCACCGTACCAGTATACGCCCGGGGATGATAGAATGGGAAGAAGAATGCTCAAGAAAAAATCATGCGTAAAAAGATCAAACTTCAGTGTCAATGTCATCCAAATTATTCTCCATCGCCGGAATCTTGACCATGGCCTCTGTGGGCGATATGAAAACTGCTATCTCACCATCCCCGGCCAGCTGCGGATCTTCCAACAAATTGTCTGCTATGCTCTCACAGAGATGGGCGCCGGTGATTAATAAAACGATCTCTTTCTCGGGCTGTAATTCTACATTAATAATAGGCAGCAAAACCTTGTGATCCTCATTCGTGCCTCTTCCCCGTATGATTGTAGCTCCCGTCGCGCCTGACAGGCGGGCTGTGTCAACGACGTTTTCAGCAAACCCCCTGTTTACAATGACCATGATACAGTTGTGCTGTAATTCTTCCTCTTCCGGCGAAGGAGATGGTAAATCGCCCTTTTCTTCAATTGCGGGGTATTCAACCTTTGTATGCCTGAACATGGTTCCCAGGACCATGAGAGAAATGACCGGAGCCATGGCCACCATTGCGATGACGCCGAATCCGTCCACCATAACATCGGCGGAGTCTATAACCGTGGCCGCCCCTTGAGCGAAAGCAAGCACAAAGGTTGCCGTCATCGGACCCGATGCAACTCCGCCTGCGTCATAAGCAATCCCCACAAAAATCGGTTCGGATACAAATGATAAAAATATGGCCATGGCAAATCCCGGGATAAGAAAATACCACAGCTTGACCTCGGGAACGACAATTCTGATCATGGAAAGGGCGATTGCCAAACCCACACCGATGGAAAACGTCATGCGAATAAGATTAAGCGGTATATGTCCGCTGGTAACTTCCTCTATCTGCTCACCCAACACATGGACGGCCGGCTCAACGAGAACGACAATAAGTCCCAGCAAGAAACCTATCCCTACCAGAAACCACTTGTTCATTTTAGCGAGTCCCATACCGATAATCCGGCCCATGTCCATAAAACCGGAGGTTACGGCGGTCAGAAAAAGAATGAGTCCCACCAGGGTCAGGAGAAGCCCCTTGATTATTCTAAAAAGCTCATCCCTGGGTAATTTGAATTTACTAATATTATAAACAAAAAAGAGAACTGCTATAGGCATCAGCGCCACAAGCGATTCAATGAAAATTGACGGCATGACGTTCATTACTGGTCCCAATACGCCCTCGCCTGCAATGAATTCAACCTCGCCGCCCTGTATATTTTCCTGCCCTTTAATAATGGAGAGGAGCATCACGGCCAGTATCGGCCCGGCACTCATAATGCCGACAAGGCCGAAGGAATTCTCTTCCGAATACCTGCCTCCCTTTATCTTGGAGAGCCCCAGCGATATTGCGAGAACGAAGGGAGTGGTCAGCGCCCCGGTAGTTGCGCCGGAGGCGTCAAAAGAGATCGCCAGAAACTCCTCGGATACAAAAAACGACAATGCAATAATAATCCCGTAAGTTATCAACATGAACCTGTTGAGGGGCATATCTCGCAGCAGCCTGAAAACACCCAGTGAAATCAAGACTCCCACACCTATTGAGACCATATACACGATCACAGATGCGCGCAGAGCGCCCCCGGAGGCGGCCTCGATCTGAGATCCGAGAACGAGCAGATCAGGCTCCGCAACAGTTATCAAAAACCCCAAAATAAAACTAAGGATGGCGATCTTCAAAGGAGTTCTGGAAGTGGCTACTTCCCGGGACATGTGTTCGCCGATGGGGTTCATGGACAGATCTACGCCCCATAAAAAGATCGACAATCCAATTAAAAGCATGATGCTGCCGACAATAAAACGCGTAACAATACTTGGTTCCACATCTACTATGGTCAAGCAGAGCAACAGCACCAGTATCACCACGGGCAGCAGGGTTCGGGTGACCTCTTTCACTTTTTCAGCGAGCAGGTTCATGACGTCAGCTCCCTGCGTTCTGCAGACCCGTTTTCAAAGAGGCCGCTCGTCTTGAACACCGGAAGAATAAAGAGTATCCCTTTACCCGGTTTTTCAAGCTCCAATTCGGAAGAGATCCTGTTCCTGATCGGCTCAACCTTATCCTTTGTCGTGATAATCATGACAATATCCTTTTGAGGTTCTATAACCAAGGGGAAATAAAATTCCGTCGGTATACCGGCTCCCCGGCCGTGAACCAGGGTCCCCCCCCTGGCGCCCGCATTCCAGGCCGCTTTTAGACAATCCTTGCTGCTGCCCTTATCCACGATGGTGAAAATGCAATAGTGCGAGGTGTTGATGTTCTTTGGCGGGCTGTCCTGCTCCGCCGCGGAAGGTTGCAGCTGCCGGCGCCTGAATGGGATGGAAAAAGCAATTCCCCTGTTCCTCTTGGAGAACATAAAGGTTTCGCCAACCATTTCGTGTAATTTGTTGCAGAGCTCTGCTGATACGGATATCATCAGAATTTCCTTGTGGGTCTCGGCCAGTTCTATCGTTTCCAAAAGCCTGGAGTCGATTGTTCCTTCTCCCAGGAAGATCGTTCCCCCCGTTGCGCCACATTCCTGTGCTTTGCGCAATACTGCATTGGCCTTGCCCCTGTCTACGACGGCAAAAAACATTGTATCCATATATCGCTTCTCACCCTCTTTTTTTCTTTTTTAAAGAGGTAATTATGCTTATAGAGATAATTATAACCTAGTGAAACCATTGATCATTTAACTATACCATATATCTATTCATTTTCGCAAAATACCTGTCAATTAACTCCAGAGATGAGGCAAGTAATTGTTTTGGGCCATTTGCCTTCAAGAATAAAACGGTTTCTGATTTTTGATAAATGCACGGTGCAGTTGATATTCCCAAGAAGCATGAAAAACGGCATAGCCTTAATCAAGGACTATACCGTATTTCTCAGAGGTTAAAATCCCTATTTGAGCACCTCAAATAGTGTCTTTTTTATTGCTGTTAAAATTTTTCCCCCTGTTTAATTTTCCACGTCGCTATCTTCAGGCGGCTGCAGGCTGATATTCCGCGCCGGAATGACCGTGGAGATGGCATGTTTGTAAACCAGCTGCTGCTTTCCCTCCACCTCGATCAAAACCGTGAATTGATCAAAACTGCGGATAACCCCCTTGATCTGGTAGCCGTTGATCAAAAATATCGTGGTCAGCATATTCTCCTTGCGCAACTGGTTCAGAAATGTATCCTGTAGATTCAGCGGTCCTTTCATCGGTGTCCCTCCATTTTTTCTTTACGCTATACTATTCGTTTTTTAAACAAAGATTTCCTTTATCCGGCGGCTTATTTTTTCAGCCAGCCTCTCCGGTCCCTCCTCCGCGGCGCGATCCAGCCAGACAATGCGCGGTTCTCGCCGGAACCAGGTCAGCTGCCGCTTGGCCAGGCGCCGGGTCTGCTTCTTGATCTCCGCAACCGCTTCCTCCCGTGAGATCTCTCCGGCGATGCAGGCGGCCAGCTGCCGGTAGCCGAGAACCTGCAGTCCGGGAGAGCTGCGCGAATAGCCTCTCCGGAGCAGCGTCTCCACCTCTTCGAAGAAACCGCGCTCCAGCATCGCCTCCACCCGCTCCTCGATCGTGCGGTAGAGCAGGGGTCGCGGCAGGGTCAAACCCAGGATCAGGAGCCGGTAAGGCGATTCCTGCTGCCGCGTGCGCGCCACCTGCGCCGATATGAGACGGCCTTCAAGATGGAAGATCTCCAGCGCCCTTATGATCCGCCGCCGGTCGCGGGGATGAATCCTCGCCGCCGCCGCCGGATCGAGCCGTTTCAAGCGCTCATGAAGCGCTGCGGAACCTGCGGAATCAACCTCCGCCGCCAGCCGTTCCCTGAAGGCTTTATCCCCGCCTCTCTCCCCGAAAGCATAATTTTCCGTTACCGCACGCAGATAAAGCCCCGTTCCACCGACCATGAAAGGGAAGCGGCCCCGGCTCCAGAGCTTTCCGATCAACCGCTGCGCGTCGCGCTGGTAATCGGCGACGCTGTAATTCTGATCCGGAGCCACCAGGTCGATCAGGTGATGCCGGACCAGTTTCTGCTCATCTGCGGAGGGCTTTGCCGTTCCGATATCCAGGCCGCGGTAAACCTGGGCCGAATCGGCGCTGATAATATCGGTCTCCAGAAGCGGCGCGAGACGCATGGCCAGGGCGCTCTTGCCGGCGGCCGTGGGACCGGCCAGGACCAGCAGGGGTATCTTCCCGGCCATCAACTGTGCCCTCCCTTGCGCTGAAACCCTTTATCCAGTTCATCGCGATGAAACTTAAGCACCGCCGGGCGGCCGTGCGGGCAGCAGGCGGCGCCGGGAGTCTTCTCCCAATCGTCCAGCAGCTGCTCGGCTGCAGCCCTGGAGAGCGGCTGCCGCGCTTTTACCGCACGGTGACAGGCGATTGTTCTCAAAATTCGCTCACGGCTCTCCCCGCCCGGTTCCGGCTCTTCCTGGAGCAGTTCCTCCAGAAGATCGTAGATCCCCGTGTCCCCGCCTTCCCGGACCGGAAAAGGAACCGACCGGAGAATATAACTATTATCTCCAAAAGGTTCCAACTTAAACCCGGCCTCGTCAAGCAGAGGCCGGATCGCCTCGAGCCGCCCGCACCAGTCCGGGGGCAGCTCCAGTTTGAGCGGCACCGTCAGCTGCGCCGATCTTCGCCCGGTCCCGGCAGCGGATAAAGCATGGTAGAGGACGCGCTCGTGAGCGGCGTGCTGGTCGATCACGAGAAGCTCCTCCCCCCTTTGCGCTACCAGGTAGCTATGCAGAAACTGTCCGATCAGGCGGCAGTCTCCGGGAGCGGCATCCGAATATACTTCCGCGGCGGGAGAGGAAGCCGGAACAGGTTCCGGCCCTGCAGCGCATTCCGCTTCCGCCGGCAACTTTCCGTCCATGAAGGGCGGTTTATCCCGGCCGGATCCGCGCTCGTCCGGATAGAGCAACCGCTGCTGTTGCCGCTGCCCTTCGTCCAGCTGTTCCCGGACCCAGGTGGCCGCAGTTTCCCGGCCCGGCAGGCCGTGCAGGGCCGTGCGGGCCGATCGGAAAACCAGTTCATTGAAGATTTCTGGCCGGTGAAAGCGGATTTCACTCTTTGCCGGGTGCACGTTGACATCGAGCATCTCCGGCGGCACCTGCAAGGAGAGCACCGCCACGGGATGTCGCCGCCGGGCCAGCATGCCGCCGTAAGCCCTCTCCAGCGCTCCGGCGAGAAGTGGGCTCTGCACCACGCGCCCGTTGACCACGGCGGTGATCCAGCGCCGTGAGGCCCGGCTGAAGCGCGGCGCGCTCAGGTAACCGTCCAGCAGGACCATCCGGGAGGGATCGCGGCCGCGCAGCGGGAGCATCGACGCGGCGGCCTCGCTTCCGTAAAGAGCGCCGATGGCGTGGAGCAGGGAGCCGTCTCCGGTTGTGCGCAGCACGGTCCGGCCTTCACTGATCAAGGTGAAAGAGCAGGCGGGGTGGGCCAGGGCCATCCCTGTAATCAGGCCGCTGATCCGGGCCAGTTCCTGCGGCCCCCCGCGCAGAAACTTCAGGCGTCCCGGCGTGTTGTAGAAGAGATCTTCGACCAGCACTTCGGTCCCTTCCGGCGCTCCGGTTTCGGCAGGAGGGGAGCTTTCCCCTCCCTCCACCCGGATCCGCGCCGCTGTAAAATCTTCTTTCCGGCGGGTGGTCAGGGTAACTCTGGCCACCGCGGC
Organism: uncultured Syntrophomonadaceae bacterium; assembly: GCA_964345455.1. Lineage (GTDB taxonomy): Bacteria > Bacillota > Dethiobacteria > DTU022 > DTU022 > JAAZIN01. The sequence goes on along the minus strand of CAYFRE010000060.1, from coordinate 171 downwards.
GATGCTCGGCAGCGCTTCACCGCGAAAACCGAGGCTGGTAATAGCCTCCAGCTCTTCCAGCGAGGTCAGCTTGCTGGTGGCAAAACGGGAAAAGGCCAGCATCAGCTCGGCGGGGGCGATGCCGCCGCCGTTGTCGGTAACCTTGATCGACCGCTTCCCCCCATCCGTGAC
>CAYFRE010000059.1:0-11350 GCA_964345455.1 uncultured Syntrophomonadaceae bacterium | reverse complement strand
CCAATAAGCCATCGATATACATCTCGATCCTTTAGAAAAAGTGGTCCGCGTGCGCCTGCGCATCCACGCGGTTCTGCATCACCTTTTGACCCCGCCGAAGGATACCCAACCGCTGATCGTTTCGCGAATCAAGATCATGGCCAACCTTGATATTGCCGAGCGGAGAATGCCCCAGGACGGGCGGATCACCATCCAGGTGGGGCTGAGAGATGTTAATATGCGCGTTTCGACAATGCCCACCATTCACGGCGAAAAGGTGGTTATCCGGATCCTCGATCGGGAAAAGGTTATCCTGCCGATGGACAAGCTCGGCTTCTCCAAGAAGAATTATCAGACCTTCCTTAATTTTTTACTTAGCCATACCGGGATGATCCTGGTTACCGGGCCTACCGGAAGCGGTAAGACGACGACTCTTTATTCGGCATTGAATTACCTTAACCGGGCCGAGGAGAATATTATCACCGTTGAAGACCCGGTCGAATACCGGCTCGACGGAATTAACCACGTCCAGGTAAACCCGCGAATCAACCTCACCTTTGCCAATGCCCTGCGCAGTATTCTACGGCAGGATCCCAACGTGATCATGATCGGCGAGATCCGCGATCTCGAGACCGCCGAGATGGCTACCCGGGCCGCTCTCACCGGTCACCTGGTCTTAAGCACACTGCACACCAATGACGCCTGCTCGACGATTTCCCGGCTTCTTGACATGGGCGTGGACAGCTACCTGATCACATCGTCGTTGATTGGAGTGGTGGCCCAGCGCCTGGTCCGCAAGATCTGTGAGAATTGTCGCGAAAATTACCGGCTGTCCCCCCAGGAGCAGGCGCTTTTCCATACCGCATTTGGCCAGGAGCCGCCGCAGACGCTGCAGCGCGGCAAGGGCTGCCGGCAATGCAATGTAACGGGCTACCGAGGGCGCCTTGCCATCCACGAGATGTTGCCGATGACCCGGGAACAGATTCGCATGGTATTGGAAAGGGCTTCCACCGAGGAGATCCATGAGAAGGCGCTGGCCCAGGGGATGGTCCCCCTGATGCAAGAAGGTCTCCGCCGTATTAAAAACGGTGAGACCACCGTTGAAGAGGTAGTTCGCGTCGCTTACAGCGGGACCGGCGTTGAAGAGATGGTGGAAAAACCTGCTGTTCCCGTGAAGACAGATATTCCCAAGACGATTCCCGAAGCCCTACCTGAGACGATGGAAGAGGCAGCCGTTCCCAAAATGGAGAGAGAAGAAGAAGCTGTCTCCGTCGAGCCGGCCCTGGATCTCGAGAGCAGCGGGCCCGAACTTGTCTCTGCCGGAGAGACAGCGGAGCTGACGCTTGCCGTGATCAACAGCGGGACGGCCACACTGAGCGATATAGAGATTACGGCGCCCTATTTTGACGCGCAGTGGCGCCATCTTATCGCACAACTCGCTCCCGGACAGAGAGCGGAGTTTGACGTTGAGCTTGAGGTTCCCCCTACCGATGAGCCGACCATCGAAGCTCTGATCAAGGCAGCCGCCCGTTTCGGTTCAACCAGCGTCACGGCCCAGAGCAGTCTTACCTTCGAGGTGGCTCAACCGGCTCTAACCATCGAGAAGAGCGGCCCGCCGCGGGCGGAGCTCGGAGAAGCTGTCAATTACCAGTTTATCGTGATCAATACCGGCAACGTCCCCTTGAGCGATGTAAGGGTAACCGATCCCTTTCTAGGCGAAGGGTGGAGTTATACCATCGGGGATCTGCCTCCCGGCGGGATGTCCAACTTTACCATGGAGTCGGTGATCGGCGAGGGGCTCTCCGGGATGATCACCACCGAAGCAATGGTCACGGGACGCTACGGTAACGTGGAGATCTCTGCCAGTGACAGCCTCGATATGGAAATCATTGATATCGCCAAGCCCGAGATCAAATTGCAGTTGAGCGGGCCACTTTCCGCCCGGTCCGGCGAAATGATCACCTTTCGTTTTACGATTATCAACAGCGGCACGGTAGCCCTGAGCGGGGTTAAGGTAACGGCGCCGCTTTTCGGCAGGTTCTGGTGCAACACGATCGGCAATCTGGCTGTAGGGAGGGCGGTAAAGTTTTCCTTCAGCTATACCATTCCGGATGGGGCACCCCCGGTTCTGGAGAATGCCGCCAGGGTTACCGGAACTGCCGGGATGGATGAGGTATACGCCGAAGCGGTCCACCGGGTCGAGTTGACCCAGTCAAAATTTAGAGAAGATTACTATTAGAAGATGGGATTCAATTTAAGGTCAGGGTATTGGAGTGATCACGAAGATGACATGGCAGATCGATCCTCTGCTGCAGGAGGCAGTTAAAAGAAATGCTTCAGACCTGCATCTCTCGGTCAGCCTACCCCCGGTTTTGCGGCTGCACGGCGAGTTGATCCCGCTGGATGCTCCTCCCCTGGAACCGCAGGATACCGCGGCCCTGGCCAAGCAGATTATGGATGAAAAGCAGAAAGCAATATTTGAAGAAAAAGGCGAGATTGACCTCTCTTATTCATGTGCCGGGCTCGCCCGCTTCCGGGTAAATATCTACAGCCAGCGCGGCAGTACCGCCATCGCCATGCGGGTGATCAACACCGAGATCCCCACCTTAAAATCGCTCGGCCTCCCCGATGTCATTAAAACTTTTACCCGTTACCGGAAGGGGTTGCTTCTTGTAACCGGGCCGACCGGCAGCGGCAAATCGACAACCCAGGCTTCCATTATCGACCTGATCAACCAGGAGCGAAGCTGCCATATCATTACTCTGGAAGATCCTATTGAATACCTGCATGGTAATAAAAATAGTATGATCAACCAGAGAGAGATCGGGCAGGACAGCGGCAATTTTGTCGTAGCTTTGCGAGCGGCGCTGCGCCAGGATCCCGACGTGGTCCTGGTTGGCGAAATGCGCGACCTGGAGACGATCTCCATCGCTATTACCGCGGCCGAGACCGGGCACCTGGTCATGGCCACACTGCATACGGTGGATTCTGTGCAGACAATTGATCGGGTCATTGATGTCTTTCCCCCTTATCAGCAGCAGCAGATCCGCGTCCAGCTGGCCAACACTCTCATCGGGGTGATCGCCCAGCGCCTGCTGCGGCGGCGGGACGGGCAGGGGCGGGCGCCGGCTGTCGAGATCTTGATCACCAACCCGGCGGTGCGCAATATGATCCGCGAAGGAAAGATTCATCAGATCTATTCGGCCATCCAGACCGGGGGTCGCCAGGGAATGCAGTTGATGGACAGCCACCTGGAAGAGCTTTACCGGCGGGGAGTGATTGACCGGCAGACCGCCCTGGAGAATGCCACAGATCCCGAAGAAATGGCCAAACTTTTGCAGCGCGGCCAGGCGGGGCCGGAAGGAGCCTCGGCCGGAATGACCGGTTCCCGGGAGCACTTCGGTTAAGAATAAGGAGAAATCAATTTGCCGACATTCAGCTATGTTGCCAAAAACTGGAATGGAGAGACCAGCGAGGGAAACTGCAGCGCGGCGAACCTGAGTGAAGCTCTCGAACAGCTGCGCTCGCAGGAGCTCTTCGTGATCAGCATCAAGGAGCAGTCATCGCTGCTCCAACGGGAGTCGACCCGGGCTCAATCAGGTTTTAAGCTGGGCGAGAAGAAACCGAAGAGCCGTGATTTCATGGTATTTTGCCGCCAGTTCACCACGATGCTGCAGGCGGGGATTACCGTGCTGCAGATCTTGAAGATCCTGGCCCAGCAGAGCGAGAACCAGGCCCTCAGGGAGAAGCTTCGTGATATCACCGTCGATGTGGAGCGCGGTGGCGAGCTTGCCGGCGCGGTGAAGATACAAGGCGCCTTCTTTCCCCGGTTCGTTGTCAGCATGGTCGAGCCCGGCGAGGCGGGGGGGATTCTCGTTACGGTCATGGAGCGGCTGGCGGAGCATTTTCAGAGACAGCACGACCTGGAAGCGAAGATCCGCTCGGCCACCACCTACCCGCTGGTGATCACCGTCTTTGCGATAATGGTTCTCTGCCTGATGATGTTTTTCGTGCTGCCCCGGTTTGCGACGATGTTCGAGCCGATGGGTGTGGAGATGCCCTGGATTACCCGGGCGGTGTTGGGCTTAGCCAATCTAATCACCCGGTTCTGGTACATTGCTCTCGGCCTGCTGGCTCTGCTGGTTTATTTGCTGAACCGCTATCTCAAAACCGAGCAGGGGCGGGAGAGATTTGACCGGCTGCGCTTGGATCTTCCCATCTTCGGGCCGATCTACACCAAGTTGATCGCCTCCCGTTTCGCGCGCACCCTGGGGACACTTTTAAGCAGCGGGGTGGCCCTGCTCAGCGCCCTCGAGCTGGTGGAGAAGGTGATCGACAACAGCGTTCTCACCAGGGTGCTGGGGGAGACCGGCCAGGCCATCCGCCAGGGCCAGAATATGTCCCTGCCGCTGGCGGCCAGCGGTCTCTTCCCCCCGATGATGGTTGAAATGGTCAATGTCGGGGAAGAATCCGGCTCCCTGGACGAGATGCTTTCGCGGACCGCTGATTTCTACGAGGCCGAGGTAACCTATTTTCTTGACCGGCTGGCCACGATTATCGCGCCGGTGCTCCTGATCGGGGTAGGTATTCTCGTGGCCTTGCTGCTGGTCTCGATCATGTCGCCGTTGCTGAAGATGTACGAAGCGTTTTAAAGTTAGCTGCTTAAGGCCGTCCCTGAAAAGGACAACCTTCTACATAGAGAGCAGAATAAAGAGCGAAGGAGGTGACAGAGATGGTTTTGAAGATTGCTGAAGCTTTGCGGCGACTGCACAGGGAGGAAAAAGGGTTTACCCTGATCGAGCTGGTCATCGTGCTGGCCGTCATCGGGATCCTGGTGGCCATCGGCATTCCGGTTTACAACAATGTCATGTTGAAGGCCGCCCAGAAGGCGCACGATGCCAACCTGCGCACGATCGACTCCGCCGTCCAGCAGTATTTGATGGGTGAGGATGGTTACCCGGCAGATATTGATGCTCTAAAAAGTGAAGGATACCTTGATGAAATTCCGGATGTCCCCGAATTTCTAATAGGCATTGATTTAGCGAACGGGGGGTTGGGGGAAACTCCAAGTTACACCCTAGAAAAGGACGGTAGCGGTGTGCCCTGGGCGTCTCCCCGTGGCGAATGGGGAGGCTATCGTAGCTCGTCCTGATATTATGTGCTTGATGGGTTGCCAGTAAAATGGTCTCAGCCCGGCTACTTACGGGCAAGACTTATGTTGGAGAGCGTTCTGGGAAAGAAAACAGGTGGCGGTCTGGCGCCGCCACCATCTTTTTTTCAAAACGAGGCATGGGTAATCGGATGACCGAGGGGGTAAGCGGAGCATGATCCCGCGGCGATGGATATCTAAAGCTGCTTTTGGAGAAGACGGCTTTACCTTTACCGAGCTGCTGGTGGCCATTACCATACTGGCGCTGGCCCTGGTGCCTATTCTGGCCCTGCTGGTCAATGGATACACCTACACCGTCATGTCCGGGCGGCAGACTATCGCCGCCAATTTATGCCGGGACAAGATCGAGGATCTCAAATCAGAGGGTTTCAGCAAGTATATCCTCCTGGTCCGGGCCAGCCCAGCGGGCACATACTCGATTTCCAGTGACGAGGATCCCCTGCCGGAAGAGTATGGGCTCTACCGACGGGAGACGATCATGGAGGAGAAGAGTTCCGGATCCGGCATCGCGGCCAGCTACTTACGGGTCAAGGTAACGGTTTACTGGAACGAGAAGGGCGGAGAACGCTCTGTGGAGATGGAGACAAACATGGCCAGGGGGTGAGAACGGTGCGGGCGACAGATGAAAACGGCTTCACTCTGGTTGAATTGCTGATGGGTTTGGCCATCCTGGGGCTGGTCTTGGGCACAATCTACGGCTGTTTCTTTGCCGGGACCCGGAGCTGGCAAAGAGGGAGCGAGAGGATGGATCACCAGCAAAACGGCCGTATTGCCGTAGACAGTATAGTCCGCGAGCTCCGTTACGCCAACTATGTGGAGGCACTCTCGGACGGCAAGGAGCTTTGTTTTAAGTGGGGCTTTGATGACAAGACCCGTTATTTCAAGAGGGTCGGCCCGGAGGCCGATGACCTGGTCTTGATTTACCGGCATGATGACGGTTCTGAAACGCAAACCAAGATTGCCCTGGAAATCACCGATCTCATCTTTTTGATCGATGAACATAACAATGTCCGGATCAACTTGACTTCTGGTTCAGGACCCGAGAGCGTGACCATACGCAGCAGCGTTCGCCCTCGTAATATTCCCTAAACTATACAGGGAAGAGGAGTGGTTTTATGTTCCGGTATTTTGAAAATGAGCGCGGTTCGGCACTGGTGGCGTTGATGTTGATCACCGCGGTGCTGCTGATTTTCGGCACGGCCCTGATTGCCAACTCGATGACCGAAAAGAGAATCGCCATCCAACAGGAACTCGGCACCAGTCTCTATTACGTCGCCGAAGCCGGCCTGGAAGAGGCCATCGCTGTCAAGGTCATGGATTTTGATTTTACCGATGATCTTGAAAGCGATATCCTCGACGGTGAGGGCGGTTATCATGTCCGGATAACCCCCGATCCCGCACGTCCTCATTTTGAGCACGAGCTCAGATCCACCGGTAAGCTTAAGGGGAAGGAGTTGACCCTGGGTGCGATCGTTGAGCTGAAGGACCTTTACGAAAAGGCGGTGCTGGTTTCAAGGGATCTGACAATTGAAAAGACCACTATTTACGGGGATCTTCATTGCAATGATAGTCTAAGCATTAAGGGACCGGGCAACAAATTGTATCCGTACCAGGAGCACCCCGGCGAATTAACCTTCAGCGGACCGGATAATAAAATCAACTGGCAGGCAGGCGGAGAGATCTATATCGAGTCCGCCGGAAAGTTCTATAATAGCAGCTTCCCTTTCCCCGACGAATGGCGGATCGACCCGATTCCCCTGCCGGAGATAGATCTTGATAAAATTCTGCGCCAGCATAATTTTACCGAAGTTTTTGGCAATCAAACCTGGCGTGTGGCGCCTGTCGGCGGAGAGGTGGAAGATGAAGACGGCATTACCCGGCAGTATCTTCACGTTAAAGGCAGTTTAACCATTTCCCCGGCTGCGGGTGAGCTCTTCGACTTTGACGGGATCCTGATTGTGGATAAAGATGTCGAGATCAAAGGCTCCGGACAGGTAAATTTTGAAGGGATGATCGTCGCCAAAGGCGATATCTTTGTTAAGAACAGCGTTAATGTCGGCCTTACGGATAAGGTTGTGGTGCTGGCGGCGGATAAAGAGGTCAAGGTGTTTGGGGATCAGAATGATTGTACCGAAAGCCCGGTTTTCGGGGGGGACCTGCTGCTGTTTGCCAAGGGCAACGAGGTGACCATCGGTCACCAGAACATGAAAGGCAGTCAATTTATCATGAATGGAATTATTTTTGCCGAGAAAACAACCATCTATAATTGTCAATTGACTTATATAGCCGAGCTGAGCGAGAAACGGCAAAGATACTTTCCGGCTTATGGAATGGTGGTGACATCGTGGTTTCAACCGTCGTAGTTAAAGAGCAGGTTCAACAGTCTCAAAAATATAATCTTAAAGGGCGCTATTCCAACATCGGGCTTGATCTCGGATCCTCCCAGATCAAGCTGATGCAGCTGAGACAGGAGCAGGGCCGGATATTACTCCATCAGTACGGGTTCTACGATCTTCCCGAAGAAGCCATGACGGCCGGGAGGATCACCGATGCGGAAATTCTCTCCGACCGGCTGTCCTGGATCTTCAAAAGACGCCGCTTTCATCGAAACAGGGTCAATCTCTGTATCAGCAGCCAGTCGATCATTCTGCGCCAGATGCAGCTGCCGAAGATGGCCCCGCGCGAAATTCCGGCGGCGCTCCGTTTTCAGGCTGAAAAAGAGATCATGATTCCTATCGATGAGGCGGTGATCGACTATATTGTCCTGGGAGAGCGCTTCATTGACGGCAGGGATTTGCTCGATCTGGCCGTGGTGGCCGCGCCCAAAGATGTAGTCAATGATTACCTCGGTGTAGTTACGAAGGCGGGCCTCTATCCCGATGTGATCGAGATCGAGTCATTTGCCCTGCAGCGAGTCTTTCCTTATATTATTTCTGCTATTGGCCGGCTGGAAGAAGATGCGCTGGTCATCCTCGATATTGGGGGTGAAAGCAGCAACCTGGTGCTCCTCGATCGCGGCAATTTTAGCTTTGCCCGTACTTTGAGTATTGGCGTAAATCATTTCTGCCGGCGCATTGCCGAGGAGGGGGCCATGAGTTTTGATTCAGCCCGACGCGTTCTTTTTGGTAGCGACCCTTTTTCAGCCGGCGGGATGCAGGAGATTGCCGATGAACTGGTGGCGCAAATACGTCGTTCTCTTGAGTTTTACCTCTATAACATCGATCATGCCCAGAAAGAGATAAAGAATATCTACCTGTGCGGCGGCGGCGCCTCCATTGACCGGCTCCCTTCGTTCTTGGGATTTGAATTAAAGGTTGAGCCGAAGCTGATTCACCCCTTTGGTTTTATTCAGAGCAGGCGCAAGTTTATTCAAAAAGATCTGGAACGGGAAGGCCACCTGCTTAATGTGGCCGCGGGACTGGCCCTGAGGGGGTGGCAACGATGAAAAGTGAGATTAATTTACGCACACGCGAGTTTACCATTTCCCGGGAATTTTATCTGCCGCGATTCCTGGCCACCCTGGCGGTGATCGGGCTTCTGGCGATTATTCTGGGAGGCACTGTCTTTATTCTTGTGTACCAGATGAAGCTGGGGATAGATCATGAAGCTCTTCTCCAGGAAAAGGCGGCCCTGCAGGCTACCGTAGCCCCCCTTGAAGAGATTGAAGCAAAAATCAGGGACCTCGAAAGGCGGGAAAGCCTTATGGGATCTCTTGAAAGCAGCTTGCCGCCCTGGTCTCTCTCTTTTAAAAAGATATACAGTATTGCCGGTGAGAACGGACCCAGCGCCAAGATACTTGATACAGGTACCGAAGGACTGCTCAGGATCGAAGGAGAAAGCCCTTCGTTAAGGCAGATAGCCCTTTTTGCTCAGGCGCTGGAGAAAGATACAGAAGGAAGCGTGGCCGTACATAAGTATATGTCCTATTATAGTAAAAACAATATATTTACTTATCAAATTGAGCTCACGATGGCAAACGGAGGTGAGCAGTAACTGTGAAGGGAAAAAAGAAACAGCCCCAGGCAGCCACATTCATTCTCGTAATTCTGCTCATTGCCGGAGCCGGCGCGCTCTACTGGGTTTTCTTTTTAAAACCCATGCTACTCAAGATTGGCGATCTCCGTGAAGCGAACATGGTGGAAGAGCAAGCGATCGCTGCCATAGAAGCGAAGCTGGCCCAGGAAGAGGAAATTCTACAGAAATGGGAACTGGCTAGTGAAAAAGAGAGCTATCTGCTCTCGAAAGTCCCCGCAGCAGCCGATCTCCCGCGGGTATTGGGAGCGCTGGAGGGGATGGTCCGCTCCGCGGCGCTGGATCTCGAGGCGCTAACTGCCGGCGAGTTTCAGGATGCTGAGAGATACCGCTTCATCCCTGTTACTTTGAGAGTAAAAGGAGCGGTAAAGGAAATTCTGGTTCTGATGGAGAAGATCGAGCAATTTACGCATATGACTCTCTCTAAACAGGTTAGATTAGAAGAGCTAAAGGAAGGTGACTACCAGCTGGATTTCTATTTCGACCTCGTCTTCATCATAGAGGGGCAGGATAATGCGATGGGGATAGAACAGCAAGATCAAGATCAAGATCAAGATCAAGTCTAGATTCAAGCGGTTTCTCTTTAATCGAGTTGCTGGTAGTTCTGGCGATCATGGCAATTATGCTGGCCATTGCCATACCGGCGCTTAGAGGCTTCCACGAGAGATGGACGCTTAAAACAACCGCCTGGCGTTTTGCCTCCGACTTGCGACTGGCCCAGCAAATTGCGATCACCGGCGGTATGGACACGCGCATTGATTTTCGCTGGGAGGCTTGCGATTACCGCATGTTTTTACCCGTGGAGAAGACCACGGTCAAGCTGCCCGAGGGAATCTCCTATGCGATGAACAACTTTCCGGTTCAAAACGGGGTGCATAAACTTTCGTTTACGCCCCTTGGGGCCCCCAGCAGGGGTGGCACTGTAGGCTTTAAAACCGGGAGCGGGTTAAAAATATACGTTATATTAACTCCGGCTACCGGCCGGGTCAGGGTTTCGCCTGAACCCCCCGCAGACTAAACCGGAAATCCACACTGTTATTGCTATGAAATTCCTTTTTGTCATCCTGAGTCTAAACCCCTGTCCGTCATCCTGAAGTGCGGGGCCTTCTGTTGTTGTCATCCTGAGGGCAAGCCCCTGACCCTGTCATCCTGAGGGCGCAGCCCGAAGGATCCCTGTTTTTTTTGTACCCTTGATGACAGGCAGGATGGCCGGGATAAACTTTTTTAGCAAAATGGGGCAGGAATATTACCACATATAGGGGAATGGTAAAGAGTGAGTCGGTCCGGAGCAATTAAATTATCTTAGAGCAGCAGGAGGAACAATGATGCCGGAGCGGTTGCGGCGTTTGCAGGAACAGTTAAAGAAACGGTCACTGGACGCGGTCCTGGTCACTCATCCCGCCAACCGTGTCTATTTAAGCGGGTTTGACGGGTCGAACGGCGTTCTACTGATCGGCTCCGGGGAGGCCTTTTTGTTCACCGATTTTCGCTATCTCGAACAGGCGGAGAAGCAGTCACCTGATTTCAGGGTCTGCCCGTGGAAAGGAAAGTTAAGCGAAGCCCTCGGTCCGCACATTGCCGCGGCCGGTTGGAGCAACCTTGCTTTTGAAGAGGAGCAGGTAACTTACTCCCTTTACACGGAGCTAAAAGAGGGGCTGCCGATCGGCCTTGTCCCCCAGAGGGGGCTGGTCGAGGAGCTGCGCGCGGTGAAAAGCAAAGCCGAGGCGGAGATCCTGCGCCGCGGAGCCGAGATCATGGATCGGGCCTTTGATTATTTGCTAAACACGGTCAAGCCCGGAATGACCGAGCAGGAGGTGGCTCTGGAGCTTGAATATTACCTGCGCCGCCAGGGTTCAGAAGGGACCCTCTTTCGATATATCGTGGCTTCGGGAAAACGGGGCTCCCTGCCACACGGTATCGCTACGGAGAAGCTTCTCCGTAGCGGTGAACTGGTCACTATCGATTTTACCGGAACTTTCGATTCTTATGCCACCGATATGACCAGGACCATTGCCCTCGGGGAGCCGGGCGCTGGCGCGCGCGGGGCACCGGCGCCTCGTGCCCGAGCGCGGCAGGCCGGCGGGCGGGCGGCAGGCCGAGGTCGGAGTCGTCTCGGCCGGCGGCGCGCTCGATCCCGAGAGCAATGTGCAATTCGGCGAGGGCGGCGCG
>CAYFRE010000058.1:0-11398 GCA_964345455.1 uncultured Syntrophomonadaceae bacterium | reverse complement strand
GCAGGGGTGTTCCGGGCCGGGAGAGGCTGGAGCGGCTCGGTTTGAAACATCACATTTTCAGGGCTCCGGGGACCAGTGAAGATATTGCCTTACTGCTGGCCCATGACCTGGGAGCGGCGCTGATCGTCGCCGTTGGAACACATTTTTCGGTGACTGAGTTTCTGGAAAAAGGGCGGATGGGGATGGCCAGCACCATTCTGGTCCGCCTGAAAGTAGGGGACCGGCTTGTTGATGCCAAGGGGGTCAGCCGTCTCTACCAGCCAAGGACCGCAGGCTTTTTGCTTCCCCTGGTTATCTTTGCCGGTTTGACCCCCCTGTTGACGATGGCTTTCTACTCTCCGCTGGTACAGCATCTCTTTCGTCTCTTGATCTTTCGCCTGAAGTTGCTGCTGTAAAATGCCCGGCGTCGTGGGGAGGCGGTGATTCATATCTTCGATTACCGGGAATACTTAATTGCAATCGGCGCGGTATTTCTGGCCCTGGCCCTGGGAATTTTGATCGGGGTCTCTTTTGGCGATAGTTTTCTCGTGGCCAACCAGCGCGACATCATAGAGCTGATGGAGGTGAATCTGGACCGTTTCAAAGAATTGACCCGGCAGCAGGAGATCGATCTGCAGCGCTGGGATGAAATCAAACCGCTGCTGCGCCAGAGCTTTCACGGAGCGCTGGCTACAAAAAAGATTGTTTTGTTCAGTGATAACGCACCGGAGGCGGAGCAGATCAGGGTGCTGCTCGAGGAGGGCGGTGCCGGGGTGACCGTCATTCTGGTTCCCGATAATTGGGATAAAAAGAAGGACGGCCCGAGCCAATCCCTTTCGGATCCAGAAAACCTGATCAACCTGCTGATTTCCCCGGATGAGCTCATGGCGGCAGATCTGAAAGCATTGGGGCTGCAGCTTCCGGAGGCGGAATCAAAGGCGCTTGAATGGCCCCCGGACTGCTGCCTTCTGCTTCTGGAACGGGAAGATCTTTCATCCGGCAGCTTTTTCAGTGAGCTCTGGCGGGGGCTGCATGAACGCGGCACGAGGGTGATCGCGCTTTTCCCATGGCAGGAAAAGAATGCCCCCCCGGTGCTGCCGGAGATGCGCCCGGAACCAAGTCTGGTGGATAATATTGATACTTTTTGGGGGCAGATCGCCTTGCTAAAAATGCTTTCCGATGAGGCATGCGGGCACTACGGTTTTGGAAGCGGCAGCGACGGGTTGCTTCCGACGGCAATCAATAATGACTGAGATGGATATTGATGTGCTCATACCCGCTTACAACGAGGCCGGATATATCGGCCGTACTGTTACCGCCCTGCTGACACTGCCGCAGGTCAAGCAAGTCCTGGTGATCGATGACGGCTCGAGCGATGAAACCGCGGCGGAAGCCGCCGCTGCAGGGGCACAGGTTTTCCGGCTGCCCCGCAACCGGGGCAAAGGAGCGGCGGTTCTTTTCGGGGCCCGTTTCGCCCGTGCTCCCTACCTGGCTCTTGTCGATGCCGATCTGGGCGATTCGGCGGTGGAGCTGAAACGGCTGATCTCACCGCTCATCGAGGACAGGGCGGCGATGACGGTTGCCCGCTTTCCCAAGAATCGCCGCCGGGGCGGTTTCGGCCTGGTGAAAAAGCTGGCGGCATGGTCGATCCACCGCACGACCGGCTGGCTGGCGCAGGAGCCTCTTTCCGGGCAAAGAATCTTCCGCCGCGAACTGCTGGAGCTGCTTTCTTTTCCGCCGCGAGGTTTCGGGCTGGAATTGGCCCTGACCATGGACCTGCTGCAGAGGGGGTACCGGGTCCTGGAGGTGCCCACATCGATGTCCCACCGTGAAAGGGGGAGAGAGCTCTCCGCTTTCCTGCACCGGGGCCGCCAGTGTGCCGCGCTTTTGAGCGAACTCTGGCGGCGCCGGGATCGCCTGGTCAGGGGAGAGGCTCGGTAACTTTGTTTGACTATGCCGAAGCCCTGGCCTTGCTGGCGGCTCCTCTCTGGACCGCTGCAATCGGCCGCCGGCTGATCAAATTTTATGACCGGGGCGGAATGGTAAAATTAAATTACCGCGGCAAAGCGATCTCTCCGGCACTTGGGCCGGCTTTGCTGCTAGGTTATCTGCCCGGAGCGGCGGCGGCGGTCTGGAGCGGCCGGGATCCCGCCATGGCCATGGCCATGCTCTTTCTCCTGACCGGGTTTGCTTTTCTTGGCCTCTGGGACGATCTTATCAGCGATACAACCAGCGGTTTCAGGGGACATTTCGGCGCCGGGAGGAAGGGTAGGCTTACCGCCGGCCTGTTGAAGGTTATCACGGCGCTCCTGGTAGGCTTTCTCTTCGCCGGAGTCCTGCCCTTTCCGCCGTGGCGCCGGCTGGCGGCGCTGCCGCTTCTCCTGTTAAGCGCCAACGGGATCAATCTTTTTGACCGCCGCCCCGGCCGGGCGCTGAAGATATTCTTTTCCGGCGCCGTGCTGATCATATTCCTGGCCCGGACTCCCGCATCTGCTGCACAGCTGCTGCTTCCCTTGATGGCGGGAGCCCTTGCCATTGCTCCCCTGGACCTGGATGCCTCGGGAATGATCGGTGACTGCGGGGCCAATCTGCTCGGGGTGGCCCTGGGAATTGGCGCCGTTCTCTACCTGCCTCTTCCTATTCAGGCGGCGCTGCTCCTGTTTTGGGCCGGAGTCCATCTTTTCTGCGAGTATTATTCCCTCAGCCAGGTGATTGAGAGCAATCCCTTTTTGCGGCGACTCGATTGCCTGGGCCGTTTCCGGGAAAATTTAACCTAGAAGCAAGGATTATCCGGAGGGACGGCGAAGATAAACAAAAGGTGGTATCATTTGACCAGGTGATCCGTCATCAAATCGGCGTAGTCAGTTCGGTTAAGCCGGGTGACCGGGTAAGCGAACTCAGGGTGCTCGTTGAAGGCAGCGAAAGACCCGCGCTGAATTACAATTTTCTTACCGGCCCGGTGAAAACCGGCGATCTGCTTTTGCTGAATACAACCGCGCTTCATCTGGCACTCGGCAGCGGAGGCTGTCACTTTGTTGAATTCAACTTCAGCCGCCCGTTGCCAGGTTTTGACGGCCGCGGCCATATCATGAAGCTTTGTTACACTCCCTGGCAAATGCGCGTGCTCAGTTGCGAGGAATATGCGGCCGGTTACCGGCCGCAGCTGGCCCGGTTTGACAGCCTCGGGGAAACTCCCGTGCTGATCGGAGAGCTGCACAGCATGGTTGCTCCCGCAGCGGCGGTGTTGAAATATTTCCGGCCATCCTGCCGGATTGCCTATATCATGACCGACGGAACGGCCCTGCCGCTTGCTTTCAGCCGGAGCATTGCCCGGCTGCAGGATAAAGGTCTGCTCAGTGGTACGGTCACCTGCGGCCATGCTTTCGGCGGCAAGCTCGAAGCGGTGAATGTCTATTCAGCACTGGCGGCCTGCCGCAGCCTTATAGACGCCGATTTCATCATTCTCGGACCAGGGCCCGGCAGCATCGGTACTGCGAGCAGCTTCGGCTTCAGCGGAATGGAGACGGGCGATCATGTAAACCGGGTCAATGCCCTCGGAGGGGCGCCGGTATTTATTCCCCGGATATCTTTTGCCGAACGCCGGCGGCGGCACTTTGGAGTAAGCCACCATACCCTTACCGCCCTGGCGGTAGCCGCTCTTTCTCCGGCGCTGCTGGTGCTCCCGCTGATGCCATCGCCGCATCTGCGGCTATGTTTGAACCAGCTGGCCGGGCGGGGCCTGCTGCCGCGGCACCGGCTGCAGGTGCTTCAGGCGCCGCCGGTGGAAAAGATCATGGAGCAGATGGGTCTCGGCCAGATGGAGAGCATGGGACGCTGTTACCGGGATGATCCTTACTTTTTTGATGCCGCCGCCGCTGTCGCCGCCGCGGCGCTGCGGATGGCGTGCCGGAGAGAAGGAAGGAGAAAAGATGGAGAATCAGGAGAAGAAACTTTGGGAGCAGATGATCTCGTCAGCTTATCTTTACCGGGGCAAGATCATCAATCTACGCCAGGACCGGGTTCTTCCCCCCGGCGGCAAAGAGCCGGCTTTGCGGGAAATAGTGGAGCATCCCGGCGCGGTGGCCATCCTGGTGCGGGATCAAAAGGGTCGCGTGCTCCTGGTGAGGCAGTACCGCCATGCCGCCGCCGGAGTTTTGCTGGAGGTGCCTGCGGGAAAACTCGAACCGGGAGAAGAGCCTCTTTCCTGCGCCCGGAGAGAACTGGCTGAAGAGACCGGCTGCCGGGGAGGCAGCTGGAGAGAGCTGTCCTGGTTTTACAGCTCTCCGGGCTTTTGCGATGAAAAAATCTATCTTTTTCTGGCCGAAGGGGTCTCTGAAGGGCTGCCTGCTCCCGACGGTGACGAAGCGCTCGAGCCATTCTGGATCGATCTGGCCGAGGCGCGGCAAGCGGTTCTTGAAGGCAGGATCAATGATGCCAAGACGATCATCGCCCTGCAGTTCGCTGCCGCGGTGACTGCATAAACGTCCATGCCGCCGCATAAAGATAATCGAATTCCGGGCGGGAGGCGGCGAATTGGACGAGGTGCGGCGCGATCTGCGGGAATACTTTCGGGAAAATATGGGAACATATATTTTTATCACCGCTCTCTTTACCGGCGGTGTGCTGGCCGGGGCGGTGGCCCTGCGAGGGCTGGGGACGGAACAGCAGCTCCTGCTGAACCGCTATTTTGGTTACTTTATCGAAAGCTTTAACGAATCCGGCGCCATCGATCAGGGAGCTGTCTTCCGGCAGGCGCTGCTCTTGAATTTTAAATACCTGTTTCTGACCTGGTTCATGGGCATATTTCTGTTCGGTTTTCCGGTTATTGCCGGCCTGGTCGGGCTGCGCGGCTTCTCGCTTGGGTTTACGGTTGGTTTCCTGGTGCAGCGGGCCTCGCTGCGCGGCGTTCTTTTTGCCGCCGGTTCGATCCTGCCGCATAATTTGATTATGATTCCGGCGTTGATCGCCGGCTGCGTCACCGGTTTTTCTTTTTCTTGGCTTCGCCTGCGCTGTTACCTGGAGAAGCGCTCGTGCTCTTTGCGGGAACATATGGGGCCTTATTCCATGATGTTTTTTCTGGTGGGACTGCTGCTGGCGGCTGCCGTGCTGGTCGAGGCCTATATTTCACCGGTTTTTTTAAAACTGCTGATTCAGGTAATTCGCTGAAATGGGCGCGGCGTGCTGCGTAAAAAAGGATTTTACGTCGTGGTTGTGGAATAGTTAGAAGAATTTTCATATGTGGGGGCAGCTTATTGATGGATTCGTGGCTCGAGAAATTTTCCCATTACCTGTCGGTGGAAAAGGGATTGGCCCGGAATACTCTCGAATCATACCGGCGAGATTTACAGAAGTTCTTTAAATATATAAAAAAGAAGAAGATTAACTTTCCGGCAGAGATCGATCGCAAGCTGATCACCGGCTATCTGCTTAACCTGAAGGATGAGGGGCGGGCCCCCTCAACCATCTCCCGCAATGTGGCTTCCATCCGCTCTTTTTTTAACTTTTTGGTCCAGGAGGACCTGCTGGAAGATAATCCGGCCCAGCTGGTGAAGGCCCCGCGGATCGATAAGAAGTTGCCGCGCGTCTTGACCACGAAAGAGGTTGACCGGTTGCTGTGTCAGCCCCGGGGCGACAGTCAAGTTGGCCTGCGGGATAAAGCCATGCTTGAACTGCTCTACGCTTCGGGAATACGTGTTTCGGAACTTGTCTCTTTGAATGTGGCCGATTTCAGCCCCGAGGTCGGATATTTGCGCTGCCGGGGGAAGGGGATGAAGGAGCGGATTGTTCCCATTGGCTCTGTAGCCGTGAATTTCGTCCGGGAATATTTACATAACTGCCGCCAGAAAATGCTGAAGCGGAACGAGGAGAAGGCGCTTTTTTTGAACCATCACGGGCGCCGTTTAACCAGGCAGGGATTCTGGAAAATCTTGAAAAAATATGCCCGGCAGTCCAATATTAATGGCGAGATCACGCCGCATACGCTACGCCATTCTTTTGCGACTCACCTTATTGAAAACGGCGCCGATCTTCGATCGGTCCAGGAGATGTTGGGCCATTCAGATATATCCACCACCCAGATCTATACCCAGATAACCCGGCGCAAAATACGAGAGGTTTATGATAAAACCCACCCGAGGGCCTGACCGGGAGACATTGCCGCGGCGGCGGGCGGTGATCGCTGTTCTCGACGGGGCCGGCGTGGGAGCGCTACCCGATGCCGACGCTTACGGTGATTCCGGGGCCAACACCCTGCTCCATGTGATTTCAGCAGAGGGGCCGCTGGAGTTGCCCAACCTGCAGCGCCTCGGTCTCAAGAATATCCTCTCTCTCTCAACAGGCAGCCCTCTCTCTTCCCGGCCGTCTCCACTGCACGCGGCAGGATATTACGGGCGGATGGCCTCACGCGCTGCGGGGAAGGATACCACCAGCGGCCACTGGGAGCTGGCCGGCATGGTTTTGAAGAAGCCCTTTCCGGTCTATCCGCAGGGTTTTCCTCCGCAGATCATCAGCGCCTTTGAAAATGCCATCGGGCGGCCTGTCCTGGGCAACATCCCTGCTTCTGGGACGGAGATTATCAAGGATCTGGGAGAACTCCACCTGCAGACCGGCCGGCCCATAGTCTATACCTCGGCCGACAGTGTCTTCCAGATTGCCGCTCACGAGGAGCTGGTCTCTCCCGAAGAGCTTTACTCCTGGTGCGCCGCGGCGCGCGAAATTCTTCAGGGAGAGCATGCCGTCGGCAGGGTCATTGCCCGCCCCTTTACCGGTGATCCCGGCGCCTTCCGGCGGACTGCCCGCAGGAAAGATTTCTCCCTCTCCCCGCCGGGAGCGACTCTTCTGGATAGGGCCGCCGCGGCCGGTTACCAGGTAGCCGTGATCGGAAAAGTGGCCGATATCTTCAATCACCGCGGGGTCACCGTGCACCGGCCCGGCGGTGACAATGAAACTACCGCCGCCGCCCTGCTGGGTTTGCTGGAAGGGCTACCAGGAGGCCTGCTCTGGGCCACTTTCGGAGATTTTGACACTCTCTACGGTCACCGCAATGACAGCCGCGGTTTCGCCGCCGCCCTGGAGCGTTTCGACCGCCATCTCGGGAAGATCCTCGGTTTGCTGTGCCCGGAGGACTTTCTTTTCATCACCGCCGACCACGGCTGCGATCCCACTTACCCGGGAACGGATCACACCCGCGAACATGTCCCCCTGATCGCCTGGAGTCCCTCGCTGCGGGAAAGCCTTGCCCTGGGCACCCGCTCATCCTTTGCCGACCTGGGCGCCTCCGCCGCCGCCTGGCTCCGTCTCCCCCCCCTGGAACACGGCCTCTCTTTCCTCCAGCCTGAATAAGTTTACATGGTGCCAGGCACCAAATTAACTAAGTGCGGTATGATTTCAGCTCACCTTGGAGAAAATAGTAAAAAAATGAAAGGGGATTGGAGCGGTGAAGTTGATACGGTTGATCATACCGCTGCTTCTATTCTTTGCTCTATTATCGCCGCCTTTTGCTGAAGCCGCCGTAAACACGGGGTCGCCCGAGCCGGAATTCGAGATCAAGGCCGAGGCAGCCCTGCTGATGGAGACAAACAGCGGGAAAATCATCTGGGAAAAAAATAGCCGGGAGAAGCTTTATCCAGCCAGCCTGACCAAGATCATGAGCCTGCTCCTGGTGATGGAGCATCTGGCCGCGGAGACAGTATCGCTTGACGACCAGGTGCGCATAAGCGCCCGGGCCTCTTCAATGGGCGGCTCAGAGATATTCTTGAGCGAGGGCGACGTGGTTTCACTGGAAAACCTCATTATCGGGATGGCCGTGGGCTCGGCCAATGACGCTGCGGTAGCCGTGGCGGAGCATGTGGCCGGCTCCGTGGAAGGGTTTGCCGAGCTGATGAATGAGAAGGCGAGCAGCCTGGGGATGGAGCAGAGCCATTTTTGCAACCCGCACGGTCTTCACGACCCGGATCATTACAGCAGCGCCCATGATGTCATGCTCATGAGCCTGGCTCTGCTGGAATATCCGAGAATTCACGAGTGGGTTACCATCTGGATGGATGAGCACTTCCTGAAGGGGCAGATCCGTTCCGGAGAGGTGTTTTTAAGCAATACCAACCGCATGATCAAAGACTATCAAGACTGCGACGGTCTGAAGACCGGCTTTACCCGGGAAGCGGGAAACGGCATATCCGCAACCGCGCAGAGAGGGAAAACCCGTCTCCTGGCCGTGGTCATGGGTTCCGCTACTGAAAAGGATCGCTACGATACAGCCCGCGCGCTCCTGGATTACGGTTTCAGCAATTTTAAAAGTGTCCCGGTGATCGAAAAAGGAGCGGATGTGATTACATTACCGGTAGACAAGGGCTCCCCGCCTGAAGTCACCGTGATCGCTGCAAACAACTTGAGTCTCCTCTTGCCGCTGAGTGCGGAAGAGGGATACGAGAAAGAGGTTCAGATCTTCCCCTTGGAGCTTCCCCTGCAGCAGTATCAGAAAGTAGGAGAGATCTCGGTGAGCTATGGTGACGGCGAGAAGGCAGGGGTAGACCTGGTGGTCCGGCATGAGGTCCGGCGGGCCCCGGTCATGACCATGTTTCTGCGGTTGCTTTACCGCTGGCTTAGATTCGGACGTTAGCTACAATTACCGTATACTGCTTCAGGTGCCGTTCTCTTAAAGGGCGGCTTTTTTTTGGCCGAAATGGCCTTCTGTTTAAACGGTCCCTTTCAGGTGTCGAAATATTTTCAAGGGCGGCAGGAAAATTACGGGAAGTGCAGAACTAATTTCCAATGATAACCGATCAATTCTGCACAGGGGGGTCGCCATGGAGATCGAGATTGAGCTGCGCCAGTCAATCCTGCTGGTCCGTTTAAAAGGGGAGCTGGATCACCACCAGGCCGGCCGGATGCGGGAGGAGGTAGACCGGGAAATAGCGAGTCATCCGTCCGGCGCTCTCCTCTTCAACCTGCGCGGGCTTACTTTTATGGACAGCTCCGGAGTGGGAGCCCTGCTGGGACGCTATCGAAAGATCAGTGCAACCGGCGGGCGAATGGCCGTTTGTGAAGCCCCTGCCGCCATCTCCAGAATAACGGAGATCTCGGGCCTGGCCCGGGTAATCCCTTTTTTTGAACGCGAAGCGGATGCTCTGCAGTACCTGCTCCTGGGAGCGCCGTCCAAAAGGAGGTTTTAAGCATGGTTTCATCACGTACATTCATGAAGCTGGAAATAGAAAGCTGCTCTGAAAATGAAGCGTTTGCCCGCGTGGTTGTGGCCGCTTTCGTGGCGCGCCTCGATCCGACTCTTGAAGAGATCAGCGATATAAAGACAGCGGTATCCGAAGCGGTGACCAATGCAATCATTCATGCCTACGAGGACCGGGTCGGCCTGATCATGGTCAATGCTTTCCTGGAGGAGAATAAGCTTACGGTTGAGGTGGAAGACCGGGGGATCGGTATAGCCGACCTGGAGAAAGCTCGCGAGCCGCTTTATACCAGCAAACCGGAACTGGAGCGTTCCGGGATGGGTTTCACCATTATGGAGAATTTCATGGATGAAATCACCGTCCGCTCTGCTCCGGGAGAAGGGACCGTGGTGATCATGGTGAAAGAGATCCGCTCCAAAAGCAAGCTGAAGGAGAATTAAGCCGGATGTCCGAGAAGCAGTTACGTGAGCTGCTGCGGCGCTACCGGGAGGGGGAAGAAGAGGCCGGGGAAACACTCTTTCTGCACCTGGAACCGCTGGTCAGGGCATATGCTCGGAGGATGGCCTCCCGGACCGGGGAGCGGGACGATTACTTCCAGGCCGGGATGGTCGGCCTGCTGAAGGCGGCGTGGCGCTTCAACCCGGCCCGGGGAGTCAAATTTATCACTTTCGCCATATCCTGGATTGAAGGAGAGATGCGCCTCTACCGGCGCCGCAATAGCTCCGCGCTTAAAGTGAGCCGCTCCCTGCTGGAACAGTCCCGCCGGCTGAACGGCTGCCGCGAGCAGTTAATGCAAACCCTGCAGCGCGAACCCACTGTTGGAGAGATCTCCCGGGCCCTGGGGATTGCCTCTGAAGAGGTGGCCCTGATCATGGAATCTTCTCTCCCACTTTCTTCGCTTGAAGAGGAGATGCTCACGGGCCGGGAGGGAATCAGAGAAGAAGAGAAACTGGTGGAACGATTGGCCCTCAGCGAGAGCATGATGAAGCTGACTCCACTCGAGCGGCAGTTGATCGTGCTGCGATTTTTTGATGAATTGACCCAGGCTGAAACAGCAGGGCGTCTTGCACTCTCACAGCGCCAGGTTTCAAGGTTCGAAAAAAGGATTCTCCGGCAGCTGCGCTACCACATGCAGCCGGAAGGCTGATACCTGCCGACCCCGCCAGAATAAAAAATCCTGTTAACCGCATACTAAAATCGCACTGAAAATAGATTTCTCTGGAGGGAAGAACGATTCTCTTGGGTGATCGCAAATCCACCGCTATATTACTGTGGGTGGCGCTTCTTTTTATCTTTTCCGGCCTGGTGATCTACCTGATCTTCTCCACCCCGCCGGAGCCGCCCCGCCGTTCATATCCCGTCCTGGCGAAATCGCAACCGCTCAGCACTTACAAAAATCAAGCAAGCAGGGGGGATGACCGCGTTGACCACAGTTGCCAAGGTCATTGAACTGGTCGGTGAATCAGGAGTCAGCTGGGACGATGCTGTGCAGAATGCCGTCAAAGAAGCGTCCAAAACGCTTGACGGGATTACCGGGGTGGAGGTGGTAAACTGTACCGCCAGCCTGGATAACGGGGAGATCAAAGAATATAAAGTGAACCTGAAACTTGCTTTCGGTGTCCGGGATGACCGTTAGCCTCTAAAGGAGAGATCCAATGCCTCCCGTTCCCGAAGAGTTGAATATTACCGCTGCAGAGTACCGGGAGCTCGCGCAGAAGGAAAAACCCGCTCCCCCGCTGCTGCGCAACTCGCTGACCGCTTTTATCAGCGGCGGGGCCATCTGTGTCCTCGGACAGGCCATTCAGAACGGATTTATCGCCCTTGGACTTAAACCTGAGGAGGCGGCCAATCCAACCGTGGCCGCAGTAATTTTACTGGCTTCGCTCTTGACCGGGCTGGGGGTTTTCGACCGCCTGGCCCACCTTACCGGAGCCGGCACCGCCATTCCCGTGACCGGATTTGCCAACTCGGTTACTTCGGCAGCACTTGAGTTCAAGAAAGAGGGTTTGGTGCTGGGCATTGGCTCCAGGATGGTCGCGCGGGCCGGAACAGTGATTCTTTTCGGCGTGATTACGGCGTTTATTGTCGGGTTGATTTCAGCTATATTCTGAGCAGCCGGTGCGCTATCGAAGAGAGCGGAGGAAAGCAGATGAGTCAAAAAGCGGGCCGGCAGAGTATCCTGCTGGATCCTCCTCCATATTTAGATTCCGCCGCAACCGTGGTGGGGCCGATGGAGG
>CAYFRE010000057.1:7296-11452 GCA_964345455.1 uncultured Syntrophomonadaceae bacterium | reverse complement strand
AATTAACTACATTTTAGGGGTCTTTGAGGTGACATTTTCTCAAGTTATTGACAGTGAATAAAGGTGTTTTAGATTGGTTAGGTGAGCTCTTTGAGAGACTTGTGCTGCTGGTGTTTGGCAGGACAGAGATCCTTCGCTTCGCTCAGGATGACCGGAAAGGGGCTCAGGTGACAGAGAACCGTCCCCTGTCACCCCTAATAATCTGATAAACTAAACTCAATAAATATCCCGGTAGAACAGCAGGGCCGGCTGTTCCGGCTTGACCTTCCCGGCTACATAATTTCCAGGCGCATACCTGGTCGGTACACACTTCGACCGGGGCAGGAAATCGGGTCAGTTTTGCGGAAGTGGTCTCATCTTAGACAGGCCGTTAACCAGAGCTTGACCGATGTGTGTTGAGTATCATAACCGGTGGTGGGTTAAATGAATTTAGCGGCGGCTGCGCTTTTGGCTTACCTGCTGGGGACTTTCCCCTCGGGCTATGTTTTCACGAAGTTGTTTGGCGGCAGGGATATCCGCCGGCTCGGTTCTGGCAATGTCGGGGGGGTCAATACCTTCAAGTCTGCCGGCAAGCTGCCGGGCCTGCTGACCCTGCTCTTCGATTTCGGCAAGGGCGCGCTGGCGATTTACCTGGCCTTACTCCTGTCCGGAAAGGGCGCAGCCCCTCTTCTGGCCCTCTTCTGCGTGATCCTGGGCCACAACTACAATCCCTTTCTCGGCTTCCAGGGGGGCAAGGGACTTGCTGCGGGCCTGGCCGGGGCGGCGGTTCTATCGCTACCGGCCGCGGCAATCATGCTTCTGATCGTGGCCCTCTCCGCCTTGCTGCTGCGGGATGCCAATACCGGTGCCGGGGCCGGGGTGACGGCGCTGCCGGTAGTCTTCTGGCTGCTGCACCGCGATTGGCTCTGGGCGCTCGTCGGGGCAGCGGTGGCCGCTTTGATCATCCTCAAGCACCGGTATGACTTCAAGGCATACCGCGCCGGCAGGCGGCAGCTTTTCTAGACCAGGTTATCTATCCATAAAATGACTCAGCCCCGGCACAGGTATTGCCGGGGCAATTTTCTGTCAGATGTAGAAAAAGCCGAAGAGGCGGCTGAAATCGATCCCCGCCACAACGCGGTCCCGGTAGATTTCATGAAGCTGGCGATTGGCCTCCTCCAGGTGGGGCGACTTGATACCGTACGATATGGAGAGGTATGTCTCCATGCAGGCGGCCAGCTGATCGCAGGCTCGAATGATCTCACCGTCCAGCGGGGCGTAGCGGTCTTCATTGTAGCGTTTATTGATCTCATCAGAAGAGACAAAGAGGACCCGGCCGTTCTTGATGATCTTGCCGGTAAATTCATCTTCGGTAAAGAACTTGATCTCGCGGTGCCAGGAGGCCGGCAGCAGTGGGTAGATCCGCTCTTCCATCTGCCTCTGCTCGATCTCCTTGACCAGTTCTTCGAGACCTGCAACCGAGCGCTTCACCGGCGAGATGATATCGCGGGTCAGCACTTCGGGCAGGTCGTGAAAGAGGCCACCCAGGAAGTTATGCTTCTTTCGCTGCTCCACCGCCCCCATCTCCAGCGAACAGAAGTAAGAGAAGGCCGCCACGATGAGCATGTGCCCCAGCACCGAGGTTTTCGGAAGGCGGGGCGACTGGGCCCACCTTTGCTGGAAACGGAGCTGCCCGACCATGTCAAGAAAATGACCGGTTTTCTTGTTCAGATTCAACTTCTGGACACCGGCGAGATCGTAGTGCTCTTCAAGCTGGTTCTCGATATCTCGCCTGGTCTCCTCAAGTCCGTAAATACCGGCATTGAGATGATAGATCAGCTTGAATTCCCAGTTGGTGGCCAGGTAATGCGCCGCCCGGAGGATCTTCTTCTCCAGCGATTTTTTTTCACTGCAAAGCAGGTAGTTTTTCATCTTCTCGAAAAATCTACCTTCCAGCGGCGCCAGCTGATCGCGCAGTTTCTCGAGGACCCATTCATTCAGCTGCGCCCCCTTCTCGGCCATGAGCCGGTGAAAAACCGGTGGCTTGATATCGGTGAGGACAATGCGGTGTAAATATTCAAAGAGAAAGCCTTCAATCAGGGTGCACCAGTCTACCGCAAAGCCGCGATCGGTCTCCTCAAATTTACCGAGCACGTAGGCGTAAATCATCTTGTGCGCCTGCTTGTCCAGTTCGGTAAAGTGCTCGGGCCGGTTGTGGTCGTTCCAGCGCTGAATGCTTGCCGCTTCAAAAAGCAGCTCGAGAAGCTCTTTGGTGATCATCTTTTTCCCCCACTTTATTCGTTCACTGTCCTAGCTTTCGCTGAAGTTCATGATTTTTCCTGCCCGCCAAACAAAATACCCCTTTGAAAGGGGTATTAATAAAAACTTGTATCTGTATACACCCGGGCGCTGTTATTTTTAAAGGATGATGGCGATCAGGCCGCCGCTCCCTTCGTTTATGATCTTTTCCAGGGTCTCCTGAAGCTTTTCCTGGGCATTTGGCGGCATGTTCCCCAGCTTGCCGGTAATGCCGTCCTGAACCAGTTCATGGAGGGATTTACCGAAGATCTGCGATTCCCAGAGTCTTTCAGGATTCTCTTCAAATTCTTCGAGAAGATAATTAACCAGCTCCTCGCTCTGCCGTTCGGACCCCACTACCGGGGAGATCTCCGAATTGACATCCACCCTGACGATATGCAGAGAGGGAGCGCTGGCCCGCAGCCTGACCCCGAAGCGACCACCCTGACGGATAATTTCCGGCTCTTCCAGGGCCATCTCCTCCAAAGCCGGGGGCACTATGCCGTAGCCCGTCTCTGAAACCTGGTAAAGCGCCTCGGCCAGTTTGTCATATTCCCGCTTAGCCACGGAGTAATCCCTTACGATGCGCATGATATCGGCATCACCGGCAATCTCTTCGCCGCAGTATTCCGCCAGGACCTGCTCGAACATACCGGCGGGGGTATCCAGCTGGATCTCGGCCTCTCCCGTTCCCAGGTTGACCTGCTGCAGGACGGCGCTCTCCACAAAATCGTATTCCTGGAATTTTTCCAGCATCCCGTGAACATCACGCACCCGGCTAATCTCGGCCAGGTTTTCGTTGATGCATCGGTCAAAGCTGTCCTTTAGCCAGTGCGTCTGCTCCAGCACCTCCACCCAGGGAGGCACGTTGACCACCACGTCGTGAACCGGAAACTCGTAGAGGGCCTCCTCCAAAACCAGGTCCAGATCGGCCTGGCTGAGCTCAAGACAGTTCAGCGCGACCACGGGCACGTCATATTTCAGGGAGAGTTCTTCCTGAAGACCGGCAGCTTCCGCGCTGTGTGGTTCAACCGCATTGAGCAGAACGATGAAAGGTTTGCCCATGGCTTTGAGCTCGTCGATCACTCTTTCCTCGGCTTCCACGTAATTTTCGCGCGGTATTTCTGCGATTGAACCGTCGGTGGTCACGACAATGCCGATGGTGGAATGATCGGTGATCACCTTCCGGGTGCCCAGTTCGGCAGCCTCTTCAAAGGGGATATCGTAGTCAAACCAGGGAGTCGAGACCATGCGCGGCCCCTCTTCGTCTTCGTAGCCGGAAGCTCCTGGCACGGTATAGCCGACGCAGTCGACCAGGCGAACGCGCAGGTTGATGGTATCGTTTATCGTAATTTCGATCGCTTCGTCGGGTACGAATTTCGGTTCGGTGGTCATGATTGTTTTCCCGGCGCTTCCCTGGGGCAGTTCGTCGCGGGCCCGCTCCAGCTCCAGCGGATCCTCGATCTTCGGCATGACAAATAGCTCCATGAATTTGCGGATAAATGTTGATTTGCCCGTCCGGACCGGTCCGACCACGCCCAGGTAGATATCGCCTCCGGTACGCTCTACCAGATCGCTAAAAAGGTCAAATTCCACTGTTCATCCCTCCTTTACCTTGCAAAAGTTGACTGCTAGTTGACTGCTCCTCCCGTCCGGGAAGAATACGGCAATCTAACAATATATATATGTTTCACCAGAGGCAATATTACCCTGTAAGGTAAAAAAAGAGGATGACAGGGACTGCACCCTATGGATGACTGAAAGGAGGCTTCTCTCTCACAGAAACAGGGGCTGTGCCCTCAGGATGACAACAATGGAATGGCGGTTCTTTCATAGCAATATCCGCAGGGGGGTATTTATTTTTAGAGGGCGATCTCTT
>CAYFRE010000057.1:0-7286 GCA_964345455.1 uncultured Syntrophomonadaceae bacterium | reverse complement strand
GTTTATTTCGTGGGCGGATCTTTCATTACAATGTACCTGTAGAGGCCTCGCGCGCTCATATAGAGGATCATCATCGTTTACAACAGTAGCGTTTGATTGAAGACCGGCGGTTGGTCTATTTTTCGAAGGCGATCTCTTCGCTTTCCGCTTTTTTTTCACGCTGCATCAGCCGATCGACCGCCTCCTGCGGCAGTTTCCCCTCATAGAGGACCCGGTAAATCTCGGTCGTGATCGGCATCTCCACGCCGGTCTTCCGTGAAAGCTCGGCGGCGGCCCTGGTGGTGTTGACCCCTTCGGCCACCGCCCGCATCCCGGCGGCGATCTCTCCCCAGCGCATTCCCCGGCCCAGTTTAAAGCCTACTGCGCGGTTTCGGCTGTGAGCACTGCTGCAGGTAACATAGAGATCACCCAGCCCCGAGAGACCGGCAAAAGTGCGAGCACGGGCGCCCACGGCTGTACCCAGGCGGGTCATCTCGGCTAGGCCGCGCGTTACCAGTGTAGCCTTGGCGTTGTCTCCCAGCTCCAGCCCGTCGACAATCCCCGCACCCAGGGCAATCACGTTTTTCAACGCCCCTCCCAGCTCCACGCCGGCCAGGTCCGGGTTGGTATAGACCCGGAAATAAGGGGTCATCAACGCTTCCTGAACCTGCCGCGCTGTCTCCTGCACGGTCGATGCGGCCACCGTGGCCGAAGGAAGACCCCGGGAGACCTCTTCGGCATGGTTGGGGCCGGAGATAACCGCGATCTGTCCGTGCAGCTCTTCAGGCAGCTCTTCCTGCAGGACCTGTGAAAGGCGCAGCCGGCCCGGATCTTCCAACCCCTTGGCCGCATTCACTACTACTGCGCGCGGCGACAGGTAAGGGGCCGCAGCGGCGGCGACTGTGCGCAGCCCGTGCGAAGGGACGGCAAAGATGACCAGCTGTTTTCCGCGCAGCGCCTCTTCAAGGTCCACCGTCGGCCAGATAGTTTCCCGCAGTTTAACGCCGGGAAGATAGTCTTCATTTGCCCGCTTGAGAATGATCTTTTTGTAGACATCCTGGCTGCGCATCCAGAAACTGATCCGGTAACCTTTATCTGCCAGCAAAACCGCCAACGCCGTCCCCCATCCTCCCGCCCCGATCACAGCCGCTTCCATCAACTCTCCCCCTCGCCGGTGGAGCTGATCTTCTGGCCGAACCTGGCCTCTGTCCCGCCGAGCAGCCGTCCGATATTTTCGCGGTGCCGCAAGATCACCAGCAGCGCCATCCCCGCCCCGAATATGATATAGAGGGGTCCGTATCCGAATAGCAGAAATAAAAGGGGGACTGAAAATGCCCCGGTTATCGAGCCCAGCGAAACATATCGGGTCAGGGCAATCACGATAACCGCGAGCAGAACCGCAGAGGCACAAACGGCCCCGGACAGGGGGATGAGCAAGCCGATACCGGTGGCCGCTCCCTTGCCTCCTTTAAATTTCAAGAATATCGGGAAGCAGTGGCCGATCAGCACGGCCAGGGCTGCCGCCAGGACAAAGATGGTCTCGCCACCAATGGCCCGGGTGAGCAGAACCGCGGCGGTCCCCTTGCCGGCGTCGAGCAGGAATACCGGAAGCGCGGCGCGCCAGCCGAGCAGGCGGAGCACGTTGGTCGCCCCGATATTCCCACTGCCGTAGCGGCGGATATCAACCTGCCTGAAAAGCCTGCTGAGAATGTAGCCAAAGGGAATCGAGCCGATCAGGTAAGCGGCTCCCACTGCCACATAGCCCATACTTTAGCCCTCCTTTTCCCGGCGCGCCCTGATCTTGAGACGCAGCGGAACGCCGCAGAAGTCAAAAGCTTCGCGGAGCCTGTTTTCAAGGTAACGCAGGTAAGAAAAATGCATGAATTGAGGATTATTCACAAAAAATACGAAGGTAGGCGGCTTCACCGTCACCTGGGAGGCGTAGTAGATCTTCAACCGCTTCCCCTTGTAGGAAGGCGGCGGATTTACCGCCAGGGCATCAAGCACCAGCTCGTTCAGCAGCGAGGTCGGCACCCGCCTGTAGAGCTCCTGACGAACCCGGTAGAACAGGGGAAAAAGCTCCTGCACCCGGCTGCCGGTAAGGGCGGAGATGAAGATAGCGGGGGCGTAAGAAGCAAAGGCAAAGGCGCGGGCAATTTCTGCGAGCCACTCCTGCCGTGCCTGCTGCCGCTCTTTGAGCAGATCCCACTTGTTCACGCAGATGATCAAGCCCCGCCCGGCCTGATCGACATATCCGGCCAGCTTCTGGTCCTGCTCTGCAATTCCGCTTTCGGCGTCGAGCAGCAGCAGGGCCACATCGGCGCGCTCGACCGCCTTCAGCGAGCGGAGGACGCTGTAATATTCAACCGCCTCCTTGACCTTGCTTTTCCGGCGCACACCGGCGGTATCAATAAGAAGGTAATCGCTGCCGTTGTAGTTGAACGGGGTATCGACAGCATCGCGGGTTGTGCCCGGCGTTGCGCTGACGATAACCCGCTCCCGCCCCAGGATGGTATTGATCAGCTGTGACTTGCCGACATTGGGCCGGCCGACCAGCGCCACCCTGACAGCATCCCCGGCCGGCCCGGCGCTTGACGGCTCCTCCGGGAGCAGTTCGCAGATCCGGTCGAGCAGGTCGCCGGTGCCGCGCCCGTGAGCTGCGGAAAGAGGCAGCGGATCACCAATCCCCAGGCTGTAGAAGGTCATGATTTCGGCGGCGGCTCCGGGATGATCGATCTTGTTGACCACGGGAACGACCGGCTTGCCGCTGCGGCGTAACAGATTGGCGATCTCCTGATCCAGGGGAGCCGGACCCTCCCGCCCGTCGAGCAGAAAGATGATCACCTGGGCTTCTTCAACCGCCAGCTCCGCCTGCCGCCGCACCTGTTCGATCAGGGGATCGTTCCGCTCAAAGCTGATTCCGCCGGTATCGATAACAATGAAGCTCTCTCCCCGCCATTCTGCGCTGCCGTAAAGGCGATCCCGTGTAACCCCGGGAACCTTCTCTTCGATCGCCGTTCGCGCCGCTGTAAGGCGGTTGAATAAAGTGGATTTGCCCACATTGGGTCGTCCGACGATGGCAACGATATTGCTGCCCAACCGGGCACCTCCTTCAAACGGTAAAGGTTTACTTTATTATCCCGATTCTTAAACCCGGTGTCAAACTGGAACCAGAGAATCCCTCCCAACCCACCTTGAACAAGGTTAGAGGACAGTTTTCCTTTTAAAAGAAGAAAACCACATTACAGGAAATACGGGGTGGGATCTTGCTCGAACAGCTCCACCAGCTTCAGGAGCCTGGAGTAACTCCAGAGAATCCCCCGGCTGACAAAGGGGCGTCCAATCGCGGCAAGACCGAGACGGCGCGAAATATAACCGCCCACCCGGACGGGCAGGCTCACTTCGGGAAGACAGTCGATTACCGCCACCCTGGGTCTGTCCGGTCCGATCAGCTTCAAGAATGAAGCGGTCAGGCCCCTGATCTCGGCCCCCCAGCGCCCGCTCCCCAGAATGAATACGGGGTTGCCCTGCGGATCGAGGCCTGCATAATTGAGGATACCGACCTCGGCGCTGCCGGCACGATCAAAGTAAGGCAGGGCCATCAGCTCCTCCAGCCGCGGCAGCCGGGTCCGGGGCAGCCTTCCCAGGTATATGGAAGCTGCCGCCACCGAAGTGTGCGTGCCGCCGAAGCATTGAAAGATCACGATCATCGTTGTTTAATCAACTCGGCCTGCAGCCTGGTCTGCTCCACCAGGGCTTCGATCTCCATCCAGCAAGCTCTTTTCCGGCGGGAGCTGCAGTTATGCTCCCACCGCCTGCTCCATGAAAGAGGAAAGACGGTCAGAAGCAATTCGCTGCTGCTTCCGGTCAGCTCGCTCAATCCGTTCAGGGTGCGTTTGAGCAGCGGGGGCGGAACGCCGGCAGTCATCAGATACAGGGTGTCACCTTCGGAAGTTTCACCGAAACGTTTCAGAAAAAAGCGCCGCTCAACCGGGTGAAGGTTTGCCTTGATCCAGGCTCCCGCTTCCCGCCAGGCCTGCTCCGGCGAAAAGGCGCGACGGCAATGCCTGATTGAGGCCAGCAGGGCCGGCAATGGTGATTTCCGGCTGTAGTAGACAATGATCATCAGTGTTTGACCAGGATGTAAACGCCGTTTTCAAGGTCGTGGACCACCCCTTCGGTGATCCGGGCCAGGTAGGTGGCAATCCGGTCCTGCTCCGCCCGGTCGCGGGCGACAAAAACCGGGGCCCCTCCGCTGCCGACCAGCGCCGGGTCGAGGGTGATCACGGCGAGAATATATTTGCTGATCAAGGCTTTCACCATTGCCCGGACCTCCCCTGTTTCTGCAACATCAGTCGGCCGCGCCGCGACCGACTCTCGATTTCAGCGGGCGGGTACTGGAGCTCTCCAGCACTGGAACATTCTTTACCGCCTTAACCAGGCATTCGATATCCTTTTCCAGGGGCAGGATCAGCATGGCGATCCGACCGGTATCCAGATCCCGCCTGAGAATTGGGGTAAATTCAGCTGTATCAACATCCCGGTAAATCCCGAGCTGGGTGGCGGCATCATGGGCGATGGCCATGCGCTGCCCATTGTTGGCCAGAATTTCACGAGCGTTGTCGTCAAAAGGTTCTATAACCACTCCCAGGCCGCGCTTCAGGATGGTGCGGCGGACCTCTTCCCGGGCCAGGTTCATGAAATGGATATCTTCGACAAATAGATTGGGGCCCTTGAAACTTATCTTTGCCGGACGGACGGTGGCAATCCGGCCGATGACCGGGCCGCGCATCAGGTAGAGCGCACCCAGAACGGCAAGGGCGCCAAGAAGAAAGCCGACCGTGATATTGGTCAGGTAGGTCGATCCGCTGACGATCAGGGCAATCAGCATTACCAGGTAGTTACGCGCTTCAAAAACGCGGGCAATTCCTTCAATGTAATCGGGGCCCCGCGCGACCAGGTTCGAGAGGTCGAGCTTGCTCAAGGTTTCCCGCTCGATTTCACGAATGTCCCGAAACTGGGTCGCCGCCAGGGAGAGGAAGGTCACCGCGGTAAACTCCTTTTCAAGCAGCGCCGGCACGGCCAGGGCACCCAGCAGCGCTGAAATCAGGCCCAGAGAAAGATGGGTGATATACCCGTGAGGATAAGCGGGGTACTGGCGGTAGTCGGAGCGCAGCATCACACAGCGCGCCGCCAACCCGAACCCGATACCAAGAACAGTCGCTGTCAGGTATCTCTCCAAATTATCACCCGGACAGAGAAACCGGAGGATCACTCATCTTTCCGGCCACCGCGGTCCCTGCGGCTAAAATCGCGCAGATCGGCAAATTCGCGTTCGAAAAAAGCACTGATTTTCCTTTTGAACTCTTCCAGGCTGCCCGCAGCTATAAGCAGGTAGGCCAGAAGAGCCGCCGCCAGCAGCAGAACTACTTTGAGAACGCTGCTTAGGGAGAGCCGGTTGGTCTGCGCGGTATCTTCTGGAGAGGCGGCAGAACCGGCGACATAAATCTCCACCACATCGGCAAAAAGAGTAACCGCCCTTTCGGCATCCTCCCTGTTGTTTTCATGCGCCCCCACTTCGAGCAGCATTGCCCGCGGGGTGAGGTCCTGGTTGTAGTTGCCCTGCGCTCCCAGGATCCCCTTGATCAGTCCGGGGTGTTCTTTGTCCGCAATCTGTTTCAGGGTGGCCGCAAAGTTCCGGTTGTTGTCCGCATTTTGATTCTGCTGACCCACGACCAGCAAGATCCTTGTTACTTCCTTTCCTTCGACCGTCTGCTCGTATTCTTCAGGGGGCACGGCGTCGCGGTGCACGTCAAAAATAAGCTGGTCTCCTTCTGTGACCAGCTCTTCCGCCGTCCGGCGGGAACGCTGGTAGGCGCCGGCATCGTGGGGGGTATGCGGTTCACGAACGTGGTTCACGGTAAACCCTTTATTTTTCAGGGCCCCGGCAAGAATGTCACCAACCTTGAGGATGCCGCCGCCCTGGTCGATCGTTTCGGTCCCGTCAGTGGGAACATACGATTCGGCGCCGTGAGTGTGGTAGATGCCCACCGCCGGTTTCGTATTTTGATTAGTTCCGGCTGCCATCTGCCCCCCGGACGGCAGCGAACCCGGGGTATCCCTCATGAGAGGGCTCTTTGATTTTATCTGCTCCACCCAGGCGGTCTTCTCTTCAAGCATGACCACTCGAAAGTGGCGGTTGGCCTCGTCTATATACTCATCTCCGGGATGAAGGATACGCGCGGTTCGCAGGACCACCGAGCTGTCCTTCCGGTCCTTCATCGTATAGTAACCGTCACTGCTCTCGCTATGGTTGAATAAGTCAAAGAAATACTTTTCCGCAGCCGCACTGCTGCAGATGAAAGCGCCTAGCAGCAGGGTTAGAACTAAAACCGACGCCCGGTTAAAAATTGCTTTCATGAATCATCTTTCCTCCTTCACTTAGTTGCCTCATGAGAATGCGGCCTTATTCGGGTTCGTCCCGCTCCCGATCATTGCCGCCGCCCGGCTCGCGCAGACCTTCGAGAAGCTCTTCGGGATAATCCCGGCCTGGCTCACCGCTGAGTCGTTCGCGAATTTCACCTACCAGCTCCGCCAGGCCGAGAGCGATCAAACCTGAGACCAGTGTGGCATCGAATATCCCGGCCCCGCCGATGGTCAGGCTGCTTTTGGCTCCCCGGGCAAAGAGCTCGATACGGGTAAAAATATCATTTAAGACAATTGCGCCCACACCGGCAATGAAGGCTGCCCGGCGGGATCGTCCGGCCAGGTAACCGGCCACCCCGGCAATCAGGGCGACCAAGTAAAGCGGATCGACGAGGACGGCATATGTCGGCTCGAGGGGAAAGATTTTTAGCGCAAAATAGGTCACCACCGCAGCGGCCAGCAAGGCCACTGCGGCGCGAATTCTTTCAGTGTTGGTGCCGGCTTTGACAAAAAGGTAGACTACCAGAATGATCGGAATCAGCCCGCCCCCGATATTAATGGACAGGGTTCCGGTCAACGGTATCTCTGGCAAAAAGCCGCCGATAAGCATCGCCGCAATAAACAGAAGGGCGGTCCGGTCGGTTAAACCCAGCCGGTCCAGGACCCTCTGGGCCAGTCCGAGAAATATGATAATGGAGACGAGCAGCAGAAGAATCATTCCTACAGGCATGCCAGGACCTCCTTCGTATTTCAAGGGTGAGCCGCGTACGACTGATTCTGGGCCTCTCTTCTCGAAGTTATCTTCTCCGCGAATACCGTTTTTATACAGTAAGAGCAAGGGGCGGAAACGTAGACATGAAAATGGGACAAACAGGTACGTC
>CAYFRE010000056.1:4641-12315 GCA_964345455.1 uncultured Syntrophomonadaceae bacterium | reverse complement strand
TACCATACGCTTTTCTCAGGATCAAAGCGAACTCTCCGAGTAACATAAAGCACCCCCTACCCGGACTCGGGCAGGGGGTATTACCATGCTCTGATCCTACAAAACGGTTGCTATATCCCGGCCCCCGACTCGGGGAGCGGCCAGTCCAGGGCGGTGATTTTTTCGATCAGGGCCACCGCATGCGCCACATCGCCGGCATCGACCATCTCGGAAGGAGCGTGGACATAGCGGCAGGGGATTGATATCGCACCGGAGGGGACCCCTTCACGGGAAAGGTGGATCGCCCCGGCATCAGTCCCCCCGCGTTCCAGAACCTCGAGCTGGTAAGGGATCTTGTTTTCCTCGGCGGTTTCAATCATCAGCTCGCGCACCCGGGGATGACAGAGCACGGACCTGTCTTTCACCTTGATCGCCGGACCCTGGCCCAAGCTCACCGCCATCAGCGGCGCCTCCGGGGTGTCGCCCACCAGGGTTACATCGACAGCGAAACCGTAGCCGGGCTCGAGGCGGTAAGCGGCGGTGGTGGCGCCGCGCAGCCCCACCTCCTCCTGCACCGAGAAGACAAAGCAGACCCCCTGCGGCAGGGAACGGGGCAGCCGCAGTGCCGCTTCTATGAGAACGGCGCAGCCGCTGCGGTCGTCCATCGCCTTGGCCATATGGCGGCCTCCGAGATGGACAAAGGGCTGGTGCGGGCTGGCCATAGAGATCCTCATCGCGGCGACATCTCGCCGATGCGGACGTGCTCCTTTGCTGCAGCGCCGCCTGCCGCGCCGATATCGAGATAGAGTTTCGGCCAGTCCAGCTCTTTTAATCCCTTGATCTTCTCATGGTAAACGGTTCCGGTAACACCGTCTTTGAATCTCAGCCGCTGCCCCACCAGCAGGTGCGGAGCGACGCCGCCGATCGGGGCGATGCGCAGGAAGCCGTTGTCGTCGATATGAGTGACTATCACCCCGATCTCATCCATGTGCGCGGAGAACATCAACAGCGGGGCCGGCCCCTCCCGGAGGGCAAATAAATTGCCCAAATTATCGGTAAAGGTGCGGTCAACACTGTCTTTGACCTTCTCTTCAATCAACTCTCTAACGGCCGCCTCTTCTCCGGAAGGGCCGTATGCCTCGACCAACTCCTTGATCAATGTTTCCATTTTAATTTATCGCCACCTCGCATATGTTTTTCAAGCCGTTGCCTCCAGCCAGGCCCGCACCAGGGTGACGGTATGCTGCAGGTCGCTTTCTTTAAGAACGCTGCAGGGCGAGTGGATGTAGCGGCAGGGCACCGCCACCACACCGGCCTTGACTCCCTCCCCGCTGAGGCTGATGGCTCCGGCATCGGTGCCCCCGCTGGTAAAGCGGCGAAACTGGAAGGGGATCTTTGCCTTCTCGCCGGCTTTGATCAGGCTCTGGAAGATCTCCCGGTTGACGATAAGGGTGCGGTCCATGAAACTGATCGCCGGACCGGATCCCAGCAGGGTAGCGCTGCGTTCCTTCCCGGTATCGGGGGTGTCCGCGGCGGCGGTAGCCTCTACGGCAAGGGCGAGCTGCGGCTGCAAAGCATAAGCTGCCACCCGGGCTCCCCGCAATCCCACCTCCTCCTGGACGGTGAAGGCGGCATCAAAGGAGGGACCGCCCTTCTCCAGCAGCAGCTCCATAAGTACCGCGCAGCCCGCGCGGTCATCGAAAGCCTTGCCCCGTAAACAGCCGTCGCCAAAGGAGATGCATTCCGTGTCAAAGAAAGCGTAAGCGCCGATCTGCACGTGTTTCTCAGCTTCCTCCTTGTTTTTGGCCCCGATATCGATATAGAGCTGATCCAGCTCAAAGGGCTTCTGCCGCTCCTCCGGTTTCTGCAGGTGAATCGCCTTTGACCCGATAACTCCGGGGATGCCGTCATCGCCGACGCGCACCCTTTTGGAAACCAGGACCCGGCTGTCGATACCGCCGACAGGGCGAAACTTTAGATGGCCGCTCTTTTCGATAGAGGTGACCATGAGGCCGACCTCGTCCATGTGGGCGGCAAGCATGACCCGGCGGGAGCCTAAACTGCTCCCATTTTTACGCACCAGGAGATTGCCCATGGTATCGGTTTGCCACTCCAGCGCATGACCCTGCAGCCGTTCGATGATCGCCTGGCGGACCGAATTCTCATTTCCGGAGACCCCGGGCAGGTTGGATAGTATTTCTAGAAACATGCCAATCCCTCCACGTACGGGCGATCGAGGCTGCGGGCAAAAGAGGCCAGCAGCCGCCCGGTATTGTTCAGGTCATCCAGGCTCAGCATCTCCACCGTGGTATGCATGTAGCGCAGCGGTATCGACAGCAGCGAACAGGGGATCCCCTCCCGCGAGACCTGGATGGCCCAGGCGTCGGTGCCGGCAGAGGCGGGATCAGCCTCGCGCTGGACCGCAAAGCGGTCATCGCGGGCCACCTCTTCGAGACGGCCGGCCAGGGCTGGATGATAATTGGGCCCGACTGAAATGACCGGTCCACCGCCCAGTTCAAAAACATCGGGAGGGGTCAGCCCGGGAGCTTCGCCGTGAGTCACATCAATGGCTACCGCCAGGTCCGGAACCAGGCCGAAGGCGGCGGTGGTGGCACCGCGCAGTCCCACCTCTTCCTGAACGCTGGCCACAAAATAGATATTGGCCCGGTGACGGGAGGCGGCAAGTTCCGCGGCGCAGATGACCAACGCGGCCGTCGAGAGACTTTCCGGCGAGATTTTTCCCGGCGGTCATGGCCAGGGGAGGCGCGTCAAAGGAGACCAGGTCGCCGATGCGCACCTGCGTTTCCGCCTGCTCTTTGCTCAAACCGATGTCGATAAAGAGGTTTTCAAACTTCACCGCCTCCCGGCGCTCTTTCTCCGAGAGCAAGTGCGGCGCCTTGGCGCCGATAACCCCCCTGAGGAGAGCCTTGCCGTGGACCTCTACGGGCTGGCCGGAAAGAATCCGGGGGTCAATCCCGCCGACGCCGGTAAAGCGCAGCGCCCCCCCCTCTTCAATTTTGGTAACCATCGCTCCGATCTCGTCGACATGGGCCACCAGGGCCAGCGCGAAGGGCTCTTCGCCGGGGTTGTCTCCCTCCTTGAAAGCAATCAGGTTGCCCAGGCGATCCCGCCACATCCGGGTCGTGTAGCGATCCATGTAACGGGAAGCCACCGCGGCGGCGCTCTCCTCGCTTCCGGATATCCCGACGGCGCGGGAGAGCTCCATGACCAACTCTTTTACCTCTTCTTCTTTCATCAAGCCAACTCCCTTTAAGATATTCTTTCCGCGAGGGACGCGGTTAACCGGTAGATTCTTTCTGTCAGCGCTTCGGAGAGGGTGCCGGTTCCACAGGCGGGTGTGATCAAATAACGGCTCCGGACATAATTTTCGCCGGCGCCCTGCTTCACCAGCGCCTCCATCTGTGAATCAAGAAGCCTTTGCAACGAAGAAAGATCTTCCTGCAAAACTTTATCCGAAGAGGGAACGATACCCCAGGCCAGGGCGCCCCCCCGGGCAAAAAAGGGGTCCAGGACGGCTCCGTAAACCAGCATCGACGGAAAATATTCGTAGGCATCAAAGTTTATCAGATCCAGCGACAGTCCGGTCAGGAGTGACCAGTCGGTTCCGGCACAGCTGTGCAGACCGGTGATCCCCCCGGCGGCGCGGGCCGCCGTGAAAATTTCTTCCAGGGAAGCCTCGATCTCCGGACGGCCCAGCGCCACCGCCGTGGAGCTGCCGTAATTGTAAAGGCCGGGTTCATCAACGAAGATGATCACCGGACGGCCCAGAACCTGCAGCTGCCGCACCTGCCAGCGGGCCGCCGCGGCCAAAGTTTTAACGATAATCTCCCTTAAGGTTGGATCATAGTAGGAAGGTTTACCTGCGAGATCGGTAATCCTGAAGCCGGCAGTGATAGGCCCGGTGAGCTGTCCTTTCAGGTAAAGGGCTTCCAGGGGCTGCCGCGCACAGCGCTCCATAAATGCGTAAAAGCCGGCGGCGCTCTCTGCGGTTAATGCAAATTCAGGGGCCTGATTTGAAACCTCGCCGGCGAGCAGCAATTCGTAGTAATTGAGACAGCGTTTCTCCCACTGCGGATCATCGAGGCAGAAATACGGGGTCCCGTTGGGGCGGAACGCCACCAGGCCTCGCGTTAAAAGGGGGGCCAGGTACTGCGAGACCAGCCCCTCTCGATCGCCTCGCTGAGGCAACTGGGGCCAGTGAGGTATCTCCTTACAATATGTAAAGATCAGATCCAGGGCGGCATCAGGGTCGGATTGAGGCATGCTCCCGATCCCTGTGGCCCGGCCATAAAGATACTTCAGCGACATCGTATACCCCCCATACCATTATTTATCCCTTAAATGTCAAGGAAAGCACGCTTCCCGGCCGGGTAAAGAATCCGGCTAGTTCGGAATGTAGATACTCCTGGCGTGCACATATTCGGCGCTTCCCTTCAGGAGAAGCTGCTCCGCACTTTTGGTGTAGAATATCAGCCCCTTGTAGCTGGTCAAGTAATGGTAAGTTGTCCCCAGAAATCTTCCCACGGACATCACCACCAAGGGCTTATCCACCTTGTCGACGATTCTAAAAAAATCTTCCGG
The DNA here is from genome assembly GCA_964345455.1 of uncultured Syntrophomonadaceae bacterium. Lineage (GTDB taxonomy): Bacteria > Bacillota > Dethiobacteria > DTU022 > DTU022 > JAAZIN01. The sequence goes on along the minus strand of CAYFRE010000056.1, from coordinate 7,734 downwards.
CGTAACCCTGACGATCGCCCCGCTAGCCTTGATCGCCTGGGCGATGGCCGCCGCCGCAGCAGCAGAACCATTTGTCATTTCTTACACCTCCCTTCCGGGATTATCACCGCATGATTTCATGCAAGTTCTCACCGCTGCCCGACTGCCGGAAGAAAACGGCTCAGAATCCCGATCCTTCTTCTCCTGCAAGGACCGGTGTGAAGCATTCCCGCGGCAGCTCCTTCAAAAAGAGAGATGGCCCTCCCGTCACCGGGCCCCAGCTGCGGCTATTTTCCCAGTACGTACTCAGGTAAAGATAACGCCGCGCCCTCGTCACCGCCACGTAGAAGAGGCGGCGCTCTTCGGGCAGATCCTGATCTTCGGCGCGATGGCTGGGAAAGCTGCCCTCGTTAAGGCCGATCACGAAGACCGCCTCCCACTCCTTCCCCTTGGCGCTGTGGACGGTAGAGAGGGTAAGAGAGTCGCCGCTGACCCGCCCGGACGCGGCGGCGCCGGTAAAGAGCGATTCCTCCAGGGCCAGCGACTCCAGGAATGCGCCCAGCGAGTGGTAACGCACGGCATTATCAGCCAGCCGCTCAATTCCTCTTAATCTTTCGTCATATTGATCGGGGTAATTCTTGTGCAAAATCCGTTCGTAGCTGCCGTTCAGGATCAGGGTGATCAGCTTGTCAACGCCCTCTTCATTTTTACCGCCTTCACTGCCGCCGGCAGCGGCGGCATGGGAGCTGAGCTCCGCCAGCGCCCGGCAAAGCGACTCCCAGCCCTCTTTGCCCCGCGCAGGAGAAAACTTACCCGAAATGGCGGCTCTTAAGGGATCGGCGCTCTCTTTGAGATCGCTCCAGAGACGGTTAAAGGTGGTTGGTCCCAGGCCGGGCTGCAGCAGCGCCAGGCGGCGCCAGGCCTCGGCGTCGGCGGGGTTGTGCAGCACCTTCAAATAAGCGAGGACATCCTTGATATGGCTCTTTTGCAGAAACTTGACCCCGCCAAAAGTGCGGTACGGAATCCCCTGCCGCACCAGGGCAAGCTCCAGCTCCGTGGAGAGAAAGGCGCTGCGGTAGAGCACGGCCATCTCTTTGAGGGGCAGGCCCTGGCGAATCAGGGCCTGGATCCGGTCGAGGACAAATGAGGCCTCTTCCTTGGCATTCCTGGCGCCGACCACCAGGGGCTTCTCTCCGGGGGGGCTCTTCGAGAATAGTTTTTTCGGCAGCTGCACCCGGTTGAAGGCAATCGAAGCATTGGCCAGCCCCACTATCTCAGGGGTGCTGCGGTAATTCTGCTCCATCCGCACGACCTGGGCCTGCGGGTATTTCTCGGGAAATGAAAGGATATTATCTACATGGGCAAAACGAAAAGCATAGATCGACTGGGCGTCGTCGCCGACGGCGCAGAGGGAAGCAGCCCCGGCAAACTGGTCCACCAGGCTGGCCTGGACAATATTGGTATCCTGAAATTCATCAACCAGGACATGGGCGAAACGCTTTCGGTACTGCTCCCTGACCGTGGGGTGCTCCCGGAAGAGCTCCAGCCAGCGCAGGAGAAGATCGTCAAAATCAAGAGCGTTGCATTCTTCTTTTTTTTGCTCGTAGAGCAAGGCCAGTTTCTCCACCAGGGGGAGATAATCGAGGCCGAAAACGTATTCATCCTCCATCACTTCGCGGATGGTCAGCCCGGAATTGCGCGCCCGGCTGATAATCCGCCCCAGAAGGTTCCGCTTCAAGAAAAGACGGCGCTCCTCTTCATCCAGGGCATGAGATAAAGTACCCGTTATCTGCCTGAAGATGCTGCGGCTGTCGTCTTCATCCAGGATCGTGAAATTGCTCTGACGCCGGACCAGGGGTGCATGCCGGCGCAGGATCCGCGCCCCGATGCTGTGAAAAGTGCCCGCCCAGAGACCTTCGGGCCATGATCCGAGCAGCTTGCTCAAGCGCTCCTTCATCTCTTCGGCAGCCTTGTTCGTAAAAGTCAGAAGAAGGATCTGCTGCGGCGGGATACCGCATTTGATCAGGTGGGCGGACCGGTAGACCAGGGCGCGGGTTTTCCCCGAGCCCGGACCGGCCAGGCCCAGAATCACATCGCTACCGGCGGTGGCGAATCTGAACTGGGCTGTATTCATTTCGCGCCGCAGCAGATCCAGCCATGCCGGGTCCGCTTGATCGTACTGTTTGAGTAATTGTCTGCTTTCACCGGTTTTCAAAGTTCATCCTCCAGAGTTAGTTCTTTCTTACATAAGTAAAACATACTCCCGCTCCAGACTCAAGACCCACTTGGTTGTTTTGGTGCCAGGCGCCAAAACAATTAACTTCCGTCCACCAATAAAATCAACCTCTACCTTACGGATTTAGACAATCCCCGATCCGGAAAAACCGCTACATGACGGCACTTACGTGAAAGAGTATGATGGCGGTAAAAGCCCCATGAGAGCCGCCACCGTGGAGATGACCGTTTCCTCGGCCAAGGTCATTGACATTAAGGTATTGAAGAGGGATGCCCTTAGGGCACCCCCATCTGTCTGTTTTCTGAATAATATTCTCTGCTTCTGCTCTGTTAATCCAACCTGGTGAATTGCTCTTTGCCCACACCGCAATCCGGACAGACCCAGTCATCGGGGAGTTCTTCAAAGGAGGTGCCCGGCTCTATCCCCGCTGTGCTGTCCCCTTCAGCCGGATCGTAGATATAGCCGCAAACGTCACATTCCCATTTCTCCATCTTTCGGCCCCTTTCATGAACAATTTGTCCTATTCTTTTATTGTTTGGGCCAGGTCGCGGCCCCATTCGCGGCAGCTTTTGAGCTCCCCGTCATCGGGCACCCAGAGCACCTCCAGGCCTTCCCTGGCCAGGGTTAAGCCTGCCGCTTCAAGTTTCGCTTCGATTGCCTTGACCGCACCCCTGCTCCATCCGTAAGAGCCAAAAGCGGCGCCGAGACGGTTGACCGGCTTCAAACCGGTCAGATCATCCAGAAAGGGCGAGAGCGCGGAGAGATACTGGCGGTTGATCGTCGGGGAACCGACTACCAGGAGGCGCGCCTCGAGCAGGTCGGTGAAAACGTTGTTCATATCGCGGGCAGAGATCTTGATCAGCTTTACGTCAACATTT
>CAYFRE010000056.1:4310-4631 GCA_964345455.1 uncultured Syntrophomonadaceae bacterium | reverse complement strand
TCAAGCTTGTCCGCGGCCATTCCGTCACCAATCGGGCGGGCCATGACTGCGGTGCTCCCCCACATGGTATCGTAAACCACGACCGCTTTGGGGAGCCATTCACCCGAAGCCCAACGCCGGTAGGTTTCAATAATTTGCCCCGGATTTTCCCGCCAGATCACCCCATGACTGGGGGCGATCATGGAAATGGGGATATTCAGGGCGTTTACTTCATCCAGTTTCTTAAGGACCAGCCTGCTCAACGGGTAGAGGATATTGGCGTAGTAACGGGCCGCCTCCTCCATGATGGCGCTCACAGGGATTGCCCGCGCTAGAAACGGT
>CAYFRE010000056.1:0-4300 GCA_964345455.1 uncultured Syntrophomonadaceae bacterium | reverse complement strand
CAGGCTCTGCTCCAGCGCCGTCCGAAGGACGGCGAATGCGCTCGCCAGGTGCTGGCCGAAAGCATCGTTGGGCATCAATAGCGCACCTTCTTTAATATAGGTAAACATGCTGTCCGGCCAGTGCAGCATGGGCGCCTCGATAAAGCTCAGGGTGCGTTTTCCCAGCGAGAGTTCAGCGCCGGTTTCAACCACCCGGTAATCCCATTCTCCGAAGTAATGCTTCAGCAGGCCCGCTTTGCCCCTGGCGGTGCAGAAGATCTTTGCTTCGGGGGCCAGCTTCATCACCTCGGGAAGCGCTCCGGAATGATCTGTCTCCACATGGTTGATCACGATATAATCGATCCGCGACGGATCTATGATTTTCCGGACTCGCTCCAGCATCTCTCCGGCAAAGGGAGCGTAGACCGTATCCACCAGGGTGATCTTCTCGTCAACAATCAGGTAGCTGTTGTAGGTTGTGCCTCGGTGGGTGCTGTAAACTGGTCCGTGGAAATAACGCATATCCCAATCCACTGCCCCGACCCAGTAGATGCCTTCCTTCAAAACAACCGGATCCATTCAGAATACCTCCTTTTGATTCGACGGCCGGCTAGCAGCTGCAGCAACTGCTGCCGTCACCATCACAACCGGCAAGACGCCTGTTTACTTCCTCCCAGTTTACCAGGTTCCACCAGGCTTCGATAAAGGCCGCCCGCCTGTTCTGGTACTGCAGGTAGTAAGCATGCTCCCAGAGATCGAGGACCAGGAGCGGCACCGCCCCCCACTGGGTCAAATTCTGATGTTTCTCGGCCGTAAGAATCTCCAATTTATTGAAGATGGGAAGCAGGCAGAGCAGCACCCAGCCGGAGCCTTCCACCGCCGCGGCAGCAGCAGAGTACTGCTTTTTGAACTGATCAAAACTACCGAAATCCCGTTCAATCAATTCAGCAACGGAACCGGTGGCCGGACCGCCCCCACCCGGCTTCATATTTTCCCAGAAAATTGAGTGAAGGATATGACCGGAGCCGTGAAAAGCCAGTTCCCGTTCCCAGTGCTTGACCAGAGCAAAATCACCTTTTTCCCGGGCTTCAGCAAGCTTCAATCCGGCGTTATTCAACCCATCCACGTAAGCTTTGTGGTGAGCGCCATGATGTAAACGGAGAGTTCTCTCTTCGTAATAAGGTTCCAGAGCAGCGTAATCATAAGGTAAAGATGGAAGTTCATGCTTCAATAAAATCGCCTCCTGCCGAATTGATGGCTTCTAAAGTATCATTACTATATCACATTTTATACCAGAAAGATACAGAATTATAAAAGGATTCATCCGTTCTGTGGCGAAATTGATCCCCATGGAAAGGAAGGAGTGGAAGAAAATGAGGGACAACTACACCGCCGTCCTGGAGCAAGCCCGCCGTGATTTTGCCGCCAAAAACAGCCTGGAGATGGCCCGCTTCAGCGGAGCGGCCTTGACCCTCTATCCACCGGCTTCCTGGCGCGAGTATACCCTTCCTTACCTTGGTCGAATTTACCGGATCACCTGGCCGGCCGGCGAAATCCTTTCCCACGGCACGGGCAAAGAAGCCCCCACCGCCACCGCAATTATCCTGATTCATTACCTGACCAGGGCAACGGGGAAACCGCCCACCGGAAAATGGATCCCTTTTCGCCACCTCTGGGGCGGTGATGCCTTCAACCCCGCCTTCCAGATAAGCTGTCCGGCCCCGCTGGAGGAATACTTCGGGAGAAAAAACTCTCTTTTTAAAAGACTGGTTCACAAGCGGCTCCATGCCCGGCCCGCCAGGGAGACGTCTTCTTTTATCGTCATGGCCTTGCCGCGCCTGCCCCTGCTGCTGCGCCTCGAGGAGGGTGACAGTGAAGTTCCGCCGCGAGCGATGATCCTTTTCGACAAAACGGCCAATGATTACCTGGTCACGGAGGATCTGGCGGTGCTGGGGCAGCAGCTTACCGCCCGGCTGCTCCGCTGGGGCCGGGAAGAAACTCGATAGCGATCTCTTCAGCCTGTTCAAGAGGGGGCTCCCTATGCTGGCCAGAGTGTTCTCCTGCACGGTGCTCGGAATCCAAGGTATCCCCCTGGAAGTGGAGGTGGATATCCACGGGGGAATGCCCGCTTTCGATATTATAGGATTGCCCGATCCTTCAGTCAGGGAGGCCCGCGAACGGGTCCGCGCCGCGGTGCGCAACAGTGGCTTCAAATTCCCTTCCGAGAGAATCACTGTCAACCTGGCCCCGGCCGACCTGAGAAAAGAAGGCCCGGCGTTTGATCTGGCCATCGCCATCGGACTGCTCGCCGCTTCGCGGCAGATTCCCTACAACGATATTTTGCGGAGAGCGGTCCTCGTGGGTGAACTTTCCCTGGACGGGACCCTGCGTCCTGTTCCCGGCACCCTGGCCATGGCCGACTCCATCGGCGGATCCGGCGAGCTGCATGAGAGCATATTCTATCTTCCTGCAGCAAACGGCGCCGAGGCGGCGCTGATCAAAGAGGTGCAGGTAAAGGGAATGCATACGCTCAAAGAGGCGGCCCAGCACTTCTGCGGCTTTCTCACCATTCCCACGGTGCAGCCTCAGCTGGATGAACTGGTCCGTCTGGATCGCGCGCCGGAGCCCGACTTCAGCGAAGTGAAAGGGCAGGAGACGGCCAAGCGGGCGCTGGAGGTGGCCGCCGCCGGGGGGCATAACATCCTTCTTTACGGTCCGCCGGGCAGCGGGAAGACGATGCTGGCCCGCCGCCTGCCGGGAATCCTGCCGGCGCCGACCCTCGATGAAATTCTCGAGATAACGCGCATTCACAGCGTTGCCGGGCGGCTGCCGCCGGAGCGCCCCCTGGTGACGCAGCGCCCTTTCCGCAGCCCCCATCACGGCGCCTCCACCGCCGGGATCATCGGTGGAGGCAAGGTGCCCCGGCCGGGTGAAGTAAGCCTGGCCCACCGCGGCGTTCTCTTCTTCGACGAGCTGCCGGAATACAGCCGGGATATTCTCGAGTCTCTGCGCCAGCCGCTGGAAGATAGAGTGGTCACGGTGACCCGGGTCTCGGCCACCCTAACCTATCCGGCCGATTTCATGTTTGTAGCTTCGGCCAATCCCTGTCAGTGCGGTTTCCTGAACGACCCTTTTCATATCTGCCGCTGCAGCCCCGCGGCGGTGCAGCGCTACCGCTCCCGCCTCTCGGGCCCCCTGCTCGACCGCATCGATATCCAGGTGGAGGTGCCCCGGATCAACTTCGAGCAGCTTCAGGAGGGGCGGGCCGGAGAGAGCTCCGCCGCCATTCGCAGCCGCGTGGAGCAGGCCCGCGCCCTCCAGCAGAACCGCTTCAAAAGATTGCCCATCCTCACCAACGCCCAGATGCGCAGCCGTCACCAGTCCCAATACTGCCCGCTCACTAGCGAAGCCCGCCGTCTGCTCCAGCAGGCCTACCGGAGCCTGGGCCTCTCCATGCGCGCCCACGACCGCATCATCAAGGTGGCCCGCACCATCGCCGACCTGGCCGGCAGCGAGATCATCGAAGCTCCCCACATCGCCGAAGCGATCCAGCACCGCAGCCTTGACCGCCAAAGTTAAAATTGTAATGATATGCCAGCTCCTTTTCAGTGGGGTATACCATACCGACCCCTGCTCTATCCCAAATGCAGCAGGCATATGCGTATAATTTTATTCGTCGAGGATAAAAGACCATCAAGAAGATTTTGGTCCACCCCGGCTTATGGGGAAAAACAGGGGACCTAAGCCTTAGCTCGTAGTCGATCTCTTAATGACGCACTGCTGAAAATAAATTATTAGAATCTTAAAAAAATACTTGACAAGCTCGGGGGGGGGGGTATAATGACAAATGAAGTAAGGGATGGCAACTAAAACTAACATGATTAAATGTTGATTGATTGAAAACCCAAACTTAATAAAGATGGACTACTTACCTTGCACCGACACTGCCCCGGCCGCCGAGGGGTCTGGAGTTGTTAGCAGGCCTTAATAGGTGAATAGATTAATAAAAGCACCCTACACAAAAACAAATGGATAACTAACCCTGCAGCGACCACTGTCCAGGCTGCAATGGATCTGGCGTTGTTGACAGGCCTTAATAGTGGTAAAAAGCAAAAGAGGAGAACCTTGACTCGAACGATCAAAGCGACGCTCGCTGCGTTAGCGATATCTATCGTTTTGGTGGGTAACACCGTGGCGTCTGTAGCTGCCTGGGCTATGCCGGGTTGGAATTACCAGTACCCGGCGGAAGGTGGAATATGGAGGTACGGATTCGTGAACCTCGCGGTCCGTTCCGAGTACAACCACCCAACGAAGGTACACG
>CAYFRE010000055.1:2856-12468 GCA_964345455.1 uncultured Syntrophomonadaceae bacterium | reverse complement strand
CACACTGGATGTGAGGGGTTGGAGGTTGGAAGTTGGAAAACAAAGCGGCGTGGATAATATATGTCCGGGGCTGTTGAGCCCGGTTTATAGTATGGGGCCGGTTATCTCTTGCTTCTGATTTCCCGCCTCTTGCTTCTTGAATGCGGATATGCTATGATTCTAGTGCGCGAAGGCCCTGCTGTGTTCGTGTTTACCGATAAAGTTTTGAGCTAACACATGATTCTAGGGAGCCCGGGCTTTAGCTTGTGGCGTAGCAGCCTCCTCCGAGAGGACCTATAAAGCGGCTAAGAGGGCACCCACCTTTAGAGGGAACAGTTCAAAACCCAAGGGTCCACGGCATAGCGGGGTTTTTACACAAATGACAGATATCATTATGCCGCTGCCCGCTGTGGGGGATCGTTCCCGGCCCTGTTTCTTGATTATTTGCAATGAAGCGGCATCCGGCGACAGGTTACTTCAGTAAATCTTGAATTGTCGTATTAGGGCAGCCGCGGCAGTTATAAACATGGTTGAACTGGGAGATCGCTTGCGAAAAATGGCGATTAAGGAAGATACGGGGCCGACGCATGAGGGGAAAAAGAACAAAAAGCGCCAGGATCCCTGAACATATTTTGTTATTTAATGTCAACGCTGTCATTTAGTAGTGAGAAGAGGAATTATTTTTCCTCTTTTTTTTTATTTTTGGGTGGATTCAAGAAGGACTATTCCAAAGTGGCGCGAATTGATAATTAAGTGGTGGATAGTGGAGCAAAGTGGATGGAGGCGGGGCATGTTTACCGGAGAATACCAGCATACCCTGGATGAGAAAGGCAGGGTGATCATTCCGGCCAGGCTGCGGGAAGGCCTGGGCGATATTTTCATGATCACCCGGGGTCTCGACCGCTGCCTCTTTATCTACCACTTTGATGCCTGGATGAAGATCGAGCAGAAGGTAAAGGAGCTTCCGCTAACCCGGAGCGACGCCCGGGCCTTTACCCGCTACTTTTTTTCCGGCGCCGCCGAAGTGGAGATCGACCGGCAGGGACGGGTTTTGATTCCCCAGAACCTGCGCGAATATGCCGGCATCGAAAAAGAGATCATGATCATCGGTGTCTCCGACCGGGTGGAAGTATGGAGTGAAGAAGCCTGGAGAGAATATACCAGCGCAGACAATCTCGACTTCGAGGCGGCTGCCGAGAAACTTGCAGATTTCGTTTTTTAGCGGAGGGCCCGTATGGCGGAAAAGCATATCCCGGTAATGGTCAATGAGGTGCTCCAATACCTCAACTGCCGCGAAAGCGGTATTTATGTCGATGCCACCCTGGGGGACGGCGGACATGCCGCCGCGATCTGCGGTAAGCTTGAGCATCCGGGATTGCTGATCGGGCTGGACTGGGACGGGGAGGCCATAGAGCGGGCGGCGCGGCGGCTGGCAGAGTTTGACGGCAAATTCCGGCTGCTGCAGCGCAGCTATACCGAAATGGGAGCTGTCTTGAGCGAGCTGGGGTATCACCGGGTGGACGGGGTATTGCTGGATCTCGGCGTTTCCACTCTCCAGCTGACCGATCCGGCGCGCGGTTTTTCATTCCGGCAGGACGAGCGGCTCGATATGCGCATGGACCGCCGCCTGGAAACAGATGCCGCCGATCTGGTCAATCGCCTTCCGGCACCGTCGCTGGCCCGGTTGATTTACCGCTACGGCGAAGAGAGATGGGCCCGGCGGATCGCGGCCCGGGTGGTGGCTTACCGCGAAAGAGTGGGCCCCATCCGGAGCGGGACGGAGCTGGCTGAAATTGTCAAGAGCGCCATTCCCGCGGCCGCCCGGCGGAAGGGCGGCCACCCGGCACGGCGCACTTTTCAGGCGCTGCGCATTGCCGTGAACCGCGAGCTTGAAAATATCGAGAATTTTCTCCCGCAGGCGGTGTCACATCTGGTTCCCGGGGGAAGGATTTGCGTGATTGCCTACCACTCCCTGGAGGACCGCATCGTTAAGCGCTATTTCCGGGAGCTCTCCCGCAGCTGCAACTGCCCGCCGGCTTATCCCTGCACCTGCGGGGGGGAGGGTGAGCTTCTCTTGCTGACCCGGAAAGCGGTGCGCCCGGCTGCGGAAGAAGTGGCGCTCAATCCACGCGCCCGCAGCGCGCTGATGCGCGCCGTGGAGAGGCGCGTTCTAAACAAAGAAGAAGGTGCATAAAAGTGTTACAGGCCAGGAATACAGTAATCGTCCACCGGCCGGCCCCGGTCACGCATGATCAACCTGCCCGGAAGCAAACCCGGGAAAAACGGCGCCGTCGCTTGGGGTTGAAAAGCATGCCGTTTCTTCTACTGGCCGGGTGTTTTCTTTTCGGCCTCGTGATCATTGCGCAGTACTCATCCATGGTCACCCTGCATTACCGGCTTGCCCAGGCTGAAAACAGGATGGATGCGCTGCAGGAAGAATACCGGCAGCTGGAGCAGGAGGCGGCCCGGCTGGGCTCCCTGGCCCGTATCGAAATGATTGCCCGCTCCGAGCTGGGCATGCAAGAACCGGAAAACGGCCAGGTCAGGGTCTTGTCAGCAAGCCGGGAGATCGGATCCACCGTGGGGGAGTGAACGCTGCTTGATCGAGGTTTCGGTAACACTGTCCGCCGTGCGCCGCAGGGTCATGGCCATGTTTTTTTTCATTATTCTGGCGGTGGCCGCTCTGATCGGCCGGCTGGCCTGGCTGCAGATCGTCCGCTCCGACGAACTTTATGCCGCAGCCTGGGAGCAGTGGAATCGCAGTATCCCCGCACGTTCGCCGCGCGGCTCGATCTATGATCGTGAAGAAAGGATGCTTGCCGGGAGCACTACCGTGGACACGGTAGTGGCCATTCCGGCGCAGATTGAAGATCCCGGTGAGACGGCAAAGCTGCTGGCGCCGCTTCTGGAGCTGACAGAGAGCGATCTTCTCGAGAAGCTGACAATGGAGCGCAGTTCGATCTATCTGAAACGAAAGGTATCGCCGGAAGTCTCCCGGGCGGTGCGGGAGCTGGACCTGCCCGGGATCATCTTTACGACAGAGGGGCAGCGCTATTACCCGAACGGGACACTGGCCTCGCAGCTGCTCGGTTTTGTGGGTATGGACGAGGGCTTGGCCGGGCTGGAGGCCTATTACGAAGATTATCTGAAGGGGAAAGAGGGCTACCTTCTTTTTCCCTCCGATAACCTGAACAGGCCGATCCCGCACGAGATCAGGCGCTTCTTGCCGCCCAGGGAGGGAATGGATCTTTACCTGACCATCGATGAAACGATCCAGTACATTGTCGAGCGGGAGCTGGCCCGGGCGATGATCGAATTCCAGCCGAAGGCGGCCATGGCCATTGCCGCCGACCCCCATACCGGCGCCATCCTGGCGGCGGCTTCGAAGCCCGACTACGATCCGTTGAATTATGACCGGTTTGAATCAAAATACTGGGCTCTCCCCCCGGTAACGGACTCCTTTGAACCGGGATCGACCTTCAAGCTGGCCACTCTTTGCGCCGCGGTAGAAGAAGGAATTTACAACGAGAAGGAGCATTTCTTTTGCCGGGGTTTCGCCAGTGTGGGAGGGCGGAATATCCACTGCTGGACCGGAAGCGGTCACGGCAGTATCACCTATCTTCAGGCGGTGGAGAGCTCCTGCAACCCGGCCTTCATCAACCTGGGGCAGCGGCTCGGCGAGGAGAAGCTCTTCAGCTATATCCGCGCCTTTGGATATGGGGAGCCGGCCGGGATCGATTATCCCGGTGAAAGCGGCGGTCTCATTTTTAAGCCGGAGCAGGTCGGACCGGTAGAGCTGGCCACGACCGCTTTTGGCCAGGGGGTTGCGGTGACTCCGCTGCAGCAGTTGATGGCTGTTTCGGCGATTGCCAACGGAGGCAATCTGATGAAACCTTACCTGGTGGAGAAGATCTGCAACGTTGATGGAGAGGTCGTTAGTGAGCAGAAGCCGGAGCTCGTCCGCCAGGTGGTCTCGAAATCCACCGCCGATAAGGTTGCCTGGATCATGGAGAACGTGACCATTCGCGGCAGTGGCATGAATGCAGCCATTGAAGGATATCGTATCGCCACCAAGACAGGGACGGCACAGAAACCGGCGGCCCGGGGCGGTTATATTCCGGGAGAATATATCGTCTCAATTGTCGGTTTTGCGCCGGCCGGGGATCCCCGGATCGTTCTATACGTGGCCGTGGACGGTGCCACCCGCGGTCCCCAGTGGGGGTCGCAGATCGGCGCCCCTTTATTTAAACGGATCCTGACCGATGTGCTCAATTATCTCCAGGTGCCGCCTTCAGAGGGCACTTCCACTCCGGGAGAACCGGTGCAGGTGCCCGACCTGCGAGGATTGACCGTGGATGATGCGGCGGCGCGGCTCGATACGGCCGGGCTGATGTTAAGATTGGTCGGGGAGGGGCAATATATTGTTAATCAGACGCCGAAGGCGGGGGCCACGGTTCCCCGGCAGACGCAAATCGTGGTTTACCTGGGCGAAGACGATGCTTTTTCCGGAGGCAGTATCAGCATGCCCGATCTGAGCGGATTCACGGTGAAGGATGTGGGCCAGGTGCTGAACTGGCTGGGCCTCTACCTGGAGGCTGAAGGCTCGGGAATTGCTCTGCGTCAGGAGCCCGCTTCGGGGGCCCGCGTGGAAAAGGGAGATGTGATCAAAGTTTTTTTCGGCACTTCTCTGGAGCAGTAAAGGAGCGCCCGGCACAGCTTTTTCTTTCGGGAATATGATAAAATACCGGGTTGAAGGAACAGCCCGGAAACGAAAAATACCGGGAGAGAAGCTGCATGCGGAAAATGATGCTGGAAGAGCTGTTGAAACCGCTGCTATTGAAAAATGTGGAAGGAGAGATCACGGGTGAGGTGAGCGGATTGGCCTGTCACAGCGAAAAAGTTGGACCCGGCGCCCTTTTCTTTTCGCTGGAAGGGCGCCGCGGGAAGGGCTGGCAATACGCTGCAGAGGCCTTTCAAAATGGTGCTCTCGCCGCGGTCGTGGGTCAGGATTGCCCCCTGAAAGGCTGCCCCCTGGTGCGGGTACCGGAGGTCAGGCCGGCCCTGGCTCTGGCGGCAGATCGTTTTTTCGGTCATCCTTCCCGCGATTTCCGTCTCATCGGGGTGACCGGAACCAACGGGAAAACGACCACGACGCACCTGATCGATGCTCTCTTCCGGGCACGGGGTGAGGTTACCGGGCTGCTGGGGACAATCAATTACCGGCTGGGGAATGAAACCGTGGCCGCCACGGCGACGACGCCGGAGGCGCCAGAGCTGCAGGGGCTGCTGGCCCGGCTTTCTGCGCTCGGCGCCACTCACGTGACCATGGAAGTTTCATCGCATGCCCTGGCCCAGGACCGGGTTCTCGGCTGCCGTTTTGATATCGGAGTACTGACGAATATTACCGGCGAGCATCTAGATTTCCACAAGACCTTTGCCTCCTACCTGAGGGCAAAAACGAAGCTGTTTGCCCATATGGGCTGGGGCGGTGGAGATTGCGAAAGCGGGCCGCAGGCGGTGGTGCTCAATGCCGATTCGCGCTGTTACCGCTATATCAGGCGCTGGACGAACGGGCAGTGCATCACATACGGGATTACCGCTCCGGCCGATGTGCGGGCAGAAGATCTGCACTGCGGTCCGTCCGGAATCTCATTCCGCGTTGTCACTTTCGCGGGGAGCGAGCGCTTCCGGCTCTCCCTGAAGGGAAGCTTCAATATTTACAACGCCCTGGCCGCTATTTCTGTCGGCCTGGTGGAAGGATTCAATCTGTCTGAAATGGCGGCAATATTAGACTCTTTTCCGGGAGTGGCCGGCCGCTTTGAGCCGGTGGAGGCGGGGCAGGATTACACGGTCCTGGTTGATTATGCACATACTCCAGACGGTCTGGTCAATGCGCTAAAGGCGGCCCGCGAGCTTACATCCGGCCGGGTGATCACGGTCTTCGGCTGCGGCGGCGAGCGGGATCGCAGCAAGCGCTCCCTGATGGGAGAGGCCGCCGGCGGCTACAGCGATCTGGCGATCCTGACCGATGACAACCCGCGCGGAGAGGATCCGGCACAGATTTACGCGGAGGTGATGCCGGGCCTGGAGCGCCGCTTTCCCGGTGAAGGTTACCGGGTAATACCCGATCGCCGGGAGGCTATCGCCGCGGCCCTGGCCGCCGCGCGGCGGGGTGATCTGGTCCTTATCGCCGGCAAGGGTCATGAACCCGAGCAGATTTACCGCAACCGGAGTTGTCCCTTTGACGACCGGGCGGCGGCGCGCGAACTGATCCGGGATCAATCAAGAGGGGAAGAGAAGTATTATGTCAATTAAGGGAGCGGATCTTCTGGAAGCCTGCCGTGGCGTGCTGTTGCGGGGAGACCCGGAACAGAACATTTCCGGGTTCTCCATCGACTCCCGGAGCATCCGGAAAGGTGACTTCTTTGTGCCGCTGCGCGGCGAAAAAGAGGACGGGCATCTCCATGTTCCCGGCGCCGTTGCCGCCGGCGCGGCGGGCTCTTTTTACGCCCGCCGCCCGCTGCCCGAACTGCCGCCGCAGGTCTTGCTGATCGGGGTTCCCGACGTGCTGGCGGCGCTGCAGCAGGCGGCCGCATTCCAGAGGCGCCGCTTTAGCATGCCGGTAATCGGCGTCACCGGAAGCAGCGGCAAGACCACGACCAAGGATTTCATTGCCGGCGTCCTCTCCAGCCGGATGAAGGTCTTGAAAACCGAGGGGAACCTGAACAACGAGATCGGCCTTCCCTTGACCCTGCTGCGTCTCGACGGGAGCTGCCGGGCGGCGGTGCTGGAGATGGGCATGAGCGCGCCGGGTGAGATTGCCGAGCTGGCGCGGTGGGCCGCCCCCGACATCGGGGTGATCACCAATATCGGCGAGGCTCACCTGGAGATGCTCGGCGGCATGGAGGCGATTGCCGCGGCGAAGGCGGAGCTGCTGAACTCCATCGGTTCCCGGGGCACGGCGGTTCTGAACGGTGACGATCCCCGCCTCCGGGAGATGGGGGCGCGTTTTGACGGAAAAGTTTATACTTATGGATTTGATCACGGAGATATCCGGGCAAGCTCATTATCAATGCGCGGGGAGGGCAGCATATTCATGGTGCGCTTTCCCGGAGGCGAGCAGGGCAGCTTCAGTCTTCCTCTCCCCGGGCGGCACTTGGTGAGCAATGCCCTGGCCGCCCTCGCCGTCGGCTACCTGCTCGGCATCAGCCTGCCGCAGATGCAGGAAGGCCTGGAGAAAAGCAAGATCACGGAAGGGCGGCTGCAGCTGCTGACGAACCCTGCCGGATCGAGGATCATCAACGACAGCTACAACGCCAATCCGGATTCAGTCAGGGCGGCGCTGGAGGTGCTCCGCGATCTGGGCGGGGTTAAATCGGTTGCGATCCTTGGGGACATGCTCGAGCTCGGCCCGGCGGCGCCGGTGGCGCACCGCGAGATAGGCCGCTTTGCGGCCCGCTCCCGGATCGGGGCGCTGATTACCGTCGGCGATCTGGGAACCGAGATCGCCGCGGGGGCCGCGGCGGCGGGCCTTCCGGCCGTAGCCTGCCGGAGCCATGACGAAGTTCTGGAAGCCCTGAAGAGGGTTCTGCCGGCGGGCGGCGCGGGGTGGTATATATTGGTGAAAGGTTCGCGGGGCATGCATATGGAAACAATTGTTGATCGATTGATGGAGATGGCGGAGGGAGATTGAAGAGTTGCAGAAGTCTGTTTTTTTGACCGTGTTTGCCGCTTTTGCGATCAGCGCAGTGATCTGCCCCCTTTTTATCAGGATGCAGCGGAGGCGCCAGTTTGGCCAGCAGATCCGGGTTGACGGTCCCTCCCGCCACCTGAAGAAAGCGGGTACGCCGACCGCGGGCGGGGTGGTTTTCCTGACTGCCGCCGGGTGTGCTCTCCTCATTGCGGCCAATTTTAACCCCCGCCTCTGGATCGCGGTTCTGCTGACCCTGGGCAGCGCCCTGATCGGCTGGCTCGACGACTATGCCAAGATGGCCCACGGCCGTTCGCTGGGCCTGAAAGCGCGCGACAAGCTTGCCGGGCAGGCCCTGCTTACAGCTCTCTTCACCGGCCTGCTCTACCTGTCGGGCAATTACAGCCCCGCGGTGGAGCTCCCCTTTACCGGGGTCACGCTCGACCTGGGCTGGTTTTACCCGTTCTTTATCTTTATCATAATTCTTTCGACAACGAACGCGGTCAATCTCACTGACGGTATCGACGGGCTGGCCACGGGGACGGCGATCATCGCCCTGCTGGCCTTTCTCTATATCGCCCTGGAGAGCGGCCGGCCTGACCTGGCCCTCTTCTGCGGGGCGCTGGTCGGCGGCTGCTTCGGATTCTTGATATACAACCTTCATCCGGCCCGCATTTTCATGGGCGATGTCGGTTCACTGGGCCTGGGCGGCGCCCTGGCCGCGGCGGCGATCCTGACAAATGCGGAGCTCTCGCTGGTGGTGATCGGGGGGCTCTATGTCCTGGAGGCGCTCTCGGTGATCCTGCAGGTACTGAGTTTTCAGCTTACCGGGCGGCGTATCCTCTTGATGGCCCCGCTGCATCATCATTTCGAGCTGAAAGGATGGAGCGAGTGGCAGGTGGTAACCGCCTTCTGGGGTTTGACCTTTATCTTTGCCCTGATCGGGCTTCTCGAGTGGAGGTTGTAGTGTGCAAACAGGGGTTGTGGCATCTTGATTGATCTGATTCGAGGGCGGACCGTGATCGTGGTGGGCCTGGCCCGCAGCGGGACTGCCGCCGCAGCGCTGCTGGCGGAGCTGGGGGCCTCCCGGGTGATCGTTACCGACCGCCGGCCCGCCGCCGATCTGCAGCAGGAGCTGGCCGCGTTGAAAAAGTATGGCCGGGTGGAGGCGGTAACCGGCGCCAATCCGCCTGAACTGGTTAATCCCGGGGTCAGCCTGGTGATCAAAAGTCCCGGCGTTCCGTCGTCGCTGGAGATCTTCACAAGATCAACGGAACTGCAAATACCGGTTTTATCCGAGATCGAGCTGGCATATGCTTTTATGAGGGCTCCCCTGATCGGGATCACCGGGACCAACGGTAAAACCACGACCACCGCGCTGCTGGCGGAGATGCTTGCTGAAGCTCGTTTTAACGGGGCCATGGCTGCCGGCAATATCGGGGTGCCGCTCTGTGTGGCAGCCGGGCAGACCGGTGCGGCCGGGGCGGTAGCGGCGGAGTTGAGCAGTTTTCAGCTTGCCGATATCCTGAATTTCCGGCCGGCGGTGGCCGTATTCTTGAATTTTACGGAGGACCATCTGGATTATCACGGCAGCGTGGAGAACTATTACCGGGCCAAGGCGCGGCTTTTCGAGAACCAGGTGGAGAGCGATTTCGCGGTGCTCAATGCATCCGATCCCGCCGTGTCCCGGCTGCGTGAAGAAGTGCGGGCCGGGCTGCTCTGGTTTGCCCGGGGATCCGTGGAACGCGGCGCCGGCATCGAGCGGGGCCGGGTGACCCTGTTTAACCGGGGCCGGGCCATCGCCCATATCTGCCCGGTAGACGAGGTGGCCCTGCCAGGCGAGCATAACCTGGAAAATGCCCTCGCCGCCGCGGCGGCGGCCTGGGCGGCGGGAGCGGCGCCGGAGGCGATCGGCCGGGTGCTGCGCCGTTTCAAAGCTATCG
>CAYFRE010000055.1:898-2846 GCA_964345455.1 uncultured Syntrophomonadaceae bacterium | reverse complement strand
CGAGCCCGTGGCCGAGATCGGCGGAGTCCAATTTATCAACGACTCCAAGGGAACTAATCCAGAAGCGGTGATCCGGGCGCTGCGCTCATTTCCCGGGAAAAAGAAGATCCTTATCGCCGGAGGCAGGGATAAGGGGAGCGATTTTTCGGAGCTGGCGGAGGTAATCAGAGAGGAGGCCGGCAGCCTGATTCTCTTTGGAGAATCCAGGGTCAAAATGGCCCGGGCGGCTGCCGGAGCGGGCTTTACCGCCTATCTGCAGGTTACCACCCTGGAAGAGGCGGTGGCCGAAGCATGGTCGCGCGCCCGGCCCGGGGAGATGATCCTTCTTTCACCGGCCTGTACCAGCTGGGATATGTTTACCGATTACGAGGCCAGGGGGAACAGTTTCAAGGAACTGGTCTATCAGTTACGTGAAAAAGAGGATGGGGTATGAAAAAAGAACAGCGCCGTGATCCTGATTATGCGTTGATCCTGGTAACTATTCTACTGCTGGGGATTGGCCTGGTCATGATCTTCAGTGCCAGCTATGTCATCGCCGAAGAGGGGCAAGGAGACCCCTATTATTTTCTAAGGCGCCAGGCGCTCTGGATCGCCCTGGGCCTGGCGGCGATGTACGTGGTCTCCCGGGTAAACTACTGGAAGCTGCGGCGTTTCTCTCTTTTTCTTGTTCTGTTCAGCTTTGTTTTGTTGACTCTGATCTTTACCGGGCTGGGTACCGATATGGGAACCGAGGCGAAGCGCTGGCTTGATTTTGGCGTCTTTACCTTCCAGCCGGCCGAGTTTTGCAAGCTCGCCTTCGTCATCTTTACGGCGGCCTTCATGAGCAGCCGCAGCATCAGGATGGAGAAGTTCTGGTCGAGCAGCTTCATCCCGTTGCTGCTGGCGGGGATCGCCTTTATCTTTATCGTCAGCCAGCCCGACCTGGGAAGCGCCCTGATCCTGCTCGCCGGAACGGCAATAATCATCCTGCTGGCGGGGATGCCCTTCAAACAGGCGTTGTTGCTGGGGCTCGTTTCAGTGCCGGCCCTGGTGGCGATCACGATCAAGGAGCCTTACCGCCTCAAGCGGCTGTTCTCCTTTATCGACCCGTGGGCCGACCCTTCCAAGACAGGCTACCATATCATTCAATCGCTTTACGCCCTCGGACCGGGGCATATTTTCGGGGTGGGCCTGGGGCGCAGCCGGCAGAAGCTATACTACCTGCCTTTTCCGCACAACGACTTTATTTTTGCCGTCATCGGGGAGGAGCTGGGCTTTGTCGGCGCCACCGCGGTGCTGCTGCTCTTTTTTGTGCTGGTCTGGCGGGGGCTGAAGATCTCGCTGACGGCGCCCGACACCTTCGGCAGCCTGCTGGCCGCCGGAATCACCTCCATGCTGGCGCTGCAGGTGCTGATCAATATCGGCATGGTCACCGGATCGCTGCCGGTAACCGGGATCAACCTGCCGCTGATCAGCGCCGGCGGCAGCTCGGTATTTTTTAACCTCTTCAGTCTGGGCATTTTGTTGAATATATCGCGGCACTGTCACCGGTGAGCGAGAGAGAAAGGAGGCGGCAGCCGGTGCGAATGATCATTACCGGGGGTGGGACAGGCGGTCATATCTATCCCGCCCTGGCGCTGGCGCGCCATGTCCGGGAGCGCGAGCCTTCAGCGGAACTCCTTTTTGTCGGCAGCGCTGAGGGACTGGAAAAGAAGATCGTTCCGGCGGCGGGCTTCGATCTGGAGACGATCCCGGCGCGCGGTTTCGGGCGAAGCCTGCGCCGGCTCGGCCCTTTCAGCCGGGATCTCTGGCGCGGCTTGCGCCGGGCGCGGCGGCTCATCACCTCCTTTCAACCGGATGTTGTTTTCGGCACCGGCGGCTATGTCGCGGCTCCGGTGATGCTGGCTGCCTTGCTGGCGAGGCGCCCGGCGGCGGCGGATAGTTGCCCTTTCGTTGCACCACGTCCGGG
>CAYFRE010000055.1:0-888 GCA_964345455.1 uncultured Syntrophomonadaceae bacterium | reverse complement strand
GTGCAGCGGGTTTGTATCTCCTTCGAGGAATCGCGCAGCGCTTTCCCCCGCCGCAGCAGGACCGTCTTTACCGGCAATCCCCGCGCCAGCGAAGTGGCGGCGGTGGAGCGCGCCGCGGCACAGGAGCAGTTGCAGCTCGATCCTTCTCTTCAAACGATCCTGGTTTACGGCGGCAGCCGGGGCGCCTTTAGAATAAACGAGGTGATCGTCGAATTTCTGAAAGAAGGCTGGCTCCTGCCGGAGACGCAATTGCTTTATGTTACCGGGGAGATCTACTACCACCGGGTCAAAGAGCAGCTTGGATTGCTGCCGCAGAGATTGCGCCTCTATCCTTATCTTGAAGAGATGCCGGCCGCCCTGGCGGCGGCGGACCTGGTGATCACCCGTGCCGGAGCCACCACCCTGGCTGAAATCACCGCCCTGGGGCTGCCGGCGGTCCTGGTCCCCTCGCCGAATGTGGTCAACAATCACCAGTATTACAATGCCCGCCTTCTGGAGAGGGCGGGGGCGGCGCTGCTGATAGAAGAGAAAGAATTCAACCGTTACCGCCTGCGCCGCGAACTGGAGAGATTCAGGGCCGAACCGGCTCTGCTGAAGCAGATGGCCTGTTCCGGGGCAAAGCTGGCGGGTCCCGACGCCGCCGCGCTGCTTTACCGCTGTTTGTGTGAGATCGCGAGCGCAGTAAGGGAAAACTAACATAAACGGCTGCTCACGCATAGAATAAATTACCCTGATGGAGGGCGAAACTTTGAACCTGGAGCATGAACTGGGCCGGCGGATGCGCGCCTGATTGAAAAAAGATGAACCGATCTCGCTACATACATCCTGGCAGGTTGGGGGACCGGCAGATTATTACCTGCTTCCCGCGGATCGGGATGAACTGAAGGA
>CAYFRE010000054.1:5837-12482 GCA_964345455.1 uncultured Syntrophomonadaceae bacterium | reverse complement strand
ATCAGGGTGGCAGACGGTATTTCAGTCATCACCCCTGTATCGATCGCCCTGGTAAAGCGGAGCCCCTCTTCATGCAGCTCCTTTTTAACCTCTTCGACAATCGCGCGGCCCTTTTTGGCCTCTTCGAGTGATGAGATCATCGGAAACATGATCTTGACAGGGCCGCTGCAGGAAGCCCGCAGGATCGCCCTGAGCTGCGGCTTGTAGATTTCCGGCCGCTCAAAATAAAGCCTCACAGCCCGATATCCCAGAAAAGGATTCGGTTCTGAAGGTAAATTGAGATAAGGAATTTCCTTGTCTCCACCCACATCCAGGGTCCTGATGATCACCGGCTGCCCTGCCATCTTCCGGACGACCCCTTCATATATCTCCAGTTGCTCCTCTTCGGAAGGAAGCCGCTCTTTTTCCATGTAGAGAAATTCCGTGCGGAAAAGGCCGATCCCCTCGGCGCCCTGCTCCAGCAGCCGCTCCAGATCACCCCGGCAGCCCATATTACCGGCCACGGTCACCCTGTGCCCGTCCCGTGTGACGGTTGGAAGGGATCTGTAGGCCGTCAGCCGCTCCCGCTTTTTTCTCTCCTGCTCCTGCCGTTCCCGGTATGCGGCCAATGTTTCCGGCGAGGGGTTTAGAATAACGATCCCTTCATTTCCGTCAACGATGGCCTGATCCCCTGTTTTGACCCTGGCCATCAGCCCTTCGCCCGCTCCGACCGCGGCGGGGATACCCAGGGAGCGCGCCATAATCGAAGTATGCGAGGTCCGCGATCCGGCGACCGTAGCAAAGGCCAAAATCAAGGCTGGATCGAACAGGGCGGTTTCGGAGGGGCTCAAATCATCGGCAAAGATGATCACTGGATGTTCGAAATGCGGCTTCGGCCGGAAGCTTCCGTTTATCTGCCTGATGATCTGCGAGCCGATGTCATGCAGATCGGCGATCCGGGCCCGGATATATTCGTCTTCGATACCGGCAAAGACGGCGTCATGCTTCTGAATGACCTGGTCGAGGGCGGCGGCGGCATTGATCTTCTCGTTTTTAATTTTTTCCCGGACCGGCGGGATAAACTCGGGATCATCGAGCAGCATCATTTGCGCCTGGAAGATCTCCGCTTTCCTGGCGCCAACCTTTGCGGCGGCCACGGTGATCAGATCGGTAATTTCCGCCCGCACCACGGCCAGGGCCCGTTCA
The DNA here is from genome assembly GCA_964345455.1 of uncultured Syntrophomonadaceae bacterium. GTDB lineage: Bacteria > Bacillota > Dethiobacteria > DTU022 > DTU022 > JAAZIN01. The sequence goes on along the minus strand of CAYFRE010000054.1, from coordinate 11,297 downwards.
AGCGCGGCCAGCTCCGCCTCCACCAGCCCGTCCGAAATCCGCTTCACGCTAACATCCGCTTTCTGCTGCTCTTGCTGGTAAACCGGGCCGATGGCGACCCCCGGCGATGTCCCGATGGCATGGATTATCTCCATCATCTTTTACTCCTCTTGATCTTCTTCCGGCAGCTCTTTTTCAATGACCCTGGCCAGTTCGGCCGCAGCCGCTTCGGCATCTTCACCTTCGGCTTGAATCGTGATCTTGCTGCCCCTGCCGGCCCCCAGGCTTAAAACTCCAATCATGCTTTTCGCGTTGATCTCTTTGCCGTTGCAGACAATCTTGATCGCCGACCGAAACTGGTTGGCTTTCTGAACAAAGAGCGACGCCGGCCGGGCGTGCAGGCCGGTTTTGTTGACCACCACGGTATCTCTTTCTGCTAGCATTCCTACCCCTCCGCGGACTTTTTTAACAAGGCATAATTTTTTTCAAGAGCTCCTTCATGAAAAAAGCTCCTTCCAACCACCACGATATCGGCGCCGGCCCGAACCACTTCGGAGATGTTCCCGGGAGAAATGCCCCCGTCAACCATCCACTTAACTCCTTCAAGGCCCTCCTGCTTCCGGCCGCCGGTAACTTTATGCAAAACGCTCGGCAGGTAAGCCTCATTTTCAGGCTCGGGCTCGGTGGTCAGGATAACCACGTAATCTAGAAAAGGCCGGTAATGCTGCAGCGGTGGCAGCACTGTTTTGGGGTTGAAAGCCAACCCCGCCTTCATCCGGCAGCGTTTGATCAGGCCCAGGGTTCGCCGGGGGTAGGGGCAGGCCTCGTAATGGACCGAAACTGAATCGGCACCCATCCCGGCCAGCGGCGCGATCACCCATTCCGGCCGGCGCATCATCAAATGAACATCGAAGGGCAGCGTTGAAAACGGGCGCAGCTCGGAGATGATTTTTAGGCCCAGGGTCATCATGGGGACAAAGCTGCCGTCCTCGACATCAAAATGGATCATCCCCACTTCGAGCCTGTTCAGCTCCCAAATAACTTTTTCAAGATGATGCAGCGGGGCTGCAGCCAGTGACGGCGCGATGGTGACCATAAGTACTCTCCTTAATGAGCCCGAAATTGCCGGACCTTATCCATAAATGATTCGACTCTTTTCACATCAACGGGGTTCTCAAATTTACCGTCAACTTTGAAGGTCGTACCGACAACGGCACCGTCGGCGATGGAAAGCTGCTGCTCAACATTCTCCGGCCGGACCCCGGTATTGGCAAAGACAAGCATATCCGGGACAGTCTGTTTTACCATGTTGAGGATCTGAGCATCTGTTTCCGCCCCCGCGGTCAAGCCAGAAACGCAGAGCGCATCGGGTCTGGCATTGAAGACGGTGCTCTTGGCAATGGAGACGATATCCCGCTGCGACAGGTAGGTGGCGCCTTCCGGAACGATATTGAAAAGCAGCTTCACCTCTTCAGCCCCGATGGCATGCTGGTGCCGGACAACTGAACCGCAATCTGTATTCCACAAACCGAAGTCGCTGGCATAGGCACCTGTAAAGATCTCCCGGACAAACTTCGCTCCCGTGGCCACAGCCAGGTCGAGAGAGGCAACCGGATCCCAGAGAACGTTGACGCCGAAGGGTACCTTGATTTCCGGCATCAGCTCACCGATCAGCCGCGCCATCGAGGCGACCGTTTCGGCCCGCACCCTGGTCAGGTAAGGCATGCTGAATTCATTGGAAAACATCACCGCATCGACACCGCCCTCCTGCAAAGCGGCTAAATCCTTGCGAGCGGCATCTATTATTTTTTTCATCCCCCCGGCCCGGTCGTAAGCCGGGTCGCCCGGTAACGGCAGCAGGTGACACATGGCAATGATCGGTTTTCCGGTCCCAAGTATTTCTTCGGTCCACATATTTATCTCCCTTTCTAATGTAACAGATATTTAATAGCCCCGCCGCAAATCAAGGCTGCTGCTAAAGCGGGTGACCGCTTCATTCAAGAGCACCGCGCACCAGCGGATATCCCCCAGATCGGCGGTCTCGATTGGGGCATGGCTGTAGCGGATGGGCACGGAGAGATGCGCCATGGCCGTCCCTTCAGTGCCCGCCAGCTGGGTGAAAGCGTCGTCTGTGATCACCCCGATGATCACCTCGCGCTGGTAAGGCAGCTGCAGCTCTTCAGCGGTCAACTCGAGGAAACGCCTTAACCCGGGGTTGGGGATCAGCCCGCCGAGGGTGCCGCGCCCATGAAAATTCATCTGTGTTACCGCCGGACCCTCACCCAAGGCAATATCATATTTCATCTGCAGGTCGGGGGTATCACAGGCCGGAGTAATATCAAGGCAGATCGCCGCTTCCGGCTGCAGCTTTTGAAATACCGGCAGCAGGCCCCGGATATTGAACTCTTCCTGGACCGAAGCCACCAGGTATACCGTGGCCGCGGGACGGTGATCCTGCAGGTATTGCGCCGCCTGCAGCAGAAGGTAGAGGCCGATCCGGTTATCCAGCGCTTTGCCGGTGATTCGGTTTTTGCCAAGCCGGGTAAAATTAGCCCGGTAGGTTACCGGACTGCCAACATTGATCCCGGCAGCAAGCACCTCATCGCGGCTGCTCATGCCCAGATCGATATACATCTGCTCCCTGGAAGGGACGGTCCGCTTGGCCTCATCCGGCGTCAGGTGGTGCGCATATGCCCCGATGATGCCGGTGCAGCTGTTACTGCCGTCGGCAGAGAACACCTCGACAAATTGTCCGGGCAGGGTCTTTTCAGGCACCCCGCCGACCCGCTCGAAGCGCAGAAATCCACTCTGTTCTATTTTGCTGACCATGAGCCCCACCTCATCGATATGGGCAAAAACCAGCAGCTTCGGCTCACGAGCATCCTTTCCGTTAAAAGTTGCGGTGACATTGCCGATGCGATCGACCGTGACTGCATCGGCATGCTGCGCCAGGCGCCGCCGCACTTCCCCGATCAAAAGATCTTCAAAACCGGAAAGCGCCGCCACCGCGGTTAAAGATTTCAGCTGTTCACAAATCTTTTCCACATCTGTTCACCTCCGTCAATTCTTTTTACCCGACATACATCCTCCCGCCGTCGGCCACAATGATCTCACCGCAGAGGTAAGCGGAGAGCTCTGAGCACAGGAAAAGAACGATCCGGGCTATATCTTCCGGATAACCTATCCGCCTTACCGGCATCATCGGTATATAGTGCTCCAGAAGCTCCCGCTCATCTTTATAGCGCGCCATCAGCATTTCACTTTTGATCACCGCCGGGGCAATTCCGTTGACCAGAATGCCCAGGGGAGCATACGTTCTGGCCAGGTAGCGCGTCAGGCTGCAGTTTCCTCCCTTGGAGACCGCATACTCGGGAATACCGGTGCTTCCTGTAAACGCCGCGGCGGAAGATATATTTACAATCCGCCCGCTGCCCCGCTTCGCCATGTGCTCCTTCACCGCTTCGGCCAGATAGTAAGGCCCCTTTACATGGACCGCCCAGCTTTTATCCCAGTCAGCGACCACACCGGCATTATTTATCAGAAAGTCGATCCGGCCGCAGCGGGCCAGGGTCTTCTCGATCAAGATGCCTGCGCCTTCAAAAGTAGAGATATCCTGGCAAAAATAATGCGGCGCCGTCTCTTTATTTTCGTTTTTAATCGATTCCAGTTCATTTGTGATTTTTTCAGCGGGGACCAGGTCATCCAGAACCACCTGCGCGCTGGCCCGGGCCAGAAGCTGCGCCGTGGCCAGGCCGATGCCCTTGGCCGCTCCGGTAATCAGTGCCACCCGGCCGTTTAAATCAATTGTGTAAGAAATGATCCTCCACCTCTTCTTTGGCTGATGCTTAAAATTCGATCACGCATTTTAAGCTCTCTTGTCTCCCGGATGTGTGCAAAATGGCTTCGGATAGACGCTCCAGCGGGAACCTGTGCGTGATAATTGTCTCGCTGTCAATAACCCCCCATGAGATCAGATCCAGCGCCGTCCTGGTATCGAGATGATCGGCGGAATAACTTGAAAGCACGGTCTGTTCATAAAAGAAGATCCTGGAGGGATAAAAATCAATCTTCTCTTCCGGGTGGGTAGTGGCAAAAAGCAATACTTTTCCACCCCTGCCGGCAAGCTGCATCCCCATGTTGATCGCGCTGAGATCTTTGGCCACAACCAGGACTTTATCCGCCCCCTCAGCCGAAAGGATGCTCTGCAAGCGGCCGGCCTCCTCCGCGAGGTCCTTCAAGGGCGCCAGCACTGTCGGGGCGCCAAGGTGGCGCGCGATCTCCTGCCTCCAGGGAAGCAGTTCGTAGACTACCAGTTTCCTGACTCCGTAATGCAGGAGCGCCTGGATGAACATCAACCCCATGGCTCCGGTGCCGATAAGCGCTACCGACTCGTTGGGTTTTACTGCAGCCAGGCGCAGCGCATGGATCACGCAGGCCAGCGGCTCAATCAGGGTTCCTTCGACAAAGCTGACCTGCTCAGGGAGGATCAGGGTGTCAACAGCCACGTGATGCGCCGTGGCCAGGAAATACTCCGCAAAACCGCCGGGATTGAGATGGGTGGCCCGGAACATGGCACAGCTTGTATAGTTGCCTTTCAGACAGCATTCACAGGTCAGGCATGGGACATGGTGGTGGACAAAAACCCGGTCCCCTTCGCGAACATTTTTTACACCTTTGCCGGTACGGACAACCACGCCGGTGGCTTCATGGCCCAGGATCAGCGGCGCCCGGGACGTAAGGTACCATTCCATCGTGTCCCCTACACAGACCCCGCAAGCCTTGTTCTGAACAAGGATCTCTCCTTCACCCGGTACGGGCAGGGGCCGTTCCTCGATCTCAACAGTTTGATTGTTATGATAAACGGCAACTTTCATCTAAGAGTAGCCTCCAACTTGATTATCAGGCGGTGAGGAGGGGCCTGGAAAAGCTCTAATCTTCAGGGCCCCTCCCTCCTTGCCCAATGATGCTATATTTCCAAAAACCGCTTTTATGCGCCGAACAACCGGCCGATCTGGAAAAGAATCCAGGTAATCCAGTTACCCGCGGAAAGAGCGGTGATATCGACTGCTCCGGAGGGCATTTCATATCCAATGGAGACAGCCATCTGGGTAAGTGATGAACCAAAGGAGGTGCAGACAAGCAGAACTATGCTCATGATCACGATACCGTTAAGTACTGAACGGAAGAGGTTACCCTTGGAGAGAAACGGCACCATGGCCACAAAATAGAAGAGGGACGCCAGGTCGGCAAAGGGCAGCACCCGGTTGCCAGGCAGGACCAAGGCCAAACCGAGCACGATGGGAATTAAAATGATCCCCGCAGCAACCGTAACCGGATGGCCGATCAAGATCGCCGAGTCGAGGCCGATATAGAACTCCCGTCCCTTGAACCTCTTCTGCATGAACTCCTTTGCCGATTCCGAAATTGGCGTCAGCGCTTCCATGAACAGGCCGATGATCCGCGGTATCAGCACCATCACCA
>CAYFRE010000054.1:0-5827 GCA_964345455.1 uncultured Syntrophomonadaceae bacterium | reverse complement strand
GTCGCTCCCGCCCTTCTGCGGGCGCAGCTTTCGCAGCACCATCAGCGCACCCATAGTAATACCGAGGGTCAGCAGCGCCGGGATATCCTTGGCCAGGCCACCAAGCAAGCCCACGACGATCCCGAGAATGGTCCCCAGGATAAGCGGGTTGCCGAAAATGCCCCATTTCTCCTGGATGTTCTTCTCATCCCACTTGATATCCCTGACGTAGGGGATGCGGTCGATCACCCAGTTTACGGCGGCGATAATCGGCACACTAGTGATAGCCCAGCCGTGAGGGATGGAGATCCCGGGTATGTTGTAAAATTCCTGGACCTGTTTCGCCGTGCGGTCTGCAATGATCAAACATGCAGCGGCATGGATGGCTGCGGCAATCAGGCCGAAAGCCAGGCTTCCCGAGACGATATAAACAACAGATGCAGTAAAAGCGTGATTCCAGAAATTCCAGATATCTACATTGAGCGTTTTGGTCAGTCTGAAAGCCAGCATGAGCACATTAACCAATAAGGAGACCAGAATCACCAGGGCGCCGGCTTTGGTCCCGAAAGCGATCGCCGCAGCGACGCCCCAGCCCACATCCATGATCCCGAGATCAGCTCCGGTGTTCTGGACCATGGTCTCGACTACCGGGCTCAAGGTGCCGATCAGCAAACCGATCACCAGGTTAAGAGCAACAAAGGCAGCCCCGAGAGTCAGGCCTGCCCGCAGGGCGGTACCGAACTTTTGCCCGAATATTAAACCTAAAATTAGGATAATAATCGGAAGCAAAACCGGAACGCCGAGTCCCGTTAGAAAATTACCGATCTGCTCAATAACTTCAACAAATGACATGGTTCCAACTCCTTATCCGTTATTTTGGTTCTGACCTTCTGCTCCGATTTTCCGCACGACCTCAGCAATTTGCGCGACAACTTCTTTTTCTCCGATTCCGGTTAACAGGGGCACCGCAGAAAAGACCGGTTGGCTTGTTTCAATAGTAATCTGGGCATTACTGACAATGATGTCGTAGTTACCGGCGCGATAAGGCAATTCGTTATTTCCGCAGCCGTCGATGCTGACGTTGAGTTTCTCCTTTTCCAGATAATCGCGTAATTTGTAGGCAACGTGCATCGACGTGGCTACCCCTGAACCGCAGACGACCAGAATTTTCACCTTTTTCATCGCTACACCTCAACAATTCTACCTTTTAATTCCACAACTCAGTTGCTTGCCGGCTGTGATCACCTCCTTAATTTACTCCGGGAGAAGGACAGCCCCTCATTCAGCGGTACTAAAATGCTGCTCCAATACCAGCAAGACCTCCCCGGCCCGGCGGGCCTCCCGGATCCTGATTAAGATGCTTTCATCCTGTAAAACCTGCATGATCTTCTGCAGGGCTTCGAGCTGCATGGCCGGCTCTTTTATGGCCATGACGATAATCAGCTCTACCGGGATCTCTTTTTGGGGATTATCCATCGCCCGGAATGAAACAGGACTGTCCAGGGTGGCGATGGCCAAGGCGGGTTTTACTACATGCGCGGTGTCGGTATGGGGTATGGCCACGCCGGTCACGCTGGTTTGAAGACCGGTGGGGTAAGCCTCTTCACGGTCAAGCAGAGCCTGCAGAAAACTATCTTTTACATAGCCGCGCTCACCCAGCAACCCGGCAAGTTTGTTCAAAACCTCTTTTGGAGAGGCTGCTTTCTCACCAACTAAAATTAAATCTTCGCTTAAACTAAATTTTTCCTGACTCGTAGGGCTGGTTGATGGCAAGATTGATCTCCTCCTCAATTTCCCGGGCCGAATCCGCCAAGCGGATTGTCTGGATTTTTCTTTCATCGTTGATTACTTTTAAAAGTGACGCAAATAGCTGCCGGTCTGAGACGCGCAGGGCAAGCAGAAAGACAAGATCCACCTGTAAACCCCACCACTCCACAGGCTCAACCAGAGTGGCCACGGCCACGCCGGCCCTGTTGACATACTGCGGATCGGCGTGGGGAATGGCCAGCCCTCCCTGCAGGCAGGTCGGCCCCAACTCTTCCCGCTCAAGAACGCTTTCGATAAAACCGGGCCTAGCATAACCCTGCTGCAGCAGTTTGCTCCCCAGCTCCCGGATAACCGTAGCCCGATCAGGCCATTGTTGTTTGACCGCAATCATTTCGGAGCCGGTAATTTTTTCATTTTTTATCGTCAATACATTGCCGCGCCCGAGCAGCAATTTCAGATGTTCCAGCCCTTCTCCGTTGACCACATCGTAAAATGGAATGAAGGGCAAGCCATTGATCTCGGGATCAATCGTTCCCACGGTGGCAATTACCCGCAGCCTTTTCAGCCACCGCTCAACCTTCTGCTCCAGGTCCTCTTCATCCATCAGCCCCGCTGTTTTAACTTCCACACCAAATTCTTTCAGCCGCGGTTCAAGGTAATCTTTAATTCTCTCCGCTACACCGTAACCCGAAAGGCAGACAGCCAGGATGGCAGATTTTTTTGGGGAGCAGTCCGGCGCCGCAAAAAGCATCTTCTTCGATTGGGTGAGCTCATCGGCTATTTCATCGAGGGTTGCCCCGGAGAACATGGCCCAGCGAGTCGCCTCCAGAACCATGACCAGGTCGACCCGGTCTACCGCCCGGACCCTGATCCTCAGCTGCTGCTCGATTATTTCACTAAAGGTAAGCAGGGAGCCCATATCCACCAGGAGCAATATTCCTTTTCCACAGTCAACATGTCTACAGAAATCGATCACACGCTGCAGAAAGTTTTTAGGACTTTCCGTAAGCTCCATATCAAGGCTGTGAGCATGATTTACCTTCAGCATAGTATTGACCACCTTAACCATCTCTGTAGCCGCCCGCCCGTGGGAAAGCACCACTACGGCTACATTGCCCTCATCATGAACGTTATTGTGAAGAAAGGTGGTTAAATACAAGGTGATAAAACCGATCTCTTCTTCCGGCAGGGTGATCCTGTAATTTCTTTTGACCACATTGCCCATTTTCAGCGCCGTGAGGTATTCGCGCTGGTGCTCTTTTTTGATCTGCGCCAGGCGGGGATTGTAGATCGGCTTGCCGCTGAGGATGCGTTTCAAAGCGGTATTCAAATGAATCGCCAGGTAGAAAAAAAGCTGCTCGCTGTCAATAACAAGCTCGTTCCGGGCGATCTCCACCATCTGGGAGACCGTTTCAGTGATCTCGCGGCCGATTATCCTTTCCAGGTCTCTCTTGCTTAAAGCATGCTTGATCTTCCTGGTATGGGTGATGAAGCGATTGAACTCTTTTTCCAGCTCCATGGAGATACGCTGATTCGTCTCCTCCAGGCTGAATCCTTCCTGACGGCAGCGGTTTACTTCCTGCTCGATATATTCATAGATCTGCGCCGGAAGGGTATAGATATTTTCCGCCAAGATGGAACCTTTTTGCGGAAAAATATCATGCGGATAAAAAACTGCATCCTGGGAGATCAGCATATCCAGCTCCCGGACTTCCTTATCCTGGAGAAACGATCCCTTCGAGCTGATGCTGAGCTCGTTCAGGGTTACTACAACCTCATCCCCGGTCGAGAGAGTAAAATGGCCCAGGAAACCCCTGGCGCAGGCCACCTGGATATCGCTCTTTAACTGGCCCACGTTACCCGGTTTTTCGCCTGACAGAAGAGCCCTGATCACGTTGCTGCGGACAACTATATTTTTGCCGATGCGGCTCGCTTCCTGTTTGAAAAAATGATGGACCAGCTCCAGCCGCTCGGCCAGGGGCCTGCTGTTAAGCGGTGGAATCTCTATAACCATCGGAATCCGGCGCCGGAAAGGCAAAAGCAGGCTTGATTCCAGCTTTTCACTGGTAGCGGCAATCAGCATCAGGTCCACGCGATGTTGATTTTCAGTTTCACCAAGACGCCGGTAGAACCCGCGGTCAATGATCGCATAGAGTATTTCCTGCCCTTCGGGAGGGAGGCGGTGGACCTCGTCGAGAAAAAGAATTCCCCGGTCGGCTTTCTGCACCAGCCCTGTTTTATCTTCCGTAGCCCCGGTAAAAGCCCCCCGGATATGCCCGAAGAGCTGCGAGATCAACAGCTGCGGGTTCTCGGCATAATCGGCACAATTAAAAACCACAAAAGGCGATCCTTCTACTCTTTGCCGGACCTCGATCGAATAATGATACATCGCCTCGGCCAGCTCGCTCTTGCCCACACCGCTCTCACCGAGAATCAAGGCGTGCAACCCCTTCGGAGGATAGATCACCGCCACTTTGGCTTGCGGGATCGGCGTGCGCAGCCTTCTCTGCCAGCCACTTAAAGTGGTAAACGCGTCGGATGCCCGTTCAGAGCCGGGTGAACCGGCAGCCGGCGAGGGCCTGGTAGCCCCGGCAATTCCAAAAGATACGTTTTCAGTAGCGGCCGCGGTCAGTTCCCGGATCAGTTTGTCAACAAGATGCCGGGAAAGTTTATACCCCCGGTCTTTCAGCTCCCCGGTAAGGGCGCGGACCGAATAATCATCCCGCTCCTCCAGAAGTGCCGAAACCACGGAGCGCAGATGCTCCCGCAGCCGCTCCCGCGAATTGGGAATACTGATATCGTTACGCAGCAGCGTAACCTCTTCGCGCGACGTCGCCAGAGCTGCAGCGAGCTCCTGATCGGTGAAGGGACGGTGCCGGTCTTCTTGGGAGATCAATTCCTTTAGCTTCTCTTTCATCATCTCACCTGCTTTCTAAGTTGACGCAATTTCCATGCCATACATAAGCAGCCCCCAACAAATGCACTTAACAGGGGGAACAGCGCTCTTCAGCATACCAATCCCACATCATTCAGTACAATTCCTGCAAACATATTCTGCCACCTGGTAGATTAATGGACTCTCATCAGGATGAGCAATTTTTTGTTGTGTTAGATTCTTCTCCTCTTCCTCGGCTGGAACGGTTAGCTCACCGAAAAAGGCTAACCTGATATTCTCTAGAGTTTCAGCTTCCGGAACAATGAACTTACCATCTTTTTTCTTTCTGGGAATAGCATTAAGTAATGCCTGAAAGGCCGCTTTGAATGTGCCGTCAGTGTACAACCCGGTAGTATTTAAGAAACGCTCACAGGCTTTGCCTCCGTCTTCGGCGTAGATAAGCATGGCTGTATGGATGGCATCCAGGTAACAGTCAAAGTTTACCCGCTCCGGATCTACCAGATCCCTGCGGTGTCTTTCCTTCGGAGTATTCAATTTAACATAATTACCCTTTTTCCCGGTTACCCTTTTGGCGGATCTCAGATCTTGATCCACATCCAGGTTCAATGCAAAGGCCAGTTTGCGGGCTTCATCGAAAGGAAATTCACGAGCTTTAAAAACGTCCCAGGCTATGATATACCAGTCTGTCACGGGATCGAATTCAATTGCCTGTCCCAAAAGTCCCTCCTTACGCAGTTTAACGACCTCTTCCCGGGCTATGTCCAGAGCCAACTCTGGTTGCAAAGTAACAGGTTGTCCCGTTTCCTTATCTACTTCGCTGGAATAGACAGGCCAGTTCTGGGATAGGATGGATAGAACAGGCCCAAATGTAGAAATATAGAGATCCACACCGCTAATGCCCTGCTTTTGAAATACCGCTGCCTTTTGTCGAGCAACTGTTCTAACTTTACCGCGGATATCATCCCACCAGGTTGGTGTACTGCTCGGCTCGCGTTTCCGGCAAACCAACAAGATGGTACTGGAAGCAGCGTTTTTTTGTGCTTGATGTAGGCTGTGCTCAAATTCTGTGTGTACCGGCCAGGAAGCCTGAATAGAAAAGCTAGCATCAATCAAGGCCCGGGCTAAGGTATGTAAGCGTAAAATAACACCCACCTTTTACGAGGCGGGTTTATCCTCACTTGTTTT
>CAYFRE010000053.1:0-13080 GCA_964345455.1 uncultured Syntrophomonadaceae bacterium | reverse complement strand
GGAGGCGTTGAAAGCCAGGGTCAACCTGCGGCCGGTAAATTCGCGGGCCACCTTAAGCGCCATCCGGTTGGCATCGGAAGCGGTCATCAGTATTTGCCAGCAGGGCAGCCCGAAACGGCGGACCAGCTCCTCACCGACCTCGATGCAGTCTTCAGTGGGGAGCATCGTGGTAATGCCCCATTTCAGCTGCTCCGTGAGCGGTCCAACCACCTCTGGCGGGGCGTGTCCCAGCAGGGCTCCCGTATCACCGAGGCAAAGGTCCAGGTAGCGATGTCCGTCCACGTCGGTGAGGTAAGCGCCTTTTGCTTCCCGGACAAAAACCGGAAAGCCGCCCGGCCAGATCCTCATCCAGCTCATCGGCACACCGCCGGCATAACAGCGCCGCGCCTTCTCAAATAACGCCTTTGATTTTGGCCGCTCTTCAACATAGCGCCTCTCTTCCCGCGCCAGGAGACCTCTTACTTTTTCCAGCGTAATCCCGGCCATTGATAGATCCTCTCCCTATTTTATGGTATATTTTAAATATTCTATTCAATAGCGGCAAACCCTTTTGTATATTAAAAATAAAAATGAGGTTGCGGAAAAGGTATTTTTGACCCGGTAAAGAATTCAATAACATCATTTACGGTAATAAAATTAGGGGGTCTGAGGATGCCTGAATCTGCGGAGATCAGAATAGGAAAGAAAGCCTTTATTACTACGGCGATCATTGTCTTATGCTTGATGATATTATCGGGTGTTCTGACACAAGTGATCCCGTCGGGGAGTTACGAGCGTATTGAAGTGGAGGGGAAAGAGCTGATTGACCCGCAATCTTTCCACCTTGTTGAAAAAAGCGCGCTGCCGGTATACCGCTGGCTGACCGCGCCGGTGGAGGTGCTCTACGCTTCAAAGAATTCACCGGTGGTCATCGCCCTTTCCCTGCTTATTCTTTTCATCGGCGGAGGCTACGCCGTGTTGAACCGGGTTGGGGTCTTCAAGGAGATCATTGAGAAAATTGTTACCCGATTTGGCAAAAAGCGTTACCTGTTAATCTGCATTATCTCTTTGGTATTCATGTTTTTTGGATCGACCCTGGGTATGTTTGAAGAGATTGTCGCCCTGGCGCCGCTGGTGGTGATCCTGGCTTACAATATGGGCTGGGATGCCCTGCTCGGCCTGGGGATGAGCCTGCTTTCCATATGCTTCGGCTTTGCCGTGGCCATCTCGAATCCTTACTCCGTGGGTCTCTCCCAGCGGATGGCAGGCCTGCCTGTCTTTTCGGGGGCTTCTTTCCGGCTGCTTGTTTTTGCAATCCTGTATGCGCTTCTCTGCCTCTTCCTGGTGCGATACGCTAAAAAAATTGAACAGGATCCGCACAGTTCCCTGGTTCATGCGGAAGACCGGGAGATGCAAGCGAGATTTAACCAGCCTGCGGGCGATGCGCCGGATCCTGCGGCTCCGGATAAAGGCCGGGTCAACAAGGCCGTGGCCTGGTTTTTATGCTGTTTCGGAGGGATTCTTGCGGTGATCGTGACCGCAAACTTGGTCCCGTGGTTTTCCGATTTCTCGATGCCGGCGATTGCGCTGCTTTACCTGATTGCCGGCGTGGGCGCCGGTTTTTGGGGCGGCCTGCGCGGCAGGGAGGTGGTGCAGACCTTCCTGAGAGGTTCGGCCGGGGTCGCCCCGGGCATCGTTCTCATTCTCATGGCCATGAGCGTCAGCTACATTATTGACCGGGGCGGCGTCATGGACACCGTGGTCCATTACGCGGCCGGCCTGATCTCGGGCGCCTCTTCATATCTTTCGGCTTACCTGATCTACGGCCTTGTTCTGGTTGTAAATTTCTTTATCAGCTCCGCATCGGCCAAGGCGGCCTTGCTCATCCCCATTCTCACGCCGCTAGCCGACCTCTCGGTGTTGACGCGGCAGACTATGGTCCTGGCTTTCTGTTTCGGTGACGGCTTCTCCAATGTGCTATATCCCACCAACGCGGTGCTGCTGATCTGCCTGGGTCTGACCACGGTCAGCTACACGAAATGGTTCCGCTGGATTGGCCTGCTGCAGCTGGTAGTTTTACTGATTACTGTCCTGATGCTCACCGCCGCGGTTTGGTTGGGTTACGGTCCCTTCTGAGGGCCGGCGGCCTGTTTTTTCTTTCTTGATGCCAGCCAGATAGCCAGTGCCACGGCCAGCAGTGCGGCGGTGATGCATATAGCAGCTATATTCCGCAAGTTGGGAACTGCCGCCTCCACCATGATCCGGTTATTCTGTCCGGGGAGCAGGTCCCAGCCCAGGGTATAACCCTCATCAGACACATGTGCGGCATTGTGCGATCTCGGCTTAACGGGGAGGGTCATCCGGAAGCTCATTTTTACTCTATTTAGAAAGGCGCCGCCCAAACCAAAATCATCACCGCTATCAAGCTCTTTCATTTCGGAGAGGTCAACCTGCGTGTCGACCAGGTAGCGGTGGTAAAAGAAACCGGGTTCCATTTTGAAGGGACTTCCGGCCCCGTCATTCGTGTTAGTTTCAAGATCGGCCTCTGCCCAGATGCTACTCATACCGGGCAGTTCCTGCAGCGAATCCGCATGCTTTTTAGCGATAATCCCGCTCATATCGTTTTCGCTGTAGTGAGAGACTGTAAACCCGTTTTCTTCCGCCGATAGGCGCACCTGTGAAAGCGGATTTTTCCCCTGCGATTCCATTAACCCGATAAACATCTGGTCCAAGCCGATTCTATATTCAACATCGGCGGAAGCGTCGCGGTTAACCTTGATATAGTAGTCAAACTCAATGCATCCGGTCAAACCCAAACAGAGTAACAAGAACAAGAGTAAGAAGTGCGGCTTTTTCCCCAACTTCGTCACCCCTTCAATAAATGCAGGATTGATTCCGGTTTCATTATTCATTATGCCATAAAAACAGAAGGGATGGGGTAGAAAAATACCGAAAAGGTGACAGGGGACGGTTCTCTGTCACCTCATTATCGCCTGCAGTTAACCGGAGACCTCCCCGGCTAATAATACATATGATCTATGCACCGGTTGTTAGTTACGGAAATCTGAGAAGGACTCGAAGGCATTTTCAATTTCATGCCGAATCCTACATAATCAAGGTTATCTTTAAGAAATGTCCGCAGAAAATAACCGGCTGTGCCTGATTCCTGGAAGGAGCTGCGCCAATGAACATAATACCCGCTTTAAAACCTGAAAACCCATGTTTCTCCTCCGGTCCTTGTGCCAAGCATCCGGGTTATAGTCTGGAAGCATTAAAGGATACTCCCCTGGGCAGATCTCACCGGAGCGCCCTGGGCCGGTCCCGGCTTTATGAATCAATCCGGAAGACGAAAGTGCTGCTCGGTATTCCGGAAGAATACCTGGTGGGGATTGTTCCCGCTTCCGATACCGGGGCCATGGAGATGTCCATCTGGAACCTGCTGGGTGCAAGAGCGGTCGATGTGATCTACTTTGAAGCATTCGGCAAGGGATGGGCCAATGATATTCTCAACCAGTTGAGATTGAAAGATGCGCGCGTGCTCTCTGCCGGATACGGCTTTTTACCCGACCTCTCCCGGGCAGATTTCGATCATGATGTTGTTTTTACCTGGAACGGCACGACCAGCGGGGTGAAAGTGCCCAACGGTGACTTTATTCCCTCCGATCGACAGGGTTTGGCCATCTGCGATGCCACCTCGGCCGTATTTGCCATGGAGATTCCCTGGGAGAAGCTCGATGCCGCCACCTTCTCCTGGCAGAAAGTGCTAGGCGGGGAGGCGGGACACGGCATGCTGGTGCTCTCGCCCCGGGCCGTTGAGCGCATCGAGAGCTATACGCCGCCGTGGCCGATCCCGAAAATTTTTCAGCTGAAGAAAGATGGTCAGCTGAACGAAGGCATCTTTGCAGGCTCGACGATCAATACTCCTTCAATGCTCTGTAATGAAGATTATCTTGCCGCCCTGAGCTGGGCCCAGTCCATCGGGGGCCTGCCGGCTTTGATCCGGCGCAGCGAGAACAACCTCAAGGCAATCGAAGAGTTCGTCGGGGATCATGAGTGGATCCACTTCCTGGCCGCCGATCCGGCGATCCGTTCAAATACAAGTGTTTGTTTGACAGTTGATCTGCCTCCGGAGATGCTTCAAAAAATGATCGCGCTCCTGGAAGACGAGCAGGCGGCATTGGATATCGCCTCCTACCGCGAAGCGCCGCCGGGCCTGCGCTTCTGGTGCGGCGCCACGGTCGAGCAGTCAGACCTGGAGCTGGCGCTGCAATGGCTGGATTGGGCCTATAAATCTATACAGGGCCCAAGGTGACAGGGGACGGTTCTCTGTCACCTTTTTTCGGATAGGGGGAACGGGGTACCGTCTATTTTTTGACCGGAGGACGGCAGAATGTGTGACAATCCCGTTTTCCCAACAGGGGGCTTTCTTCTACAGTTATGATGTATGGTAACTCTAAATTGCCCCGTCTATTTATCATCCGGCCTGACAGGGAACCTGTTGAAGCCGGTCTTATCCACATGGTATTCAGCGAAAATCGATTGGGGAGGCGACAATATGACTGCTGAACACCTGAGACTTCTTTTTCCGCAGTGGCAGGGTTCCGGAAACAATAAAAATCTCTATTATGGTGTTGAACTGGTCCGGGATCAATTATTGAAGGACTATGCATTTTCAGAAATTGAAGTCAGCCTGGACGAAGAGTTGGTCCAAGAAAAAAAGATAATTGGATTTCGCCGTATTTATGCCCAGTTAAAACAGGTGGTATCGATGTTGGAGCAGAAAAAGCCTCAAGCGATATTTTTAATTGGCGGAGACTGCGGCACTGAGCTTGCTCCCATATCGTATTTGAACAACCAATTGGACGGTGACCTGTTTGTATTATGGTTTGACGCACACGGCGATCTAAACACTCCGGAAAGTTCGCCAAGCAAAGCCTTTCACGGGATGCCCCTCCGGTTTTTACTGGGAGAAGGGGAAAAGTCAATCCTGGGCCTCTGTTTTTCGAAGTTGTTGCCAGACCAGGTGGCCATAGTGGGAGGAAGAGATTTTGATCAGCCGGAAAGGGACTATATTGAAGAACATAAAATCAAGACATTATCAGTAGAGCAAATTAAAGAAAAAAAGGCGGTTCTCAGCTTGATCAAAGAAAAGGGTTTCAGCAATATCTATATCCATCTGGACCTGGATGTCCTGGATCCGGAGGTTTTTCCCCACGTGATGCTGCCTTCGCCAAACGGCTTCGACCTGGAGCTGCTTCTCGGCACCTTCGAAATGCTGAAGGGCATGTTCAATGTGGCCGGCTATAGCATCCAGGAATATTCACCCCGAAACCAGGGGGGACTGGAGCAGTTGCGGAGCCTGGTTGATTTTGGGTTAAGATTAAAAGCACCTTCCTGATTTATCAACCGGTTCAACCGCGCGGCAAAAGGAGGACTTTCCGGTCTTTGGAAGGTTTCTTCCTTGAAAAGAGGCTGCCGGTTTCCCTCCACTTGTTTACAATTCTGGAAGTTCCAAACGAAGGCATAAACAGTAGCGATACTCGCACAGACAAAATGTAAAAAGGTATTGACATTTCTCACGCTCTTGTTATAATGGTAATGTCAAATAGGTTTGGCATTATTCACTATGGGAGGGCGGTAGAAATGAAAGGATTTTTTAAGAGACTTGGCTTTCGCCGTATGGATGAGATGGAAATGGAGATCTCGTTGAAGTCCCTGCGGTGGTCTTCGCTTTATTCAGGATGTGCCCTGGCGGCCTTGACAACTTACGAAATAATTACGACCGGCGAAATCGGCTGGGCGTGGTTTATCCTTATCACTCAGTATCTTGTCTTCTGGATCGTCCATTTTGTATTGACCAAAAAGATAAGCGGTGGCGAAGATGAAGAATAAAATCAGGGAGCTGCGCAAAGAACTTGGGCTGCGGCAGGAAGACCTGGCCCGGGAAGCCGGCGTAACCCGCCAGACGATCAACGCGATTGAAAATGATAAATACAATCCCACCCTGGTCTTGGCGATGAAACTGGCCCGGCTCCTGAAGATACCGGTGGAGGAGCTATTCCAGCTCGATGATTGATCACACGTTTTATCGGGAGGTGTGGCGAGGAGATCCTTCGCTTTGCTCAGGATGACAGCCTGGGGCTTGCCACGCCGCTAGGTCTGGATCCATCTTTTCTCCAGACCCTTGGCCAGGACGGGATGGAGCAGGAAATTCAGGGCGATTCCGGCCAGCAAGGCCGCGATCGCCGCCGGGAAGCGCCTGCTTTTGAGCAGAGGCAGCATCAGCACCAGTATGGGCCAGCCTATGAGCGGCTCTAGCGATCATCTTCACGCCCAGTACGGCCAGGGAGAGACCCAGCCCCACCTGGATACCGCTGATCACGGCCGGGGGCGTGATCCGGCCGATAAACAAGCTTCTTCAACTCCTTCAAGGCGACAGGGGGATACGCCAGAAGAGAGGGTCCGTCTTTTACAGCTGTTCCAGGGCGGCCCTGGCTTCGGAAAGCACGCCCGGGTCGTCTTCCCGCCGTAGCTGCCGCTCCAGCAGGACCCGCCCCTTCTTGCCGCCGATACGGCCGGCGGCCCAGGCGCTGTAGCGGCGCACCAGCGGCTCTTCATCCTGCAGGGCTTTCGCCAGGTGGGGCAGCGCCGCTGCGCCGCCGCTGTTGCCGAGGGCGATGGCGGCGTTGCGCTGCAGGAACTTTTTCTCCCAGATGTAACCGTAAAGCAGGGGCCGGATCCTGGCCAGGTAAAACTGGTCGTCCATGTTCAACAGTTTTTCCAGGGTGAAATGCGGCGCAATTTCGGCAAGGTAGGCATCAATTGGCAGCTTCTGTTCGAGCCTCTTCCGGTTGCGGGGGCAGGCATCCTGGCAGATGTCGCAGCCGTAAACCCAGGTGCCCATTTTTTCCCGGATCTCCGGCGGAATATCGGGGGGACAGCCGGGAATATTCCCGGCGCAATATGTCTGGAAAGCGATACAGCGCAGCGGGTTCATCTTGAAGGGCGCGTAAAGGGCCCCCGTGGGGCAGGCCTCGATGCAGCGGTTGCAGTCCTCGGGACAGCGGGATGTTGCTTTGTTTGAAGCGCCGTCCAGGCCGGCGTCGACGGCCATAACGGTCGGGGTGACAAAGCTGCCCCGCCCCGGGACGTAGATAAATGTATTCCGGCCGAAGGTGCCCAGGCCGGCCCGCACGGCCGCCTGCCGGTCCGGCAAGGACGGCTTCACCCCAACCGTCATCCCCCTCTGCTCGAGAAACTCCTTGAACAGCCTCACCCGGCTGCCGAAAATACGCGTTTTGCCCGGGTAGAGCCGGGCCAGGTAAGCCTTTCCCACCTTGCCCAGAAATGCCGCAGGGAAGGAGAGCTTGTGGTAATCGAAGATCAGCACCACCAGCGAACGGACGCCGGGCAGCACAGAACGGGGGTCGGCCGCCCTGTTCAGCTGCAGCACTTCTCCGGTCCAGCGGTAACCTTCTTCTCTTTCCTGCAAGGCTTGCGTAAGCCCGGTAAAAGGAGCGGCAGCGGCAAAACCGATCCCGTCAAAGCCCAGGTCAAGCGCATATTCTCTGATCTCTTCCGTTAGGGACACCGGCTATCACCCGCCTTTTTCTTGATTTGCTTGCCCCCGGGATAACTTAAAGGCCCCCTGCTTGCAAACCCTGATAAAATATTCAGAATTGATCAAAGCAATCATAACAATTAGCGGTGTAGGCGTCAATCTGATGGAGTTCTCTGCCGGGATTATTTTAATTATACTATCGGCTGCCGCTCAATACCAACATCGGTAATCTCACCGGGGGGCTGTCCCAAAAGGAGCATTCCACCTTTTGAATAAGAGTTGCCTTAATACTCTCATGCTCCGCCAGGTCCGTAGGGGCGACCCACCGGGTCGGCCCAAACCAATACCTGTAAACAAAACAGATACTGGGTTGGAAGCAAAACACTGTTGCCAATACAAACATCGGCAATCTCACGGGGGGCGAGGCATGCCTCGCCCCTACAATCGGAAAAGATTTTTATACTTCAACAGTCATCTTAATTGACTATTAGGAAGCCCCAAATCCGCAACGGCTGTGTCTCTGTAAGGCGCCGGAGAACTGTTTTTGTCATCCGGTGTTAATTTCCTGAAAGAGCAGGTGGTCCTCTCTCAGGGTTTTTCCCTTTTTAACTTTCAAGTTTTCTTTGAAGAGGGGGCCGCCGACCGCGAGGGTATGGTATTCGCCGTTTTCACCGCAGGGCGAGAGGCCTCTTTCCAGGCACAGCTGCAGGAATGGCTCGTCCAGCTCCCGGCCGAGCCATTTTTCATCGAGCAGGTCGCCGCGCAGGGCCACGATCAGGAGCCTTGCTTTCCGCCTCAACAGTTCCCGGACCACATCTGTCTCTTCCAGGCCCCATAAGGGGAAAAAGGGGGTGATCGACTTCCGGCGGCATCTTGTTTCTATCCACCGGCGGTGCTCCAGCAGGTTGATATCGCCGAAGACGCCCCCGGTGACGCCCTTTTCTTGTAAATGGGCGGTCACTTTGATAAAGCCATTTTCGTATTCTGCCCAGGTAACCGGTTCTATCTCTAGGGGAAGGCCGAGGGCGCGGGCCTGCCGGCGCAACACCGCGGTATCCACGCCGTGAGCCGTGTTCCGTCCTTCTTTGTTGACGAAAGTAACCAGGGTGGTTACCGTGAGCCCATGCTCTACCGCTTTTTGCAGGGCCAGGTAACAATCTTTTCCCCCGCTCCAGGATACAAATACATTTTCATTCAAGAATTGTTCAGCTCCTCATTATTTATCCTGGTGCCGGGTTCATTTGAACCTTTTGGCGATGCCGCATACGGTGAGCCAGACTTCGTCTGCCCGGGCGGCCACCAGCTGGTTGGCTTTGCCGGCCAGGTCCCGGTAGAGGCGGCCCAGGCAGTGTTCCGGGACGATTCCCGAACCCACTTCATTGGTCACTACCAGCACATCGGGGGGGCAGCTTTGCATCTGCCCGGCCAGACCGTCGATGTATTCCAGCACAGCGGCAGAGGTCTCCGCCTGTTTCTGCGGGGAGGGGTCTGTTTCTGCCTCCAGGTTTCGCAGCAGGTGGTTGCTGAGCAGCAGGGTAAGACAGTCCAGCAGGATAAAAGTAGCCGCGGTTCCGTCCGCCAGTACGCGCTCCGGGTGCAGCGGCTCCTCGGCGAGCCGGAACTGCGGGGGCCGGCGGCGGCGGTGTTTTTCCACACGGATCTGCATCTCCGGGTCTTTGACCTCGGCGGTGGCCAGGTAAACAACCTGCTTGCCGCTTTCAGCGGCATAGCGCTCGGCAAAAGTACTTTTACCGCTGCGGGCGCCGCCGGTAACCAGGATCAGCTTACCCCTGTTCATTTTTTGCTTGCTCCTTTTCCAGCAGCGCGGTGATCTCACTTCTGCCGTGCAGCACCTGCGCTCCTTTGCTTTTTAAACGTTCCATCAAACGCCCCGCTTTCCCCCCGGTGAAATCCTGCTGCATGTCTGCCGTGTGGCTGAGAATAGCCACCGGACACCCTTGCTCCAGGGCTATTTCCACCGCCTCCAGGTTGCGCAGATTCCCCACCCCGACGGGTATGGGCGGCACCACGGTAAGAGCGGCTTTCTTCATCAGTTCCAGATGCTTCCGGTGGGCCCGGTCGGATACGGGTGAAAATGGCGGCACCTCGATTACCGGCAAATCGTAAAAGGCGGCGAAGCGGTAACTGCTGTCTTCCGGTGTTACCGGACCGATCGAGAGCGGGAAGCCCTGCTGGCGCAGGTGCTCCAGAACCGGCAACGCCTCTTCGCCCCCTCCGATGACATGAATCGGCGGTTGCTCAGATCCTGTAGCTTCCGGATCGTCACGCACGCTGACCTGCAGGCACCCGGTCAGGGGATGGCGGTAAACAAAGGCCTCCACCCCGTAGGCTGTTTTGATCAAGCCGGGATCGATGACCTCTTCGGCTGTTCCGGCGGCCAGGATCCTGCCGCCGGCCAGCAGGAGCATGCAGTCGAAGAAGCGGGCCGCCAGGTTCAGATCGTGGATGGCGGCAATTATGGTAATCCCTTGCTTTTTATTCAATCCGGTGATCATTTCCAGCAGGCTGTGCTGGTAACCCAGGTCCAGGTTGGCGGTGGGCTCGTCCAGGAGCAAGATCTGCGGTTCCTGGCAGAGGGCGCGGGCGATGATCACTCTCTGTTTTTCTCCGCCGCTGAGGGTGGCGATGGAGCGCTTTGCCAGGTGGCTTACACCCGTCATGGCCATGGCCCGGAGGGCGATTGATTTTTCATCATCATCCTCCGGGGTGAACCGCTTCAAATAAGGGAGGCGGCCCATCAAGACCGTATCCTCAACCGTAAAATCAAAATCAGTTCTCGTTTCCTGGGGCACCACTGCCATGGTCCGGGCCAGGTCGCGGGGGGAGAGAGATTTTATATCCTGGTCGTCCAGGAGAACAGCGCCGGAAGTTGGTTTCAGAGTCTTGCTGATACAGCGCAAGAGGGTGGATTTTCCGGCGCCGTTGGCGCCCAGCAGGGCCACCCGCCGGCCCCGGGAGATGCTAAACTCCAGCCGGTTCAGGATGGAGTGGCTGTCATATTGCAAGGTCAGGTCGTGAACAGTTAGCTGCATTCTCAAGTGGCATCACTCCGTGCGGTCAAAATAGCGCAGTTTTTTGCGCCTTCTCAACAGGTAGATAAATAGCGGCGCTCCCAGGAGGGCGGTGATAATGCCGACCGGCAGCTCCCGCGGCGCGATAATCGTCCGGCCCAACGTGTCGGTGACCATGAGAAGCACCGCTCCCAGGAGGGCGGAAGCGGGTAGAAGATGGCGGTGGTCTGGTCCGATCAGGAGTCGGATAAAGTGGGGGACCACCAGCCCGACGAAACCGATGATGCCGCTGGTCGATACCGCCGCGGCCACCATCAGGGAGGAGCCCGCCAGGAGAATCCTCTTTACCTTTTCAATGTCGACGCCCAGGTGGTGGGCGGTCTCTTCTCCGAAGAGCATGGCGTTCAGTTCGCGGTGGTAAAAATAGACACAGCCAAATCCCAGCAGGGCGTAGGGCACCATGATCTTAACCTTTGCCCAGGTGGCGCCGCCGAGGCCGCCCATGATCCAGAATACCACCTGGTGCAGCCTGTCGTCGGCGAAATAGGTGAGCAGTGAAACCAGCGCCGAGAGGAAAGCGCTGACGGCGATGCCGGCCAGCAGCAGGGGCATCACCGGCACCTCGTTGCCCACCCGGGCCATCTGGTAGACCAGGATCAGGGTGGCCGCGCCGCCGGCAAAAGCAAACAGGGGCACGGAACCGATACCTCCCCAGGCCGCCGGCAGGCCGGCCAGCATGGCGGCGACGGCGCCGAGAGCGGCCCCGGAGGAGACCCCGATCACGTAGGCGTCGGCCATGGGATTGCGAAAGAGGCCCTGGAATGCCGCTCCGGCAGTCGCCAGGGAGGCGCCCACCGCTCCGGCCAGGACCACCCGGGGCATCCGCATATGGAGCAGGATATCTTTTTTCACCGGGTCTATACTCATCCCGCTCGGTATGCCAAACAGCTCCAGGAAGACGCCGCCGATCTCCCGCAGAGTGAACGGGGCCGCCCCGATGCTTATGGCTACTGCGGCCGTGGAGAGCAGCGCCAGCAGCAAGGCCGGGTAAATCAGCGCTTTTAGTTTTTTCTTTTCACGTTTATTATCCAAGTTGTCCACTCCGGTTAATAGAAGTCTGTTTTACTGTGGTTACTGGTTGCCGAACAGTTCCGGGTAGAAAAGGGCGGCAACTTCCTGAATGATCTGACCCACCCGCGGGCCGGGGCGGTTGATGAGATCAGAATTTATGCCGTAAATCCGCTTTTCTTTCAGCGCAGCCATTTCAATCCAGCCCGGGCGTTCGTAAAATTGCTCGAGTACCATTTCCGCGGTGCCGTGATCGTCGGGGTAAAGTATCACCAGTGGATTTTTTTCGGCCACCGCTTCAGGGCTCACGGTGGGGTAGTTGTCGTCAATGCCGGCAAATATATTCCTGCCGCCCGCCCAGGTAATCACCTCGTTAATAAAGGAACGGTTGCCGATGCTCATCAGGGGATCGAAGTATAGCTCATAATATACCGGGATTTTTTCGCCGTCATCCAGGGCCGCCAGTTTCTCCCTGACGCTGTCGACCTGCTGCTCTATTTCCGAAACAATGGTCTCCGCCGCTTCTTTCACTCCCGCCGCGGCGCCCACTGTGCGGATAGTTTCATAGACCTGTTCCACGGTTTGCGGCTCCAGGACCAGGACAGGGATATCCCTCTCTTCCAGCCGGGACAATGCCTCCTCGTGCGGGATGCCGGCCAGGACCAGGTCCGGCCCCAGGGTCAAGATCACCTCGATGTTGGGATTGTCATAGCCTCCCACCGACTCTTTCTCTGCCGTTTCAGGCGGGTAGTTGCAGTAATCGGTAACCCCGACCACTCTGTCACCCAATCCCAGGGCAAACAGTATTTCGGTGTTGCTGGGGGAGAGGGAGATGATTCTTTCCACCTCACCGTCAATGAGCACCTCCCGGTCCATATGGTCTACCAGGGTGATCTCGCCGGCTGTTTGAGGGGTCTTTTCATTCGCGCAGCCGCTCAATAAAGGCCCCGTCAGCAGAGCCACAACCAGCAGTATAAAACAATTCTTCAGCAAAATAGTTTTCATCTCCACAGGCCTCCTGTGATATGTTTGGTCGGGCCATAAAAAAAGCCCGGCCCCCGGTAGAAGAAGGCTGGACAAACACGCGGCTTTTCAGACGCTCTACCCTTTCGACCGAAGGGACTTGCGTTGTTTTCAGGCAGGTCTCCTGACTCGTGCTCATTGCTTACCCTTGCCTTCCCGACCAACAGGCCAGTGGCTTTTCAAGGGGGCTCCCACTTACAGTGGCGGGACCGCGCCGGATTTTTACCGGCTTCCCTATTAAGTCTTGCGACACCTGAAAACAGAGTATTAAATTGTCACTTTCATCTTTAAATCTACTGCAAGGCCCACCGTTTGTCAAGATTAAATTTCGGTCGGCCGTGTGACTTGTAGTTGCACCTCCTTTTAATGTCTGTATAATGGGGTTAAATCCCTCGGCTTTAGCCGAAACCTTTTAGG
>CAYFRE010000052.1:0-13133 GCA_964345455.1 uncultured Syntrophomonadaceae bacterium | reverse complement strand
TTAAAAGATGGTTTAGCCCCTTTTCCCCGCCGGGGTTGTAGGGGCGGCCCATGGGCCGCCCAAACCCGCTACGGAAACGATACAAATACCTTGTAAAAACAGAATACCTCTATTACGCAAACGCCTGTACCCTACACCCGGGCGAGGCATGCCTCGCCCCTACGGATTAATAAGACCTGAGGGGGTTAAAAGATGGTTTAGCCCCTTTTCCCCGCCGGGGTTGTAGGGGCGGCCCATGGGATGGAAAGGCATTGTTTTTTTGCCCTGTCCTGGGGCTGATACTTCCCGGCTTCCGACCTCTGACTTTCTAAACAACAGGCGGCCCTGCGGCTGTTTTCTGCTCCGCGATACCTTTCAGGTAAGCCGACTCCCGCAGCGTGGCGATCAATATACAGCAGACTACCATCATGGCTGTCAGGGCGACCAGGGAAATTGTAAAAGAGCCGTCCGCGCTCTTGAGCGCCTCCATCCCGTAGATAAAGACCACCGAAACCTGGCCGGCCAGCACAAGGAGCCCGTTTGAGGTCCCTTCCGGGGCCGGGTAGGTCAGCTCTGCGGCATACTGGTAGCCGATGGGGCCAAGGCCCATCATGAAAAATCCGAGAACCAGCACCGATACGATCATCAGGCCATAACTCGGGGCAAAGGTAATCCCGATCAGCCCGGGCACGGCGCAGATCATCCCCAGAAGGATAAAGGGCTTTCTTTTCAGATAGTGGTCTGACAGCGCCGGGATCACGATCGCGCCGGCAATGCCGCCGGCCAGGAGCAGTCCGCCCAGCAGGCCCGCTTGCGTAACCGTGAAGCCGCGCGGCCGGACGATATTTTCGATCCAGGTGGCGATGCCGTTGAATATGCCCAGGCCGACAAAAAAGATAAAGATCATCTTCCAAAAATCCCCCTGCCGCAGTATCTGCTTGAGCCCGTCAAACATCAGGGCCCGCTCGTCGTGGCCGGCCGGGCAGGGCGGCGTGGCCGGCCGCTCCCTGATCAACACCAGGAACACCAGCGCCGAGAAGGCGGCCACCGCGCCGTAAATCAGTTGGGTGTTGCCTAAACTGTAACTATCCAGAAGGAAGGGGGTTACGGCCAACCCGATCCCGGTACCGATAAAGTTGGCCACCGTGGCCAGTCCCGCCGCAGTGGCCCGCTCGCCGATGGCAAACCAGCGCGCCGCCACCTTCGTCTGGGCATTCAACAAAAAAGGCTGCCCCATGGCGATCCCGATTGTAAAGATGATCACCATCAGGTAGTTCGAGGCATAGATACCCCGCAGCAGGCCGAAAACCCCTAATAGGACCGCGCCGATACCGACACCGAAGCGGATGCCGTATGTATCGATCACCCAGGAGGCGGGGATGGAGAGAGGGATATAGACAATCATGAAGATCATCGAAAAGAGGCCGATCTGTTGATCGGTCACCCCGTAGTATGCCGCTGCGGGGCCGGTCACAGAGGCAAAAGAGATCCACAGGATTTGAATGGTCAGGTTGATGAACATGAACGCAAACAGTACCACCCAGCGGTAACCGTAGACCCGGTAATCCTGTCCTTCCACCAATTTATTCCTCCTTATCTTAATAGCAGTCGTCACGCGATTATCTATATTTTATATTCTGGATTTAAGAATTAGATCCTTTTTTCAGATTACCCCTCGGGGGGGCGTGACCCCGACATCGCCGTAGCCGAAAACTACCTGCTGGATCATATTAGATGAACGGTATCCACATGGTCCGGTCTTAGTGATTCTTGGTGTATGACCCGGGCCGGGAAAATCATGCCGGCGGTAATAAATGCGACAGATGCATAATAGATAGAAATATAACATTATTGGGAAAACGCTTGACACTGGATGGGGAGGTCGTGTATAATACAATAAACACGCGTTTATGGCGAGGCCTTATGAAAAAAATCATGCTAAACAGTGAAGATATTGCCAAACTGGCCGGGGTCTCCCGGAGCACGGTCTCCCGGGTGATCAACAATTATCCCAATGTGCCTCCCGAAACCAGGGCGAAAGTGGAGAAAGTGATCAAAAAATACGGTTATGTGCCTCATGCCTCGGCCAGATCGCTTGCCGGCAAGCGTAATAAGGTAATCGGGCTGTTCATTACCAATATCGGGGCCAATCCGAAAACCAGGGTTTTTGAGAACGCCTACTTCTCTCCGTTCATGGCCGCGGCAACCGATTATGCCGACGAGATGGGATATAACCTGCTGGTGTTGATGGTTAACCGGAAGAGCGACTTCAAAAAAATCCAGAATCTCTTTTACAACCGCACGCTTGCCGGGGGCATCTTTATCGGTGTGCCGAACAACTCTCCGGATGTGTTTGCCGTGATCAATGCCGGTTACAAAATGGTCATTATTGACCAGGAGGAATGTTCCGGTAAACTAAAAGAGAGGCCGATCATCGTCAATTCCAGCAATTACGAAGGGGCCTACCTGGCCACGCAGCACCTGATCGAGACAGGCCACCGCCGGATCGCCCACATAGCCGGTGATCTGAAAAAATACTCCGGCTTCAAGAGGTTGGAAGGTTACCGGAAGGCCATGCACGATGCGGGCCTTCCGGTTATCGACAGCTGCCTGGTCCAGGGAGACTTTACCGAAGAGAGCGGACTGGAGTGTGTCCAGCAGCTCTTTGCCGGTTCCGGTCCCGGGATGACGGCTATCTTTGCCTCCAATGATGCCATGGCCATCGGGGCAATCAAGGGAATCAAGAGCATGGGGCTGAGCATTCCCGATGATATCTCCATAGTGGGCTACGATGACATTCATATTGCCAGCTACATTTCGCCTTCCCTGACCACTGTCCGGAGCTCGATTTTGACCATGTCCTCGATTGCCGTGAAAAACTTGATCAACCTTATTGAAAACAGGGCCAGCGCTCCCGATTATTTTACGATACCGGCAGAGTTGATTGTCAGGGAATCTACACTGAAAGTAGGGTGATGTTATAAAGAATAAGAAACAGCTTTATTAACAGCGATGTTTTCTGCAATTGCCCTTCCAATCAAGCCGACCTGTAATGTATCGATCCGAATCGGAACTTAACGGTCATACCTGTTCGTCCAGACCTTCATCGTCAACTAATCCAGCTATCAAAGAGACTGAAACGACGTATTTATAGTTTGTGAAAGCGCGTTTATGAAGTATGCCGGAACTACAAGGGGGGATGCCGGAGCACTTTCGTTTCACAGAGCGGTAGAGGGGAGTGACCTGCGGTAAGAGGTCGGAAATTGTGGACCGCGTGATTTGCGGGGTTATGTCTGGGTCTGAAAATAAATGAACAACAGGAGGGCATTGGAATGAAGAGACTGTGGATCTGGCTGGCAGTCCTGGCCGTGGCGGCGCTGTGGATTGCCGGCTGCGGTAATGGCGAAGAAGTAGATCCGGGCGAGATGAGCGGCACCATCACCGTGTGGGCGTTCAACGATGAATTTGACGATATGATCCCCATGTTCAAAAAAGTATATCCTGACATCGAGGTGGAATTCACCAAGATTCCCAGCGATGAAATTGTGCCCAAGCTGGAAGCGGTTCTCGAAACCGGCGTAGGTGTGCCCGATGTCTTCGTCGGAGAGCAGGCCTGGGTGAAGCGCTGGATCGACCTGGATGTATGGGAGAATCTCTCCGCCGAACCCTACAATGCCGATGAGCTGGCGAAGGATCATTTCGAATATGTCAAGGACTACGTCAGGGATGATGATGGCAACCTGAGAGGGCTCACCTGGCAGGCCACCCCGGGCGCTGTTTTCTACCGGAGAAGCATGGCCAAGGAGGCTTTTGGCACGGACGACCCCGCCGAGATCTCGAAACTGATGAAGGACATGGATGCCTTCATTGAGATGGGGCGGGAATTGAAGGAAAAAACCGGGGCTTCCCTGGTTCCCGGGGTCAATGACATCCAGCGGTTCTTTTTCTTTAACAAGAAACAGCCCTGGGTGGTGGACGGCAAGCTGGTGATTGAAGATATCGTTCTTGAGTACCTCGATGTGGCCAAAACGCTGCGTGACGAGGGGCTCGACGGCAAGATCGATATGTGGACGGACGAGTGGTTCACCGGCATGAACGAGAATGTATTCAGCTACGCGCTGCCGACATGGGGCCTCTTTTTTGTCCTGGAGCCCAATGCCGAAGAGGTATTTGGCGACTGGGCCGCGGCGCACGGCCCCGCTTCGTACATGTGGGGCGGTACCTGGCTGGGCATCGCCAAGGAATCGAAGAATAAGGCCCTGGCCTGGGAGTTCGTCAAATACGTCACCACCGACAAGGATTTCTTGGAGGAGTGGGCCTTTGATTCCGGTGACTTTGTCTCCGACAAGGCCGTGGTCGATGAAATTGTCGGCGACTACTCGCGGGATTTCCTGGGAGGGCAGAATCATTACGCTTATTTCGACGAGGAATCTGTCAGGCTGAGTGAAAGCGGATGGGCCGAAAGAGTCACCGGGTATGACGAGGATATCCAGAACTCGTTCCTGGAAGCGCTCCAGGAATATGTTGTCGGCAACAAGAGCAAGGACGAGGCGCTGCAGTATTTCAAAGACCTGGTGACCACGCAGTACCCGGATATCAGTGTAGACTGAGCGCTGTAATTCAAACACGCCGGACCTTGATGCATTGCATTGCCGGATGGGGGCATCCCTCTTCGCGGATGCCCCCTTACCGAAAGTAATACCTGGGGGCTCGGGCAAAGTGATAAAAAATAAGGAAAATTACGGATACCTGTTTTTGGCGCCCTTCTTTACCGTGTTTATACTGCTCCAGCTCTATCCAATTATCTATACCTTCTACCTTAGTTTTACCAATTTAAGCTCTTTCACTCCCGCCGGAGACTGGGTCGGATGGGCCAACTATGCCCGTCTTTTATCGGACCAGTTCTTCCTCAAATCCATCGTGAACACCTGGCGGATCTGGATCCTGAACTTCATCCCGCAGCTGATTTTTGCGGTGATGCTGGCCACGATCCTTACACGGGCCAAAATTAGGGGCAGCGCCGTTCTCAGGGGTGTCTATTTCCTGCCCAACCTGGTCACGGCGGCCTCGGTGGGCATCCTGTTCAACGTGCTGCTGGGGTGGCAGTCCGGGACGATCAATCAAATCCTGGTGGCGCTGGGGATAATCGGGGAGGCCGACAAGATCCATTTTTTGGCCAGCGGGGCCTGGACCAGCACCTCTGTCTCCGTAATCCTCTGGTGGATGTGGTTCGGTCACAGCATGATCCTGTTCATGGCCGCCATGGTCGCGGTGCCGCAGGAATATTATGACGCCGCGGCGGTGGATGGGGCCGGCGCCTGGCAGTCTTTCTGGAAGATAACCCTGCCCTTGATCCGCCCGATCATGATCTACGTGCTGGTGACCTCCCTGATCGGAGGCCTGAACAACTTCGACATCCCCTTTGTCATGGGCGAAGGGCAGAACCTGGGGACCGGCGGGCCGGGAAAATCGATCCTGACCATGGTCATGCACATGTATAACCTGGCCTTTACCGCCGGCCGGCAGCGCGGCTATGCGGCAGCGATCGCCGTAACCATCTTTATCATGGTCCTGATATTTTCCCTGGTGATCTTCAAGTTGATGACCGGGAGAGAGAAAGAAGCGGGTAAAGCGGTGTTCCGAGCATGAAAGGCGTTCCCGGGAGCGCCGGCCGGGACGAACTGAAAAGAGAGGGTGAATCAAGATGAGAGATCAGGTAATCTCTGCCCCGCCGGTTAGAGCGAGAGAGAGAAGGGCGGTGAAACCGAAAAGAAAGTTAAAAGCGGGCGGGCTTGTAGGCCGTCTATTTCTCTACCTTTTTCTTATTTTGCTGGCGGTGATTTGCTTCACGCCCTTTTACCTGATGATCATCAATGCCACGCGCTCCACACTGGAGATCAACCGTGGATTGAGCCTGCTCCCCGGAAAGGCGCTTATTGATAACTACCTCAGCATGCAGCAATCGATGAATATCTGGAGAGGTTTCCTGAACAGCTTGATTGTTGCCGTTCCGGCCACCCTGCTGGCGGCATATTTCGGAGCGCTGACAGCCTATGCTTTCTCCAAGTTCAATTTTAAGGGGAACCGGGCTCTTTTCTGGGTGGTGCTGGGCACGATGATGATCCCGGTCCAGCTGGGGATCATCGGCTATTTCCAGATGGCGGTAACGCTGCGCCTGGTCAATACCTACTGGGTCCTGATCCTGCCTTCCATTGCTACCGGCTCCACCGTCTTTTTCTTGAAGATGTACATGGATGCCAACCTGGACATCTCCCTGCTGGAGGCGGCCCGGGTGGACGGGAGCAGCGAGCTGGGCATCTTTCATCGGATTGTCCTCCCCATTTCGCTGCCCGGCATCGCCACGATGTCGATCTTGAACTTCATATTTACCTGGAACAACTATTTAACCCCCCTGGTGATGCTCTTTGACAAGAATAAATTTACGCTGCCCATCTTGATTGCTCTGGTCAAGGGCACCTACAAGCAGAATCTGGGTGCGTCTTACCTGGCGGTGGCCATATCCATAGTGCCGATCATGATCGCTTTTATCTTCCTTTCGAACTACATTATCGCCGGGATCACCGCCGGAGCTTTGAAAGAGTAGGCAGGGCGTTTCGCCAAAAATATTTCCAAAACTTAAAAAGGAGCAAGGATGAACAGATACGGTTACTTTGACGACACCCGCCGGGAGTACGTGATTACCAGGCCCGATACGCCGCTGCCCTGGATCAATTACCTGGGGTGCGATAAATTTTTCGGGATCATCTCGAACACCGCCGGCGGTTACAGTTTCTACATGGATGCCAGGTTAAGGCGGTTAACCCGTTACCGTTACAACAATGTCCCTCTCGATACGGGGGGGCGCTATCTCTACATCAAGGAGGGGGATCTGCTCTGGAACCCCGGATGGAAACCCTGCCGCACGGAGCTGGACCGTTATTCCTGCCGCCACGGGCTGGGCTATACTGTGATCAGCGGAGAAAAAAATGACCTCCAGGCGGATCTTACCTTCTTCGTGCCGCCCGGCGAGGATATGGAGATCTGGGCGCTGCGCCTGCGGAACCTGGGCGGGCGGCCCAAAAGAGTGCAGCTTTTTTCTTTCGTCGAGTTCTGCTTATGGGATGCCCTTGACGACATGATCAATTTTCAGCGCAATTACAGCACCGGGGAGGTGGAGGTGGAGGGGAGTGCCATCTTCCATAAGACCGAGTACCGGGAGCGGCGCAACCACTATGCTTATTTTGCCTGCAGCGAAAAGATAGCCGGCTTTGATACCTGTCGGGATTCCTTTATCGGCGTCCATCGCGGTTTTGCTGATCCTGCCGCGGTGCTCGAGGGGCGCTGCGGCGGCTCTCTCGCCTCCGGCGGGGCGCCGGTGGGGGCGCACCAGCTGGATCTTGCCCTGGAGCCGGGAGAGGAGAAGCGGCTTCATTTCGTCCTGGGGTATATTGAAAATCCGGAAGAGCTTAAATTTTCCGCTCCCGGGGTGATCAACAAGGAGCTCTTTGCTGAAAAGTGGCGGCTCTACCGGGATCCCGCAGTAGTGGAGCGGGCCCAGGACCGTCTCGGAGAATTCTGGAGCGGCCTGCTGGGGCGCTTCCAGGTGGAGCTGGAGGATGAGCACCTCTCCCGGATGGTCAATACCTGGAACCAGTACCAGTGCCTGGTCGCGTTCAATCTATCCCGCTCCGCCTCTCTCTTCGAGTCGGGGATCAAGCGGGGCATCGGCTTCCGGGATGCAAACCAGGACCTGCTCGGCGCGGTGCACATGGTCCCGGAGCGCTCCCGGCGGCGCCTCCTCGACCTGGCGGCGGTGCAGTTAGCCGACGGCAGTTGCTATCACCAGTATCAGCCTCTGACGAAGCAGGGGAACCGCGGGATCGGGGGAGGGTTCAACGATGATCCCCTCTGGCTGATCCTCTCCGCCTGTGCCCTGATAAAGGAGACCGGCGATCTCTCTGTCCTCGAGGAGAAGGCCGCTTTTGCCGATGCTCCGGACAGCGGCGCTACCCTCTACGATCATCTCCTGGCCTCGATCAGGTTCATCCTGAACAACCTGGGGCCGCACCGCCTGCCGCTTATCGGCCGCGCCGACTGGAACGACTGTCTCAACCTGAACAGCTTCTCCCGCACACCGGATCAGAGTTTCCAGACTGCGGCTACGGTTAACGGTAGGGTGGCCGAATCGGTCATGCTGGCCGGCCTCTTTCTCTATGCCTGCCGCGAACTGCAGCCGCTGCTGCAGAAGGTGGGAGACCGGGCCGCGCTGGAGGAGGTGGAGAAGGGCTATGCCCTGGTCAGGGAGGCGGTGGAGAAGCACGGCTGGGATGGGGAGTGGTTCCTGCGGGCTTATGATCACCGCGGCGCCGGGGTGGGATCGCGGGAGTGCGCCGAGGGGCAGATCTTTATTGAAAGCCAGGGCTGGTGCATCATGGGCGGCGCCGGGCTGGAGAACGGCCGGGCGCAGAAGGCCCTCGAGAGCGTAGCCCGGTACCTGGCCACACCGCAGGGGATCATTCTGCAACAGCCGGCCTATTCCCGCTACTACCTGCACCTTGGGGAGATCTCCTCCTACCCCCCGGGGCATAAGGAGAATGCCGGGATCTTCTGCCACAGTAACCCCTGGATCATCATCGCCGAGACCATGGCCGGCAGTCCGGAGCGGGCTTTCGATTACTACCGGCGAATCTGTCCCAGCCTCAAGCAGGCCGATGTCGAAACCTACCGCTGCGAGCCCTACTGTCATGCCCAGGTGATCACCGGCCGGGACGCCGCCCGCCCCGGCGAAGCCAGGAATTCGTGGCTTACCGGCACGGCGGCCTGGAGCTTCGTGGCTGTCTCCCGGTATATCCTGGGGATCAAGCCCGATTATGACGGCCTCCGGATCGAGCCCTGCCTCCCCGCGCAATTGAGGGAAGGTTACACCGTGGCCCGCTTTTTCCGCGGCGCCAGATACCGTATTACCGTGCGCAACCACGGCGGAGGCGCTGCGGAGGTGCGTCAGATTAAGGTTAACGGAGAGCCCATCCCGGGAACGCTGATTCCCTTTCACCCCCGTCACCGGGAGGCGGCCGCGGTGGAGGTGGAAGTAACTCTTGGATAAAGGTCGGAAGAGGTGGCGCATGGATTACGGATATTTCCTGGATAATGAAAGAGAATATGTTATTACCAGGCCCGATACCCCCCTGCCATGGATCAACTATCTTTCCAACGGCCGCTACTGCGCGCTCATCTCGCACCTGGGAGGGGGCTACAGCTTCTTTGAAGATCCTCGCTACCGCCGCCTGACCCGCTACCGCTACAACAGTGTTCCCGCGGATCGCCCGGGCCGCTACATTTACCTGCGCGATGCGGATTCGGGGCTCTACTGGAGTCCCACCTGGCAGCCGGTGGGGAGAAAGCCGGAGCGGTGGCGCTGCCACCACGGCCTGGGCTATACCGGGATCATCTCGATTAACGAGGATATCCTCACGTCGCTGCTCTATCTTGTTCCCCTGGCGGATAACCTGGAAATATGGCAGCTTACCATGCATAACCTGGGCCGGAAAAGACGCCGGCTGCAGCTCTTTACCTACGTCGAGTTCGCTCTCTTTGATGCCATGGAAGAGTTTATCAGCCATCCCAACCTGCACTACTTTGCCACGGCTGATTACTGCCGGGAAGACCGGGCCATCTACTACAGCTTCTTCAAGCCCGGCAGCGTGGATGGGTTGGGTAGAGTTTTCATTTCGGCCGGCGAGGATGTGGCCGGCTTTGACTGTGACCGGGAGGCCTTTATCGGCCCCTACCGCTCTGAAAATAATCCCGCGGCGGTTGAAGAGGGGAGTAGCCGGAATTCAAAGGTGACCGGCGGCAACGCCGCCGGTTCGCTGCAGCTTCCCCTGGAGCTGGCCCCATACGGCGATAAAAGTGTGCGCATCATTCTCGGCATCACCGCGGAGCCCCGGGAGAGCGCCGTCCCCCTGGTAGAGAAATACAACTCTCCAGAGGCGGTAGAACGGGAGCTGGCCGGGATCGGAGCGCGCTGGCGGGAATACCTGGACCATCTCCGGGTGGAGACGCCGGATGGTGAGGCCAACGGGATGATCAATGTGTGGAACCAGTACCAGTGCCGGATCACCTTCGACTGGTCGCGGTATGCCTCTTATTTCCATACCGGCACCTTCCGGGGCATCGGTTTCCGCGATACCTGCCAGGACACCCTGGGAGTGCTGCACGCCGCTCCCCGCGAGGCCCGGGAGAAGATCAGGCTGCTGGCCGCCAATATGTACGCCGGCGGGCACAGTTACCACCTCTTCTTCCCCGTGCTGGGGCATGGGGATCCGACGCGCTACTCGGACGATCACCTCTGGCTGATCCATACCGTCAGCAGCTATATCAAGGAGACCGGCGACCACGGTATCCTTGACGAGGTGGTCCCCTATGTCGACGGTGGCAGCGGCAGCGTCTACGAGCACCTGGCCCGGGCCGTCGACTACACGTTGTCAAACCTGGGGCCGCGCCGCCTCCCCCGGATGTTTCACGCGGACTGGAACGACTGTCTCGACGAGGTGGATAGGGAGGGCCGGGGCGAGAGTGTCTGGACGGCTTTTCAACTACACCTGGTGGCAACGGAGATGGCCGAAATGGCTGCATTGACAGGAAATATAGAGGAGAACCGGCGCTACTGCGGACTGGCCGGTTCGATCAGGGAAACTGTTAACGCGGTGGCCTGGGACGGCCGGTGGTATCTGCGGGCCTTTAATGATGCGGGGGAGCCGCTGGGCTCGGATAAAAATGATGAAGGGATGATCTACCTCAATGCCCAGAGCTGGGCGGTAATCAGCGGGGTGGCCGGCGAGGAGAGAGGGCGGAAGGCCATGGACGCGGTCCGGGAGCATCTCGATACCGGCCGCGGCCTGAAGCTGCTCCATCCAGCTTACCGTTCTTTCCCCCGGGGAGTGGGCTCCCTGCTCAACTACCCGCCCGGGCTGAAAGAGAACGCGGCCATATTCTGCCATGCCCATACCTGGGCCATCATTGCTGAAGCGATGCTTGGCCGGGGAGACCTGGCCTACCGCTATTACCGCCAGATCCTGCCGCCGCGGGCGGCCAGGAGCGCGGGGGCGGAGCTCTACCGCGTGGAGCCCTATGTCCACTGCCAGTTTATCTTCGGGCCGGATCATCCCCGCTTTGGGCGGGGCAGTCACTCCTGGCTGACCGGCACCGCCGCCTGGGCCTGGCGCGCTTTTGTCAACTGGATCCTGGGGATCAGGCCGGCCTGGGAGGGGCTGCTGATCGATCCCTGCCTCCCGGCAGATTGGGAAGGCTATACTGCCGAAAGGACCTTCCGGGGAGCAAGGTATCGCATCGAAGTGAAAAAGCCGCGGGGTATCTGCAAGGGGAAAGCCCGGATAACCGTTGACGGCAAAGAGATCGCCTCCAGGGTCATTCCTCCGCCGGCGGCAGGCCGCAGCTCCTGCGAGGTAGCGGTGACACTGGAGAGATAGGGGGCACGACAGCGCCGGGGAGGTTCTGCCTCTCAATTTGGATAACGGAATATGTTTCAAGGAGGTTTTACAATGGCCAGGGTAGTGTTGAAAGAGTTGAGCAAAAGGTTTGACGAAGTTGTGGCCGTAGAGAGACTAAACGCAACTATTGAAGACAGGGAATTCGTGGTTCTGCTCGGGCCGTCGGGATGCGGTAAAACCACTACTTTGCGGATGATTGCCGGGTTGGAAGAGATCACCGCAGGAGAGATTTATATCGACGGCCGGCTGGTCAACGACGATCCCCCGAAAGATCGGGATATCGCCATGGTATTTCAGAACTACGCCCTTTATCCGCATATGAATGTCTATGAGAACATGGCCTTCAGCTTGAAGCTGCGGAGGTATTCCCGGAGAGTAATCGAGGAGAGGGTGCGCCGGACAGCGAAAATTTTATCCATTGAAGGGCTTCTGACCCGGAAACCAAAGCAGCTTTCAGGCGGTGAGAAGCAGCGGGTGGCCCTGGGCCGGGCCATTGTGCGCAACCCCAAGGTATTCTTGATGGACGAACCGCTTTCGAATCTCGACGCAAAGCTGAGAGTGCAGATGCGCACCGAGATCTGCAAGCTCCATCAAGACCTGGGCTCCACCATCATCTACGTTACTCATGACCAGACCGAAGCGATGACCATGGCCAACCGGATCGTGATCATGCAGGGGGGAGAGGTACAGCAGGTAGGGACGCCCCGGGAGATCTACCAGCAGCCGATCAACCTCTTTGTGGCCGGCTTCATCGGCAGCCCGGCTATGAATTTGGTCGAGGTGGCGATTACCGATGAGCATCAATTGACTTCTTCTCACTTTTCCATTGCGGCCGGAATGAGGCTGCAGGAGATTATCAAAAAAAACAATCTGGCCGGGAAAAAGGTGATCCTGGGGATCCGGCCGGAAAACCTTGAGGACAGCGCTTTCATCCCTGCCAGGCAGGAGCAGACTTTTATCGAGGCACAGGTGGAGTTGACCGAACCGCTGGGCGCGGAGGTGATTCTCTATACCCGGATCGGCGAGTTGCCCCTGGTGGCCAGGGTGAACCCGGAGACGGCAGCGCATCCCGGCGGCCCGATCATTCTGCACCTGGAGCGGGATAAGCTGCACCTTTTTGATCCGGACAGCGGGGCCGCCTACCGGTGATCTCCGCGGGGAGAGGATCCGCAGAGCTCCCGGCCATATTCCTCCAGGGTCACGGCTCTTTCTCTCTCGAGGCGGCGGGATTGAAATTCTTTTCTTAAAAATAGAAAGAGGGTTGCTGAAAGCAGCGTCGTGGCCACATCTGCTGCCGGCAGGGCGCGGATGAACCCGTTAAAGCCCCATGTTGAACTGAAGATGGCCAGGAAGGGGATGTAGAAGAGACCTTGCCGGCCCAGGGCGATCACCAGGGATTGCACGCTTTTGCCCAGGGATTGAAACATGGACATCAGGAGCATCTGGATCCCCAGAACGGGCATGGCCAGGGCAAATGATCTGATGATTTTTGCTCCCAGTTCGATCACGGTAGGATCGTTGATAAAAACCCTGATCCAGAAATCGGAAAATGTATAGAAGAGGAGGGCAAAAACGGTACACATGATCGTCCCGATGAGGGTTGCCTTTTTGATCGTCTCCAGCAGGCTGTTGTATTTTTTGGCC
>CAYFRE010000051.1:0-13655 GCA_964345455.1 uncultured Syntrophomonadaceae bacterium | reverse complement strand
TTAAACCGGTCCTGGACCCGGAAGCTGATACCTGGCAATGCGTAATTCCGGCAATGAAGCCTTAAAACAGTCCGCCTTTTGATAGACCAGAATAATAGACCAGAAGTTGTAATCCTGAGCATGCCCGCTTACCATATCACGGCATGCGGGGCTTTGTTTTTTGATCCTGTCCGTTCTGGAGATCCTTCGCTTCGCTCAGGATGACAAACAAGGGGCTCAGGATGACAAACAAGTAGACTGGGACAAAGGGGACTTACCTGTTTGTCCCATCGAACAGCATACTATTCATGAGGAAATATCAGAACGAGGGTATAAGAGGGGAAAGTAATACTTGAAGTGGGACAGAAAGGATCGTCCCTGATGTCCCGGAAGAAGTAAAGTGGGACACCAGGGTACGTCCCCGGTGTCCCACTTTTTATTTAGGCGAATGCTTCGGGGACATCTTTCAAGACGGCGTAGCTGAAAACGGGGCCGTCTTTGCAAACGTAGAGGTTCCCCGCATTGCAGCGGCCGCATTTGCCGATGCCGCACTTCATCCTGTTCTCCAGGGTGGTATAGATCTGCTCATCCGCAAAGTTGAGCTTCTTCAGGTTTTCCAGGACAAAGCGGATCATGATCGGCGGGCCGCAGGTAATGGCAATGGTATTCTCGGGCGAAGGGCTGACCTCCATAAGCAGCGAAGGCACAAAGCCGACATAATGCGGCCATCCCTCTTCCTCGATATCGACCGAGAGGTGGCAGTTCACCCTTTCGATTTTCGCCGTCTCGGCAAATTCCTGCTTGAAGCAGAGATCCCCCGAGGTGCGGGCGCCGTAGATCGTGGTCAGGCCGGCATAATCTTTCAGGTTGGCCTTGACATACTCCACGATGGGGCGCAGAGGGGCCTGGCCGATCCCGCCGCCGACGGTGAGGATTTTCTTCCCTTTCCAGTCGTCCACCGGGAAGCTGTTCCCGTAGGGGCCGCGCACGGTCATCCGGTCACCCGCCTCGAGCTGGTGCAGCGCCGAGGTGACCTTGCCGGCCTTCATCACTGAAAACCGTAAGAAACCCTCTTCCGTAGGCGAGGAGGAGATGGAGATCATGCTCTCGCCCACGCCGAGCACCCCGATCATGGCGCACTGGCCCGGGCGGTGGCTCCAGCTCTCGCGGACGTCCGGATCGTCAAGAACCACCTTGAAAGTCTTGATGCAGCGCTCTCCGCCGGTTTCATACCAGGTCTCCTCTACCGTTGCGGTATAGGGAATATAAGGATTTACGTGATTTTTCATCGCGCCGCCTTCACCTGCCTTAGAATGTCGATCAGGTCGATATTGACCGGGCAGAGGGTGGAGCAGCGCCCGCATCCGACGCAGGCGATCACTCCAAACTTATCGACGAAATATGAGTACTTATGGTTAATCCGGTTCCGGGTCCGCTCACGGCGGGTCGGACGGGGATTGTGCCCCGAAGTGTGCTTCGTGTATTCGGCAAACATGCAGGAATCCCACATCCGGCAGCGCCGGCCCGCGTCACCTTCCACTTCATCCTGAATATCGAAGCAGTGACAGGTGGGGCAGAGATAAGTGCAGATCCCGCAGCCCAGGCAGGCTGCAGAGACCCTCTGCCAGAGCGGATCTTCCCACAACCCGGGCAGCGCCTCCGGAATCCCCTCCGGATCGACGCTGCGCCTGATTTTTGCAGCAGCCTCCTGCTCTACCCGCTCCTTCTGCTGGAGAGCATCAGCGCCGGCCTCTTCGAGCAGATCTTTGTACTCCTCAAGAAGCGCTCTCCCTTTCTCAGTCACCACTTCCAAGAGGTAGCTCTCTCCCAGGTCAACCATCAGGATGTCGAGCCCCTCCGGGGAAGCCGGTCCTCCTCCCACCGAAGTGCAGAAGCAGTTCAGACCGGGCTCATTGCAGGCCAGCCCGATCAGCGTACTCAGTTCACGGCGCTTCAGGTAATAGGGATCTTCGAAATCCCAGCGGAAGAGCTTCTCCACCAGCGCCATAGCGCGGGCGTCACAGGGGCGCACTCCCAGCAGGATCATCTCTTCATCGAGGCCGGGAATCTCCAGGTCTGCCTGCCCCTCTGAAAAGCGGTAGAGCGTCTCCGTCTGGGGAAAGAGCAGCGCCTTGGGAGACACCGTGGTGTTATCATTATCGAAGTGCACCGTTTCACCCTCCGCCACGGGAGCAAATTTCTTCATCCCGCCCTGCAAGGCCGGCGCCCAGAGGTTTTTGCCGGAAAGCTTCCCGGTAAACTCGGACCATTTATCTTTATGCAACAGCATTGCTGACATCTTGCTCTCACCCACCTCTACAAAATAAATTCCTCCGGGTCTTCAGGCTTGTAACCGGCCTGGAACGGTTCAGCCTCCGGATCCAGCCCCGGTTCAAACCCGTATTCTTCACGCACCGTTTTAGCCAGCTTCCGGTTCAACTTTCCAAGGGGAATACCGGCCGGGCAAACCCGTTCGCACTCGCCGCACTCGATGCAGCGTCCGGCAAGGTGAAAGGCCCGGGCCAGGTGAAAGGCGGTATTCTCGGAAAAGTTAACGGCGCGGTTGACCCAGGTCGGGTCGAGGCGGTCAAGGATGCAGTCCTCGCAGTAGCACAGGGGACAGGCATTCCGGCAGGAATAGCAACGGATGCATTTTGAGAATTGCTCCTCCCAGTAGGCCCACCGTTCCGCCGTGCTTTTTGCTTCAATCCCGGCCACCCCGCTGTCATCCTCGGGCGCCCACGGCTGCACCGGTTCTCCGACGGTGATATCGCTGATCACCGGGTTGGGATAGCGGCAAAGACGGCATTTTTCCGCCAGCACTTCCTCGCGGGGCACGGTCGTTTCCTGCCCGTTGTTGACCAGCAGAAAATCATCCCCGTTCCACCTGATCTCCACAGGGGCTTCTGTTTCCGGATATTTCTCCGCAAGCAGCTTCCGGTCGACCATTCCCGGGCAGGGCAGGCCGACCACGACAACCTGGTCGCGCTTGATTCCTTTTTCTGCCAGCAGCTGGTTGACCGCCCGGCTATCGCAGCCCTTGACCAGCAGGGCAATTTTACGCTGATCGGGCTCCTCTCCCCGGGGAACCGGCAACTTCTCGACCAGGGTAAGATAAGTGGCCAGGTTGGAGATGCAGAGGGGTGAGAAGATCAGCTCTTCGACTTCGGCGGCGTCTTCAATAAAGCAAGGCGCTACGCGGTAGCCGAAAGTGCCCCGGCGCCAACCGATGAGATACCTGACATCGTCCCGGGAGACAATCCCGGCCGCAGTTTCACGTATTTTATTTAAATCCATCAATTTCCCCTCCTCACCAGCCAATTTGCCGGCGCTTGAACTGGTCAAACGGCCCGGCAGCCCTGGCATCTTCCACTGCTTTTTCCACGACCTCTTTCCACTTGTGACCTTCCGATGCGGAGACCCAGCTCATATTGAAGCGGCGCGGGTCCACACCGATAAATTCAAGGAGCTCCTTGAGCAGCTTCAAGCGGCGCCGGGCGTAAAAGTTACCCTCCATGTAATGGCAGTCCCCGGGATGGCATCCCGAGATGAGCACCCCGTCTGCACCCTGCTGCAGGGCATTGACCACGTAGAGGGGATTTACCCGGCCGGAGCACATTACCCGGATGATCTTGATATTTGCCGGGTAATGGATCCGGCTGGTTCCGGCCAGGTCTGCGCCGGCGTAAGAGCACCAGTTACACAAGAAAGCTACGATGTTGGGTTCAAATTGCTCGCTCATCTCATCCCCCCCAATGCCGCAATTTGTGGTAATATCTGCCGGTCCCGGAAGGACTTCGGCTGAATGGAGTTGGATAGGCAGCCGGCCGAGCAGGAACCGCAGCCTTTGCACAGCGCTTCGTTAACCCGGGCCACCTCCACCATATGGCCCATCCGGTTCACCGTGACCAGCTCAATCGCGGTGTAGGGGCAGATGGAAACACAGAAGCCGCAGCCCCGGCAGGTGGCTTCGTTGACTTCCGCCACCTGGGCATCGATGGCCACCTTGCCCCGGGCCAGCGGAATCAGGGCCGAAGCGGCGGCCCCTTTGGCCTGGGCCACGGTATCGGGAATATCCTTGGGCCCCTGGCAGCATCCGGCCAGGAAAACGCCGTCGGTGGCGGTATCGACCGGGCGCAGCTTCGGGTGCGCCTCCAGATAAAAGCGGTCCGGCGATTGGGAGAGCCGCAGCAGGTCAATGACCTTGCGGGCATCACCGCGGGGCTCCAGGCCTACCGCCAGCACCACCAGGTCGACCTCGTCCTCGAGGGGAGTGGCGGTAAGGGTGTCTTCAACTTTGACCACCAGCTTATGCCCCCGCTTGAAGATCTCCGAGGGATTGCCCCGCACGTAGCGGACTCCCTCGCGGCGGACCCGATCGTAAAATTCTTCAAAACCCTTCCCGAATGCGCGCACGTCAATGTAATAAACCCTGACCCTGGCACCGGGAATTTTATCCTTGACCAGGTGGGCCTGCTTCGCCGTATACATGCAGCAGACGCGGGAGCAGTATTCGTTACCCACGCTCTTGTCGCGGGAGCCAACGCATTGAATGAAGGCGATCTCTTTCGGAGTGATCTCCTCTTCTCCGTTATTGACCACGATGTTCCCGCCGGTGGGCCCGGAGGCGGAGACGAGCCGCTCCATCTCGAGGCCGGTGATCACGTTGGGATAATCGGCATAGCCGTACTCCGGTTTTTTAGCCGCATCAAAAACATCGAATCCTGTCGCCACCAGGATGGCGCCGACCTTGAAAGAAACAATTTCATCTTTCTGTTCGAAATCTATGGCCCCGGCCTTGCAGGCATCGACACATTTCGGGCTCTTGCCGCACTTGCCCCGGGTCAGGTAGAGGCATTTCTCCGCGTCGATGGTATACTTTGCCGGAACCGCCTGCGGGAAAGGCAGGTAGATCGCGCCGCGCTTCCCCAGCCCTTCATCGAATTCATTGGGAAAGCGGCCGGCGAGGCGGCATTCCTTGGCGCATTCACCGCACCCGGTGCACTTGTTCACGTCGACATAGCGCGCCTTTTTGCGCACCTTGACATCGAAGTTGCCGATAAAACCGCTGACCTCCTCCACCTCGGAGTAAGCCAGGAGTTCAATGTTCGGGTGGCTGGCGGCGTCAACCATCTTCGGGGTAAGAATGCAGGCGGAGCAGTCGAGGGTGGGGAAGGTCTTGTCCAGCTGCGACATCCGCCCGCCCACAGAGGGGCTCTTCTCCACCAGGTAAACCTTGAATCCGGCATCGGCTATATCGAGCGCCGCCTGGATGCCGGCAATGCCCGCCCCGATGACCAGGGCGGAGGGCTCGGCATCCACCTCCCGCGAAGTCAGCGGCTCGAGCAGGCGCACCGTGGCCACGGCGGCGGCGACCACTTTGTGCCCCTTGGCCGTGGCCGCCTCCCTGTCCTCGTGCTCCCAGGTGCACTGCTCCCTGATATTGGACATCTCCAGGAAATAGGGATTCAGCCCCGCATCCTGGAGAGCCTTGCGAAAGGTGGGCTCGTGCATGCGCGGCGAACAGGAAGCCACCACCACCCGGTTCAGCCCTTTTTCCTTGATATCATTTTTGATCAGGAGCTGCCCGGGGTCGGAACACATATAAGCATAGTTGCGCGCAATCACAACGTTCGGTAAACCTTGCGCGTATTCCGTCACCGCTTCCACATCGACGGTAGCGGCAATG
The DNA here is from genome assembly GCA_964345455.1 of uncultured Syntrophomonadaceae bacterium. Classification (GTDB taxonomy): domain Bacteria; phylum Bacillota; class Dethiobacteria; order DTU022; family DTU022; genus JAAZIN01. The sequence continues at coordinate 7,987 of CAYFRE010000051.1, read as the reverse complement.
TTGATCCCGCAGTGACAGATATAGACGCCCAGTTTCGGTTTTTCCGTCATCTGGTTATTCATCCTCCCACAGAGATTCAGCCTTGCTGAAGGCTCTCTTCAGGCAGCGGCGTTATCCCTTCAGCTCCTTCAATTTTTCGGTCAGCTTCGGCACAACTTTATGCAGGTCGTCAACAATGGCATAATGCGCCACCGCAAAGATCGGCGCATTGGGATCCTTGTTGATGGCGACGATTGTTTTGGCGCCCTTGATCCCGGCAATATGCTGGAAGGCTCCGGAGATGCCCATGCAGAGATAGAGCTTCGGCTTGACTGTTTTGCCCGAGGTGCCGACCTGGCGGTCGGTGGGCAGCCAGCCGGCATCACAGGCGGCGCGCGATCCGCAGAGGTCGGCTTTGATCACCCCGGCCAGCTCCTCCGCGACAGGCAGGTTCTTATCTTCTCTCAGCCCGCGCCCGATGCCGACCAGGATCTCGGACTGGGTGATATCGACATCACCGACCTCGGCTTCGATATATTCCAAGAACTTGCGGTAATCAAGATCTTCTTTCAACGGTGACTCGATCTTCTCCACCGTGCCGGCTGCGGCCGGGTCCGGGGCCTCAAAGGCGGCTTCACGGACCGTGACCAGGCAGGTATCGGCCGGCTTGAAAGTGATCTGGGCATTGACCTTGCCCGAATAGATCTGCCTGGTGGCTTTGAGAACGCCGTCTTCCACATCCAGGCCCACGATATCGGCCACAAAGGGCAGATTTTTTTCCACGGCCAGCGCCGGGGCCAGGTCCACGCCCTGGGCGGTCTGCCCGAGCATTACCAGTTTCGGCTTGTAGTCATCGATCAAAGCCGAGAGCACTTTCTGATACTTGTCGGAGTTGTAGTCGGCAAACAGGGGATCGTCCACTGCCAGAACTTTGACTCCGTAAGCGGCAATTTTTTCGGCCATTTTGTCGACGCCGCCGCCAAGCAGCAGGACCATCACTTCGCCGCCCAGTGCTCCGGCTACAGAAGGGGCCAGCGCCAGCATTTCAAAAGTAATATCCCGTAACTCTCCCTGGCGGTGTTCCGCCAGCACCAAGACGTTACCCATTAGACCAGACCTCCTTTAACCAGAATCGAAGCCAGTTTTTCAGCCTTCTCATCGGGGTCGCCCTCAATTATTTCAGCTTTCGATTCAACCACGGGGATATAGAGTTTCTCCAGGATGATCCGGGAGGCATCAGCGCCAACATCTCCGGCGGCAACACCCAGATCGTCCAGGTTGACTACTTTAAGCTCTTTTTTCTGAGCCTGGCGGATGCCGCGGATGGGAGCGTAGCGAGGCTCGTTGATCCCCGTCTGGATGGTCAGAACTGCGGGAAGCGTGATCTCGACCACTTCCATCAGCCCGCCCTCAAGTTCGCGGTGCGCTTTGACCTTGCCGTCTTCGATCTCCACTTTTTTGACATAAGCGGCGTGGGGGACACCCAGTATTTCAGCCAGGGCCACCCCGGTGACCGCCTGGCCGTAGTCATTGGCCATGCAGCCTGTAAGGACCAGGTCAAAATCCTGGCCTTTGATCGCCCCGGCAAGGACCCGGGCCACCATCAAGGGATCATGAGCGGCAATGCGCTCGTCCTCGATCCGGATGGCGCTGTCGCATCCCTTGGCCATGGCCATGCGGATCATCACATCCGATTCCTTCGGCCCGATAGAGACCACGGTAACGCTGCCTTCATGTTTCTCTTTGATCAAAACAGACTCTTCCACCGCATAGTTGTCGGCATCGTTGATATCAAAGGAGAAACGGCTGCTGTCAACCGCCGTGCCCTCCGGGTTGAGTTTAACCTCCGCTTCCGAAGTATCAGGCACATACTTGATGCAGGTAAAAATTTTCATTTAATCATCCACCTCCTAAGCGAACCTTGTTTTTTCCTGCTCTATGTCTAACTCTCCCAAAAGCTCCATGATTTCGGCCACCCGCATCTCCTCCTCGTATCCCAGCGCTTTCACGGCGTCTTCCAGGGTGAGGAGGCAGAAGGGGCAGGCCACCGCCACGATATCCGCCCCGAGAGCCCGGGCATCTTTAACCCGCGTCTCGGCCAGGCGCTCCTCTTTGGATTCCGACTCCACCCACATTTTCCCGCCCCCGCCTTCACAGCAGAGGCTGCGTTCACGGGCTCGAGCAAATTCAACCAGCTCCACCCCTTCAACCGCTTTCAGCAGGCGGCGGGGTTCATCATAAACACCGCCCTGCTTTCCGAGGTAACAGGGGTCGTGAAAAACAATCTTCTTGGAAAGGCCGTTTTTGAAAGCCAGTTTACCCTGCTCCAACAGCTCGGCCAGCAGCTCCGTGTAATGGAGCACCGGCTTGTTCAAATCGGGGTAGTGGGTCTTGAAAGTGGTAAAACAATGCGGTGAGAGGGCTACGATCCGGTCAGCCTGGTATTCATTAAGAATTTCGGTATTATCTTCGACAATCATTTCAAAGAGGCCCTCTTCGCCGAGGGTGAATACTTCGCTGCCGCAGCAGGACTCGTCTTCGCCGAGAAAAGCGTAATCCACACCCGCATTATTCAGAAGGCGGACCATGTTTTGCGCAATGATCTGGACGCGCGGATCGTAAGCAATGGTGCAGCAGACAAAGAAGAGGTTCTCTACCGGCTGATCAGGCCGGGCAACCTTGACATTCAATCCCTCCATCCAATCGCCGCGGGTTGCTCTCGGCTTTTCCCAGGGATTCCCTTCACGAAAAGTAGATTCGAGGGCATCCCTTACCGTGGGCTGGGTTTTACCGCTTTCGACGACGAGCGAACGCAGGCCGATCAATACCTCCAGCGGCTTCAGCCCTTTCGGGCAGCGGACCGCGCAGGTATGACAGCCGGTGCAATCCCAGATCTCCGTCACTCTGGAAAGTTCGTCCAGCAGTTCTTCATTGTAAGCATCGTAGACGAAACGGCGCACATTCAAATTTGTCCGCACCGTCACCGGGCAACCGCCGGTACACCGCCCGCACTGAATGCAACCCAGCAGGTCAAACTTTTCAGCAAAAGTTTGGTTTTCGGAAGTCATCTTCATACCCCGCATCAATGGAATATTTTTCTTCAGCCGTTCACCGGCCGCCGAAATGGAAATGTTATTAATGGTCTGACCATCAACCCCCTTTTGAACTTTAAGAAAATATTCTTTAATATGTCAATACAAACCTACAGTCTTAAACATTCGACATTCATCATATTAAATCCTGCCAGGAAACAATAAGTTTTAAAATATTTTACATCTGTCAACTATTGACCTGTAGCAAGGGAATAAGGCAGCTTCCAGCCGGGTAAAATAACCTTTAACCAATTCGGGAGGTGGCCGGCCATGGAAGCTGAAAAACTCCGCCCCGCCGAGCTTAATGAAGTAGCGCTGCAGATCCTGCGAGAGGCCGAGGTATCCATAAATCACTGCATTGGTGGGGAAACGGAACCTGCCGCAGAGATCTTGTTAATCGCCTTGAACAGTGGTCAATAAGAATATCCGGAACGGCTAATTGGAAGTTAACAATATCTGATATTATTGTTAACTTCCGATTTTAAAGCCCGGTACAGGCGCAAAATCTGTTGACTTGTTTACTAAATTATCTAATCTCCCCCATGAATGGATTACATATATGGAGGAAGATTGTATTATTATGAAAATATTCCTTGTGAAAAAAAGGTATTCGCATATTTATGTCGAATAAACATATTTACCATCCTTTTCTTGAGGTGAAAATGATTGGGAAAGTGGAAGACTAGACGCAGCCTCCACCGGCAGATTGAAATCTTAAGAGAACAGCTGCATAAGCAGGAAGATATCACCAACGGTGATGCCCTGAAACTAAGCACCGAGCTTGATCTGCTAATCCTCGAAGTCATGAAAAGCAGCAAGGCAGAGCATTGAACTTCAGGATATGGTCATCTTCCCGGCTCTATCCCCGTTGATCTCACCAATATAAAACCCCCTGAGCTTTCTGTTTTTTAAGCCTGCCAGCAGCGCTTCAGCATGCTGCGGGGGCACGGCAATCAAGAGCCCCCCCGAAGTCTGGGGATCAAAAAGGATCGTTAACCAGTCCTCTTTCTCCTGTTCCGGTCCTACCCAATCGACCGCTTCTCCAAAATGGCTAATATTTCGATAAGCGCCTCCGGGAATAAATCCCCCCGCAGCCATCTCTTCTGCCCGTGAATAGAGCGGGACCGCTTTCCTCTTTATACTGGCGCCGGCACCGCTGGCAATGAGCATTTCATTCAAGTGGCCGAGCAGCCCGAAGCCGGTAATATCGGTAGCGGCAGAGGCCCCGGCCTCAACCATCGCCGCCGCGGCGGCGTCATTCAGGGCGGCCATCCCCCGCAAGGTCTCTTCCGCTTCTGATTCGCTGAGCTGTTCCCCTTTTATCGCGGTGGTGATTATGCCGCTGCCAAGCGGTTTTGTCAAAAAGAGCAAATCCCCGGACCTGGCGCCGCCGCTGGTGATCATCCGCCGCGGATTCACCAGCCCGGTCACGGAGAGGCCGTACTTTGGTTCGGCATCCTCCACACTGTGCCCCCCGATCAAGACCGCTCCTGCTTCTATAATTTTATCAGATCCGCCGCGAAGAATCTCCTCCAATATCTGCAAGGGCTGCCTCTCTGCAGGAAAACAGACCAGGTTTAAAGCCGTAAGCGGTTTTGCTCCCATGGCATAGAGATCGCTGAAAGCATTTGCCGCCGCAATCTGACCGTAAAGATAGGGGTCATCAACAACCGGGGTAAAAAAATCGACAGTCTGCACCAGCGCCGTCTCGTCAGTGAGGCGGTAAACACCGGCATCGGCATAATGCTGGTCCCGGTTCAGATAAGCGGGATCGTCAATGGACGGTAAACGGCACAGGACCTGTGCCAGGGCTCCCGGCCCTATCTTGGCCGCTCACCCGGCACTCGTGGTCATCTCCGTGAGCCGGATCTCCTTTTTCTTCAATTTGACACCTCCTCCTGCCCTGTCTGTCCGGGAGTTAGTTAACCCGGTGCCTGGCTCCGTGTTAACTAATCTGGGTTTTGCAGTTTCAGGGGGACGCGGTGATCACCGACGCGGCGGGTCAGCTTGAGCCGGTCGAAATGCTCCAGCAGGGGCTGAACGATCTTCCGCGAACTGCCGCTAAGATCCCTGTACTGCGCCAGGGTAAGTGTTCCGGATGCGGCAAAATGACGGCGCAGCAGATCAAGGGCTTTGCCGTATGTCTCCCGGTGAAAGTAAAGCTCCTCATTTATTTTAACCAGGCGGCCGCAGCTTACCAGGTAGCTGTAATAATCCTCCTGGCGACGGCTTTCGATCCCCGCCCGGGCCAGCGCCTCTTTAACCGCGGGAGGTTGGAAACGAGCCGCGGCATATATCTCACTCAAACGATCGAGCTGCGCCTGCTCCTCCATGGATGGTTGCGGTTCGAAACTGGCCAGGCTGACCAGGTCTCCTTTGAGCATAATTTGCCGCCGCTCCTGCAGCCGTGCCAAAAAGAGGTCATATTCCCTCAGGTCCAGGGCTCCGGGCAGGGCCGCCTTCAATTCCGCCCTGGAAATACCGGGCAGCAGGGGGTGATGGCGGTGATAATCCTCCAGTTTGTGCAGCAGGCGAAGCTGCCATTCTTCCAGAACTTTTTGCGCAAGGTAGCTTTCGCCGAGTTTCTCGATGACCCCTTTTTGAATCAGTCTCTCCAAAATATCCTGGAGTTGTGCCCCGTCCAGGCGCGCCTCCCTGGCCAGACGGGCCGGGCCGGCGATGAGTAGCTCCTCCAGCTTCCGGTAAATGAAAGCCTCGTCCCCCCCCGCCGCCGGTTCGCGCTCCAGCTCTTCCAGGTAGGCGAAAGAATTACGGCGAAAACGGCGGTGCCGCGAGGGAGCGGGGTCGAGCACTCGGCCTCCCCCGATCGTGGTCATGGGGGAATATGAACGGACAATAAACCGGTCGGCCCGGTCAGCCACCAGGGGATGGTCCAAGCGGCACTGGACGATGGATTTCTCACCCGGCAGTAGCTCCTCGCAATCGAGCAGCAGCAGCCGCGCCACCACGCGGGCGGTCCCCAGAAAAAAGTGGACCGGATCCAGATTTTTGAGCGGGCGGGGAGCGCCGGGTAGAAGCGTAAGCGAGGCATCGAGCAGCCGCGTGGTCTGATAGAAACCCGGCGAGGCAACCACACTGCCGCGCCGGACCTCCGATTTCTCGATGCCGGCCAGGTTTAAAGCAGCCCGCTGCCCGGCCAGAGCTTTGGGCATATCACGGTCATGAACCTGGATGTTGCGCACGCGGGCTTCCCGGCCGGGGGGAATTATTTCCACCTTGTCGCCAACCTGTACGCTGCCTCTGAACAGCGTTCCGGTAATCACGGTGCCGAAGCCGGCGATAGTGAAAGAACGGTCCACCGGCAGCCGCAGCGGCCCCGATGAATCCCGGGGGGAGAGGTCACGGGTTGCCGATGCGATCAGCTCTTTCAGCCCGGCAATCCCCTCGCCGGTAAAGGCGGAGACCGCGTGTACCGGTGCTCCTTCCAGGAATGTTCCTTTCAGTTCGCCGGCGACCTCTTCCTGAACAAGATCCCGCCATTCATCATCGACCAGATCGATCTTGGTGATCACGACTATCCCTTTCCGCACGCCCAGAAGCTGCAATATTTGCAGATGCTCCCTTGTTTGCGGCATCATCCCCTCGGCGGCATCGATCACCAGCAGAACCAGGTCCATGCCGGCGGCGCCCGCAAGCATGTTGTGGATAAAGCGCTCGTGGCCGGGGACATCGACAACTCCGGCCCGGCGTCCGCCGGGAATCTCAAAGGGGGCAAATCCGAGATCGATGGAGATTCCCCGTTTCTTCTCTTCCCGCAGGCGGTCCGTATCGATCCCGGTAAGAGACTTGATCAAAACGGTTTTTCCGTGATCCACATGCCCGGCGGTTCCGATAATCAGATGTTCCAAAACAAATCAGCCTTCCTAAATCATGATTATCTTGAAAGGGTTTTCCGGAGAGCCGGAGAATAGAGCCAAATAGAGCCACAACCGCTTACGGCTGCCCTTCTTCCAGGGCGCCGGCGAGGGCTTTCAGAAGCGGTTTGTCCTGGTCCGGCTCAACAGCGCGCAGATCAATCAGCAGCCTCTCCTGCTGCAGCCGCACAATCACCGGCGGGTTGCCGCAGCGCAGACGCCCGGCCAGAACGGACGGGTCCACCCGGGGAACCCGTAAAGATATCAGCACAGTGGGCGGCTCCGCCGTGGGAAGGGCGCCTCCACCGATCCGGGAGTTTCCTTTCAACAGTTCGACATCCGCTTCACCCAAATGATCTCTCAGCCGGGCGGCCAGGGTCTCGGCCCGCCCCTGCAACCGGGAAAGGGGTGTTGTCAGGGCCCGCCAGATCGGGATTTCCCGCACCGCCTTCTCTTCATCGAGGTAAAGACGAAGGGTGGCTTCGAGCGCCGCCACCGTGAGTTTATCGACACGCAGCACCCGGGCCAGCTGGTTGCTGCGGATCTTTTCAATGAGCTCGCGCCGCCCCACGATAATTCCCGCCTGCGGTCCTCCGAGCAGTTTATCCCCGCTGAAAGTAACGAGATCCATCCCGGCGGCGATGCTCTCCTGAACGCGCGGTTCAGGGGGGAGGCCGTACCTGGTTATGTCGAGCAGCACACCGCTGCCCAGGTCTTCAACGGCCAGCAGGTTATGGGCATGCGCCAGATCGGCCATTTCAGCGGCATCAACCGAGGCGGTAAAACCGACCAGGTGATAGTTGCTGGTATGGACCTTGAGCAGGGCGGCAGTATCACCGGTAATCGCCGCCTCGTAATCGCGCCGGTAGGTCTTGTTCGTAGTCCCCACCTCAACCAGGCGGGCACCGCTGGCCGCCATCACCTCGGGGAGACGGAAAGAACCGCCGATCTCCACCAGCTGACCCCGCGAGACAATCACCTCTTTACCCGAGGCGCAGCTGGTGAGACGAGGGGAGACCGCCGCGGCATCGTTGTTCTCCC
>CAYFRE010000050.1:9850-13682 GCA_964345455.1 uncultured Syntrophomonadaceae bacterium | reverse complement strand
TTCGAACCCGCGACCCTCGCCTTGGCAAGGCGATGCTCTACCACTGAGCCACTTCCGCAAAGATGGTGCCGAGACCCAGAATCGAACTGGGGACACGCGGATTTTCAGTCCGCTGCTCTACCGACTGAGCTATCTCGGCAAAAATGGCGGAGCTGACGGGAATTGAACCCGCGATCTCCGGCGTGACAGGCCGGCATGTTAACCGCTACACCACAGCTCCGCGTGCAGGATCAGTATACACAAATGATCTCAAAAAGTCAACACGCCTGCACGGCGAAGGCGTATTTTTTATCAATGAGGCCGCGCTCTTCCATGTCATTGCCATGAAAGTCCCCCATTGTTGTCATTCCTGGGGGCGAAGCCCGAAGGACCCCGTCCTGAGCCAAGCGAAGGATCTATATTTAAAGCAATGCTTTCATTTATCGTGGTATGGGCATTCTGAACGAGTCATCATTCAAGCTTCAGCATCTTCTGCGATTTGGCCTCTTCAGCTCCCTGCTTCAACCGGGAAAGGCGCTCTTCTTCGGCAGTACTGTAGTAGATCAAGCTTTGCAGTTCAATGGTCAGATCGGAATTATGAATATGAACTCCCTCCGGGGCGTGGAGCTTTGCCGGGGCAAAATTCAAGATCGCCGTGACCCCGTTTTCGACCACTTCATCGACAACCTCCTGAGCTGAATCCGCAGGCACCGTGATCAGCGCTACCTTAATGTTATGTTCCCTGATAATTCCGTATGCCTGCTCAAAGGGCAATACCTCGATATCGTATATTTTTTGGCCGATAACATGCGGGTCCCGGTCAAATGCGGCCACAATATCAACATAAGGGTTCTTCACCGCATTGTAGCGGGTCAGGGCGGTGCCGAGGTGCCCTGCACCGATGACGATGATCTTTGTTTTCTGATCCAGGCCGATGATCTTCAACAGCTTTTCCCGCAGAAAGTTGGTGTTGTAACCGGTCCCCCTGGTTCCAAAGGCGCCGAAATATGCGAGGTCTTTGCGGATCTGCTCGGCGGAGAACCCCGATTCGAGGCTCAGTTCCCTCGAGGAGACGATCTCCACATCCCGGCGAATCAGGTTGTCAAGAATGCGCAGGTAAACCGGTAAACGCTTGATCACCGTTTTGGAGACATTGCGAGAATTCATTTGACTCTCTCAGCCTTTCCTTGCCCAGCTGACAAACTGAGTTAGTAAAAAACATTTAACGCAGGCAATTTCCAAACTTTATCACCATCAGCAGCTCCGGAGGAACCTCTCCCCGGTTGAGCAGCCTTGTATGCATAACGCCGAAGCCGGAGCTGTTCAAACCGCTGCAGTAATTCAGAAGCTCAGTTTTCTCTTTTTGGCCCTGCGCATGGCCGGGGTAAAGTACCAGAGACACCAGGCCGCCCGGCCTCAACAGCTGCAAGGCTGCAGCCAGGCCCCGCAAGGTGCTCTCCGGGCGGGTCACGATGGAGCGGTCTCCTCCGGGAAGGTACCCCAAATTAAACATCACCGCAGCCACCGGTCCCTCGACATGAGAAGCCATTGTTTCATGTCCGGCACTGATCAAGGTGACTCTTTTCACCATGTGATTTTGGGCCAATAGCGCCGCCGTTCCCTCAAGCGCCTCCTGCTGTATATCAAAAGCATAGACCCGTCCGCGGGGGCCGACCAGGCGGGCCAGAAAGAGAGTATCCCGCCCCTTTCCGGCAGTGGCGTCAACGGCCATATCACCATCCCGCAGAATCTCTGCAACCTGCTTCTGGGCCAGCTCCGTTATCCTGATCATGGTTCAGCCCTAAAAATAATATCCGGATTGATTATACTAGTAAACCTCTGTTTTCGAAGAGATAATGTTGACCCTGTCCTCCTGCTCGATGAACGAAAACACCTTCTCCATGATCCGGCTGGCGCTGCCGTTGTTCCGGCAGACAGCGGCCACCCCCAGTTCCGAGCGCTGCCACAGATCATTGCAGCCGACTTCGGCCACAGAAACATTGAACCGGTTGCGCAAACGCTTAACCAGGCTCTGGACAACCTGTCTCTTCTTTTTTAACGAAGCAGCTTCTGGAATGTGGATTTCCAGGATGCAAACAGCTACCCGGACCGGAATCACTCCCTTGGCGATCCGCAGCATGATCCAATCAGTGTACCAGCGGGCCGCTATCTTCAGGTTCACCGAACCCGGTCGGTTCAGAAGATTGCTCTTCGATCAACTCTTTGATTGAAACGGTATACGGGATCACTTTCTTGTCGACAAAGATCGGGCAGCCCACGGTTAATGAAAGCGCCACGGCGTCACTGGGCCGGGCATCAAGTAGAAGAGCTCCACCTGATGTTTTCAGGTAGACCCCGGCATAAAAAGTGCTATCTTTGATGTCGTTAACGACCACCTTCTCTACGGTAACATCAAGGCGATCGCAAAATGTTTTAAACAGATCATGGGTCATGGGACGCGGCGGGATATGTCCTTGCAGTTTCAGCACAATCGCCTGGGCCTCCCAAAAGCCAATCCCTATGGGCAGGACCATCGTCTCATCCATATCCACCAGCAGAAGCAGTGGGTTCTGCACGGGGTCCAGGACCACCTCTTTAACCTTTACCGGAATCAAGCTGGGGCACCCTCTCTCATCATCTAACAACCGCGGTTCCCCCATGAAGCTTAACCGTCCGCAGGGGCTCCGTCCTCCCACACATTATAACCCATTTTAATGTTTAACTCAACAAAACCAACACTCAGCCTTGCGGAAGGGGTAAAACTTAACCATGTTGGTGGAATTTATTTTATTAAAGGAATTATCTATATAATAGAGAATATTATGATATACCGCAGTAACCCCGGTGACGCCGATGCGCCTTTTTAGCGGCAGGATGGGCTTATTAACAGTGAAAGGAGGGCATTGCACCGGCAACCTTAAATCCGTCAGGCAAGTCAGTTTAATTATTATTCGAAGAGGAGGAGATCGTGTGGAAAAAATCTGGTTGAAGCATTATGAGCCGGGTGTTCCTCACAGTGTTGAATATCCGCAAATCTCTCTTTTCCAAATGCTGGAGGACAGTGCCGCCCGTTTTGGAGAGCTGCCGGCTGTTTCTTTCATGGGCCATGTCATAACCTATAGCGAGTTTTTAACCCTGGTAAAGGAGTTCGCCGCCGCCCTGGAATCGCTTGGAGTCAAAAAAGGAGACCGGGTGGCCATTCACCTGCCCAACTGCACGCAGTTTCCCATTTCCTTTTATGCCGTTCTTTCACTCGGCGCTATCGCCGTACCCTGCAACCCCATGTATGTTGCCCGCGAGCTTACCTACCAGCTGAATGACTCGAATACGGAAACAATCATTACCATGACCCGGTTTTACAACATGATCAAGGAGCTGCAACCCCATACCGGTTTGAAAAACATCATCGTCACCAACATCAAGGATTATTTCCCCGGAATGCTGCGCATTCTGTACACTGTCGCCAAAGAGAAAAAAGAGGGTGACAGGGTTAAACTTGAAGCCGATGATTACAGCTTCCTTGATTTAATCAAAAAACACAAGGGGAAAAAAGCAAAGCCTGTGGAGGTGCTTCCTGAAGATCGGGCTGTCTTCATGTATACGGGCGGCTCCACGGGCGTCTCCAAAGGCGCCGTCTTGCAGCATCGCAACCTGCTGGCCAATGCCGTACAGTTGAAAGCGTGGTGCACCGACCTGAAAGAGGGTGAAGAGGTCTTCCTCGCCGTGCTGCCCTACTTTCACAGCTACGGCATGTCTACCGCACTCAATCTTCCTGTACTGACCGGCAACAAGATGGTTCTGCTGCCTCGTTTTGTGCTTGCTGATGTTTTGAAGACAATAGATAAGGAAAAGC
>CAYFRE010000050.1:1986-9840 GCA_964345455.1 uncultured Syntrophomonadaceae bacterium | reverse complement strand
GTGCCGACAATGTACGTAGCGATCAACAATGCTCCCGATCTGCACAATTATGATGTCCGATCGATCAGGGTTTGCAACAGCGGCGCCGCTCCGCTGCCGGTGGAGGTGCAGCAACAGTTTGAAAAAGTTACGGGAGGCAAGCTGGTCGAAGGTTACGGCCTCTCAGAATCATCACCGGTAACCCACAGCAACCCCATTTACGGCAAAAACAATGTGGGCAGCATCGGTCTGCCTATCGTTGACACCGAGATGAAAATCGTGGACATAGAAACAGGTGAAAACGAGCTGCCGGTTGGAGAGATCGGAGAGCTCTGCGTGCGGGGGCCCCAGGTGATGGAAGGTTACCTGAATATGCCCGATGAGACGAAGCACAGCCTGCGTGACGGATGGCTTTACACCGGCGATATCGCCAGGGTGGATGAAGAAGGCTATACCTATATTGTCGACCGTAAGAAAGACATGGTCATCGCCGGCGGTTACAATATCTACCCCCGTGACATTGAAGAGGTCCTCTACACGCATCCCAAGATCATGGAAGCTGCCGTCGCCGGAATCAGCGATCCCTACCGCGGAGAGACGCTGAAGGCCTACGTTGTCCTCAAGGAAGGCGAAACGCTGACCGAAGAAGAGGTGATCGCCTTCTGCAAAGACAACCTGGCTGCTTACAAAGTGCCGAAGCTGGTCGAGTTTCGCCCGGAACTACCGAAAACAATGGTCGGCAAGATCTTGCGCCGTGTCCTCAGGGAGGAGGAGTTAAAGAAAGCCACGACCGAGAAGTGAGCAAAGGAAAGTGAGAAGTGAGAGAAAGAACCGGGCCTTCTTTCTGTTGTCAGTTCCATGGTGGGAGAAAGGGCATTCTCACTTCTCACCTTGCTTGGATGAATAAATGCCGCCGGGCAAAGCGAGCCGGTAATCCGGTAATAATGTTATAATACAATGAAAGCTATCAGCATAATTGAGGAGGTCCGGAATGGATTACCCAACCCTTGCCCAACTGCAGCACAAATTGCTCCTGTTAACCTATACTTACTCTTACCGGTCCGGCAGTTTCGTTCTTTCTTCAGGACGCCGCAGCAGTTACTATATCGACGGCAAGCTGGTGACAATGGCTTCTGAAGGACTCTGCACCACGGCCCAGTATATCCTTGCTTCACTGCAGCAGCGCCGGGTCCGGGCCGAAGCAATCGGAGGCCTTACGCTGGGTGCCGATCCCATCGCCGCCGCTACGGCCGCCCTCAGTGAAATATGGGCCAAAAGGACGGAGACCCCGCCGGCTTTCACCCCCCTGGCATCCTTCATTGTCCGCAAGGAGACCAAAGGCCACGGTACCAGGTCGCGGATTGAAGGCCCCTTCTACCGCGGCATGCGGGCAGTGATCGTGGATGACGTTTTGACCACCGGCGCCTCAGTCTTGAACGCCGCCTCCGCCGTGGAAGAAGCCGGGGGAAGCGTCAGCGCGATCTACGTGCTGGTGGATCGCATGGAGGGCGGCCGGGAGGCCATTGAAAAAGCCGGCCATATCCTTGATGCGGCAATCAACCGCGGCTCGCTGGAGAAGCTGCAGCGCGAGATGGAGCGGCGCTACCCGGCGCTGAGCAGCTCCCTGCAGGCGGAAGAGGTGCCCTGGGGCAAGCTTCCCTGGGATGAGCTGCAGCCTGATTATCCGGCCCTTGCAGCCGGTTTGCAAGAGCTCTCCGCCGGAGTGGCAGCCGCCGGGGAAAGCAAGCGCCTGGGCCGGTTGGAGCTTGAAAAAGCAGCCGGACGGATTTTCAGCGCCGTGAAAGCGGCAGTGTTTCACCCCGGCGGGGAAGCAGAGGCTATGAGGCTGGTGAAGCTGCTGCAAAACGCCCTCGCCTAGAAAAAACGCAGGATGCCTCCAAATTGTAAGGGCGAGGCATCGGTATCTGTTTTGTTTACAGGTATTGGTTTGGGCCGACCCGGTGGGTCGCCCCTACGGCTACTGGAGGTTGGAAGTTGGAGTTTCGACCACTTGTCCCGGAAAATATTCCGGATTAGATGAAAATTATTAGATAAAAATTGCGTTTAAATTCGTAGGGGCGAGGCATGCCTCGCCCGCCCTCTCATTATAGTTGCAGGCTGATCTGCACCAGCTCCATGGCCCGCCGGGCGGTGCGTTCCAGGAGTTCCGCGGTCCGCGCCATGGCCTCATCCAGTGAAAGAGGGCTGTCAGTAATGGAAAGCATCGTGGTGATCCCTTCGCGCCGGGCCGCCTCGGGGTCCAGCTTTACCGCGCCCGCCAGAACCAGGACGGGAACACCGCAGCGCTTCGCCAGGCGGGAGACCCCCACGGGGACTTTCCCGTAAAGCGACTGGGCGTTGATTTCGCCCTCACCGGTAATTACCAGGCCGGCCTCGCCTGATTCAAGCAGGGCGCGCAGACCTACGATTTCCATAACTTCTTCCACCCCCGGGACCAGCTTTCCCCCGAGAATCCCGGCCAGTCCCGCGCCGATCCCGCCGGCGGCTCCCCCGCCGCGGAGAGAGCCGATCTGAACGCCCAGATCCTTCTCCACCACGGCGGCTAAATGGCGCAGGCGCCGATCCAGCAGGGGCAACTGCTCCGGCAGAGCTCCTTTTTGCGGCGCATAGATGTAAGCCGCACCTTCAGGGCCGTAAAGGGAGTTCTCCACATCATATCCCAAAAGAAGCTCCACCCCGCGCAGGCGCGGCGCCAGATGCTCAAGAGAGATCTGTGACAGCTCTTCCAAAGATGCAGCGCCCAGGCCAAGCCGGCGCCCGTTTCGATCCAGCAGGTCAACCCCCAGCGCCTGGAGAATGCCGGCCCCGGCATCGTTGGTGGCGCTGCCGCCCAGCCCCAGGAAAAGCCGCCGGCAGCCGCTCTCCAGTGCGGCGAGGATCAGTTCTCCGGTTCCGTAACTGGTGGCCCGCATGGGATCCAGGCTCTGCCGGGAGACGCGGGCCATCCCCGACGCCGAAGCCACTTCCACAACGGCGGTAGTGCCGTCGCCGGTAATTCCCCAGGCTCCCTCGACCGGATCGCCCAGGGGTCCGGTGACGTTTTTCGTGAACAGGCTCCCCCCCGTAGCGCTGACAATGCAGGCCGTGGTTCCGTCGCCTCCGTCAGCCAGGGGCATCCGGACAACGTCCCAGGCTGAACAGGCCGCCCGAACTCCTCCGGTAATAGCCGCAGCCACTTCGGGGGCGCCCAGTGAACCCTTAAATGAATTTGGAGCGATGACGATTTTTCTTTTATGGGGAACACAGCAGCCGGCGCTCATCTTTTCACCCGCCATAAAACTAAAGGCATTCCTCGGGGAGTCTCCGTATCATACAGCATTTCTAATGGATCTCATCGTCCGGAAGAAATTTTTTCAGGATATCCCAGAGCTCCTGGGGCCTGAACGGCTTCGTCATGTAGGCATCGGCCCCCAGCTCCATGGCCTTTTGACGATCCTCTTCTCCTGCTTTGGCGGTAAGGACAACCACGGGGATCTCCCCGGTTCCCGGATTATTTTTTAAGCTTTCAAGGACTTCATATCCATCAAATTTTGGGATAACCAGGTCCAGCAGGATGAGATCAGGTTTCCTCCGGCGCACCGCTTCCAGGGCGATCTCCCCGTTTTCGGCGATCTCGACCTCGTAGCCGACCGCATCCAGGCATGTGCGCACACCCAGAATAATGTTTTTTTCGTCTTCAACCAGTAGAATATGTTTTCCCATGTGACTGCCTCCTTCTTTATCGGCGCTGCAGGTTAACCGAGCATCCCTTCCCGGCAAAAAAGCGGAAATGAAAAGGTAAAGGTTGAACCCCGGCCGACTTCACTCTCAACCCATATCTCGCCTCCATGAGCGGTCACAATCTCCCTGGCAATAGCCAGGCCGAGGCCGGCTCCACCCCTTTTCTTTGCCGGACCGCGCACCTGCATGAACTTTTGAAAGATTTGGTCCCGGTATTCCCCGGGGATGCCGCACCCGGTATCCCGGACGGAGAAAAAGAGCCGCCTTCTTCCCATCTTCACTTGAACGGTGATCGTCCCTCCGGCTTCAGTATATCGGAGGGCGTTTCCAATCAGGTTGGTCAGAACCCAAACCGCCTTGTTAAAGTCAGCGGCAACCGGGGGCAGCGCGTCGGGAATCTCCGTAATCAGGGCAATCCCCTTTTTTTCAGCCTGTATCTGCAGCGGCCGCACCGCTTCACGGACCAGGTCTCCCGCATCGACCGGTTCGGCCTGAACATAGATTGTCCCCGACTCGATCCGGGAAAGCTCCAGCAAGTTGTCCACCAGCTTGGTCAAGCGGTGGCAATCATCGCCGATTGCCGTAAATATCTCCTGACCGCGGGAGTTCAAATCTCCGAGCATCCCTTCCCTCAGCATCTCCACGCCCAATACAATCGAGGTGAGGGGAGTGCGAAACTCGTGCGAGATAATGGAGATGTAATCATCCTTGAATTTCTCCATCTCGTAAAAACGGGTAATGTCGGTCAGCTGGACCAGCGTTCCGGCAAAGCCGGCGGAAGCTTTAACCGGGGATACGGATATCTTGAAGTAATATCGCCTGCCGCTGTGCTTGATGGTTACCTCGGCTTTTTCAAAGACAGATTCACGGGAGGCTTTCCGTTCCAAATGATCATCCAGCAGGGGAGATATCTTTTGAATACCGGTCACCTCTGCCAGTGGTTTACCCCGGACCTCGTCCAGAGCAATTCCGAAGAGCTCTTCGGAATTGCGGTTCAACCAGGTGATACTGTGAGACCCGTCTGTGATGAAAAGGGCGTCGGTGATATGAGCAAGCGCTATTTCCGGCCAATTTTCCAAGCTGCAGACCCCCTCTCCCATTATATCATTATACTATTATCGCCCCATTTTTAAAAGCCTCCGCGATCATTCACTTATAATCTTACCCAAGGAGATCGGCTCACTCACGACGAAATCTTACCGAGGGGTAGCGGGCTGGACCGGGGCTCAGGGTAAGATCCATATATGAGTGAGCCGGTAGCCTTTCGGGAAGATTCCTGTATGAGTTGACACGGGCCTTCCCTTCCGAATTACCTGTCACCAGCTCAGTTGAGCACACTCTTATTGCTTCTCGTCGAGAATTCCGCCCC
This sequence comes from uncultured Syntrophomonadaceae bacterium, assembly GCA_964345455.1. Taxonomy (GTDB): domain Bacteria; phylum Bacillota; class Dethiobacteria; order DTU022; family DTU022; genus JAAZIN01. The sequence continues at coordinate 4,751 of CAYFRE010000050.1, read as the reverse complement.
GGATATACCATTTTCCCTCTTTCCGCACAACCCTGACGCTGTCTGTCTGGATCTTCGCATGCCCCATCAATCGCAGGGTCAGGGAAACTTTGACCGCAGCCTCGCTTTCAGAAAGATAATCTACCTGTTCAATGCTGTAACTTTCCAGTTCGATCATCTGGATGAAATTCTTTAAATGAGCCAGCTCATCCTCGCTGTCCTCCAGTTCATCGGTAAAACGGAACATGGTCTCGAAATCATTCTTTTTGAAAGCCTCCAGGTAGGCCTCCATCAATTTCTCGGGAGAAGATTGGGGCCCCCGCTCCAGTAAAGAACAGCTGCATATGATCAAGAATAGAACCACACTCACCAGCGCCGGCAACAGCTTTTTCATGACCCGCCTCCCCGGAAAGAAGTCATATTCACCATGCCCGTTTTTTTTCAGCCCATACTAAAATATATGTTATGATATAACCCAATCAGACATTGATTAAAGAAGAGGTGTCTTAAATGGTCATCGCCGCTTTCATCACCGCCTCCCTCTTTTTTGCGGCAGGCATCGTGGGGACATTCGCCCCGGTGCTGCCAGGTTCTCCGCTAATCTGGCTGGGCATGCTCATTTTCGGATTCATGACCGGTTTTGAAAAGCTGAACTGGGTCTTTTTTCTCCTGCAGGGGCTGCTTGCCGCCTCGGTTTTGGGGGTTGATTACCTGGCCACGGCTCTGGGCAGCCGCTATTTCGGCGCTTCAAAGGCTGCTGTTTTTGGCGCCCTCCTGGGATTGATCGTTGGACTATTTTTCTTCCCCATAGGCTTGCTGGTCGGTCCTTTTGCCGGCGCGGTGCTCTGTGAGCTGATCTTTACCCGTAATCCCGACACCGCCCTGCGTTCCGGATTGGGCGCGGTGATCGGTTTCTGGAGCGGAGTTGTTGTTAAATTGATCTTGGAAATCGGAATGATTGTGTGGTTTTTTATCAAAGTATTGTAGAAATAATTTTTTTAAAATTTATCTTCGGAAAATATCATCTTGCAGGAATTATCCAAATGGTGCAGAATATTATACCCTGACGGCAACTACACCCGGTTGTATCGCCAATGTTTTGAAAACCGGCCTTGAAGGCGGCCGGTTGCGGAGCAAAGAATTCAACCCTGATGCCAAGGAGGTGCGTATATTCTATTAATCACTTATATCTTAACATTATTCCATGATACTTCGAAAAGGAGGCTGAAATATGGAAAAATACTGGTTGAAAAGTTACGAGTCTGCAGTTCCCCACACCATTGATTACCCCAAAGTTTCCCTTTACACCATGTTTAAACAGACTGCCGGGCGTTATGCGTCCAACGAAGCCGTCTCTTTCATGGGCCGGGTGTTAACCTACCGGGAGCTCCTGTCGCAGGTCGATGCCTTCGCCGCCGCCCTCGAAGGACTGGGCATAAAAAAAGGCAACCGGGTGGCCATTCACCTGCCCAACTGTATCCAGTTCCCCATCGCCTTCTATGCCGCTCATGCCATCGGGGCAATCGTGGTCCCCTGCAACCCCATGTATGTGGCTCGTGAGCTCAGTTACCAGCTCAACGACTCCGGGGCGGAGACGATCATCACCATGACCCGGTTTTATAATATGATCAAAGAGATCCAGCCGCAAACCGGCCTGAAAAATATTATCGTAACCAATATCAAGGATTACTTTCCCGGGATGCTGCGCTTTCTCTATACCGTGGCCAAGGAGAAAAAGGAAGGCGACCGGGTGAAGCTCGCCGCGGAAGATTACGCTTTTCTGGATTTGATCAACGCCAGGAAAGACCAAATACCGAAACCGGTAGAGGTGCTGCCCGAGGACAGGGCCGTTTACATGTATACCGGGGGCTCCACCGGCGTATCCAAGGGAGCCGTGCTGCAGCACCGCAACCTTCTGGCCAACGCCCTGCAGGTAAAACACTGGTGCACAGACCTTGCAGAGGGCAAGGAGATCGTCCTGGCGGTACTGCCCTTCTTTCACAGCTACGGGATGACCACCGTGCTGAACATGCCGCTCTTTTCCGGCTGTAAAGCGGTGATGCTGCCCCGCTTTGTGCTTGAAGATGTGCTCAAGACGATCGACAAAGAGAAACCAACCCTTTTCCCCGGCGTGCCGACCATGTACGTGGCGATCAACAATGCCCCCGATCTGCACAAACACAATGTCAAGTCGATCCGGAGCTGCATCAGCGGCGCCGCGCCGCTGCCGGTGGAGGGGCAGCGGCAGTTCGAAAAGAATACCGGCGGCAAACTGGTTGAAGGTTACGGACTCTCGGAAGCATCCCCGGTAACTCACTGCAACCCCATTTACGGCAAGAGCGTGATCGGGAGTATCGGTCTCCCCTTCCCCGATACCGAGGTTAAAATCATGGATATCGAAACAGGCGAGAAAGAACTGCCCATCGGTGAAGTCGGCGAGATGTGCGTCCGCGGTCCGCAGGTGATGGAATGCTACCATAACATGCCCGATGAGACAAAGCACAGCTTGCGCGACGGCTGGCTCTACACCGGAGATATCGCCAAGCTGGACGAAGAAGGCTATACCTATATCGTCGACCGGAAAAAGGATATGGTTATCGCCGGCGGCTACAATATCTATCCGCGCGATATCGAGGAGGTCCTCTTCACCCATCCCAAAGTACTGGAGGCCGCCGTGGCCGGGATCATGGATCCCTACCGCGGGGAGACCTTGAAAGCTTACGTTGTTCTCAAAGAGGGGGAGAAGCTTACCGGAGAAGAGGTTATCGAATTCTGCAAGGCCAACC
>CAYFRE010000050.1:455-1976 GCA_964345455.1 uncultured Syntrophomonadaceae bacterium | reverse complement strand
ACCTGGCCGCCTACAAGGTGCCGAAGCTGGTCGAATTCCGCGAGGAGCTGCCGAAGACAATGGTCGGCAAAATCCTGCGCCGCGTCCTCCGGGAAGAAGAGGATAAGAAAGCCGCCGAGCAGGCCGGCAAGTAATCAAAACGGCAATCGCCAAGGGGCTCCCCGGTGCAGCGGGGCGGCCCCTTTTATGTCTGTTCAAGCAGTCCGGCCAGCACCTGCTCCAGGATCGCCAGGGCCTGCTCCAGTTCCGCTTCGCCGGCGTTCAGGGGAGGCAGAAAGCGCAAAATCTGATCTCCGATAGCATTTACCAGCAGCCCTTTTTCCTGGCATCTCTGCTGGACCGTCACGGCCAGCGGCTCACCCAGCTCCAGGGCGGCCATCAGCCCGAGGCCGCGCGCCTCCCGGACCAGGTCCGGAAACGACGAGACCTGGCGGCGCAGTCCCTCCAGAAAAAGTTGACCCTTGTCATGCACCTGCTCCAGGAAGGATTCTTCCAGCAATATGTTCAACACCGCCAGCGCCGCCCGGCAGGCTACCGGGTTTCCCCCAAAAGTGGAGGCATGATCTCCCGGTTTGAAAACCCCGGCCACCCCGGAACGGGCCAGCATCGCCCCTATGGGCAACCCGCCCCCCAACCCCTTGGCGGTGGTAAAAATGTCGGGAGCCGCTCCCCAGTGTTCGTAAGCCCACAGCCTCCCAGTGCGCCCCAGCCCGCACTGCACTTCATCAAAGATCAGCAGTAAGCCGGTGCGGTCGCAAAGCTCCCGCAACCCCCGGATAAAAGCGGGAGCGGCCACATGGATCCCGCCCTCTCCCTGAACCGGCTCGATCATGATTGCCGCCGTCTCCCCGTCCACCAGCTGCTCAAAAGAGGCCAGGTCATTGAAAAGAGCGTATGAGAAACCATCCGGCAGCGGCGCAAAGCCCCGCTGGTATTTCCGCTGCCCCGTGGCGGCAACCGTGGCCAGGGTGCGCCCGTGAAAAGAGCGCTGCGCCGTTATGATCTTGTGACGCCGCGGATAATGAAACTTGCGGGCCAGCTTGATCGCCGCCTCGTTGACCTCGGCGCCGCTGTTGGCGAAAAATACCCGGTCCCCCGCGGAATGCTCCACCAGTACCCGGGCCAGCTCGACCTGCGGCCGGGTATAGTAGAGATTTGAGGTATGAATCAGCTCCCCGGCCTGTTTGCAGATCGCCGCCACCACCTCCGGATGGCAGTGGCCCAGAAGATTAACGGCCAGGCCGCCGACAAAATCCAGATAGTCCTTGCCTTTATTATCCCAGACCCGGGAACCCGCACCTTTCACCAGAAAGAGGGTGCGATCTTCTTGCCGGTTGTAAGTGTTGATGATATACCTGGCTTCCAGCTCCTCTACTGCGGCCATCATGCTCTCCTCCAGTTGCATATTGGTTCTTTAAATATCAAAATCCAAAATGATCCTCTGCGTGCCAGTTATACGGCCAACCAAATATTTTTTTTAATATCACCCCGGCTCCCCTTGCAGAAACACGGGGACACCGT
>CAYFRE010000050.1:0-445 GCA_964345455.1 uncultured Syntrophomonadaceae bacterium | reverse complement strand
CACCGTTCTATAATGTGACCATCGTTCCGATCCCGGCATCCGTAAATATTTCCAAAATCAAAGCATGCGCCCGGCGGCCATCGATAATATGGGTGCGGCCAACGCCCTTGTTCAAAGCCTTCAGGCAGGCCTCGACCTTGGGAATCATCCCCCCGTTGATCTGCCCCTCCGCCACCAGGTCGCGGATCTCATTCTCTGTTATCTTGGAAATGAATCTCAAGCCTGCCTGCGTCTGCCGGTAGACCCCCTCGACATCGGTCAGCAAAATCAGCTTCTCCGCCTGCAGCGCTCCGGCCAGCTCGCCGGCTGCATGATCCGCGTTGATATTCAGGCTCTCCCAGGAGGGGCCGGACCCGATAGGAGAGACTACCGGGATATAGCCGCTCTCGCTAAGTATATTGATCAGCGCCGTATCAATCCGGTTGATCTCTCCCACTCTCCCCAG
>CAYFRE010000049.1:2161-14178 GCA_964345455.1 uncultured Syntrophomonadaceae bacterium | reverse complement strand
GTGCGGGGATCAACATAGTATCAACGATCGTCCAGCGTTTTTCCGACAACCGGGTTTATCTTATCTTGCGGCTGGATACGGAAGATATTGCCGGTGTGACCAGGATCTTCGACGATGCGGGGATGCATGTGGCGCATATCTGCTAGTGGCCCGCCGGCTACCCCCCTTGGGACTTTGCTTTTCTTACAGGCTTTCTTTTTGAACAAGAGAGACCCCTGGCGGAGGTTCCATCCTTAAAAAGGAAGCGGGGAAGTACAGGTGTTTCCAGAAGATATCGAGGAGGATTGCCTATGCCGAAAGTAGCAATGATCGGGGCCGGCAGCCTGGTCTTCTGCAACAACCTCATCGGTGACCTGCTGCTTTATCCCGAGCTGAAGGATGAACTGGTATTATCGTTGATGGATATCGATGCGGAACGCCTTGAGATGGCGTCCGGTTATGCCCGCCGCCGTTTGGAGTGTAAAGGTTCACGCTCGCGGGTTGAGGCGACACTTGAGCTGGAAGAAGCCCTTGCCGGGGCTGATTACGTGATCAACATGGTCCAGGTCGGCGGTATAACCTCAACATTGATCGATTTCCAGATCCCGGCCAAATATGGACTCAAGCAGACAATTGCCGATACTCACGGCATCGGCGGCGTCTTCCGGGGGCTGCGCACCATCCCCGTGGTCCTTCAGATCTGCCGGGCAATGGAAGAGCGCTGCCCTGAAGCCCTGCTGATCAATTACTCCAATCCGATGGCGATGAATGTATGGGCCGCCTACCGCGCTGCTCCGGTCAGGGTGGTCGGGCTCTGCCACAGTATCCAGTTGACGGCTATGTTTCTGGCCAACTATGCCGAGATTCCCTACAACGAATTGCGATACCGGGCCGCCGGGATCAATCATCTCTGCTGGTTCGTCGAACTTGCGCACCAGGGCCGGGATATTTACCCGCGTCTCCGGGATATGATTGAAGCTGACCCGCTGCTTTACAGCTCCGACAAGGTCCGCTTTGAAATAATGAAGTATTTCGGCTGCTTTGTATCCGAGTCCAGCGAGCATATGGCTGAATATGTTCCTTACTTCATCCCGTACGCCGAGCTGATCGCCGAGCTGAACATCCCCATTAACGAGTATATCCGCCGCTGTGAAGATCTGAACGAACTGTACATAAAGAATCAGAAGATCGCTCACGGAGAGCTGCCGCTGCCGCCCCATGATCCGAGTTATGAATATGCGCCGAAGATCATTCACGCGATGGAGCTGAACAGTCCGGCCACCATTTACGGCAATGTCCGCAACAGCGGGTTGATCCCCAATCTTCCCGGGGACTGCTGCGTCGAAGTGCCCTGCCTGGCGGATCGCAACGGGATCCAGCCTGTATTTTCAGGAGAGCTGCCTCTGCAGCTGGCCGCTCTCTGCCGGCCGCATATTGCGGTTCAGGAGCTGACGGTCAGGGCTGCGCTGGAAGGGAAGCGGGAGTACGTATACTATGCCTGCCAGCTTGACCCCCTGGCGGGGGCCGTGTTGAAATTGAGCGAGATCAGGACGCTGGCGGACGATCTTTTCGATGCCCACGGTGAGCACCTGGCTTACCTTAAATGACAGGGCATACTGTAATGTTTTTTTAGCTCCAGGTGAGGGCGAGGCATGCCTCGCCCCTACAACCCGGGAGGGGAATTATTTCGAAACTCAGACCGGGTGTTAATCCCCTTCAACTTCTCACTCTAACTTCCAACCTCCGCTTTTTGGGGCAGCCAGATACTGAAAACCGCACCGTGCCCGGGATCGCTCTGCGCAGATACCCAGCCGCAGTGCAGCTCGACAATTTGCTTGACAATGGCCAGACCCAGGCCGGTTCCGGTAGCAAAACGGGTTCGCGCCTTGTCAACCTTGTAAAACCGGTTCCAGATCCGCGGGAGCTCTGCGGCGGGAATGCCGGGTCCCTGATCCGCAACCTGCAGGAGAACCCCTTCACCTTCCCGTTGCAGGGCCAGCGTTATCTCCGATCCGGAAGGGCTGCAGCGGATCGCATTTTCCACGAGGTTCACCAGGACCTGGTGAAGTCGCATTTCATCCACCTCGATATCCGGCACATCCCGGCCCACCTGCAGGGAAAGGGTAATGTCTTTCAAGGCGGCGGTGTGATTCAGATGTTTCAGGAAATGGCGCATAAATATCTCCGGATTGCACCTACTTTTTTCAAGGGTGATCCCCTGGGATTCGAGGTTGGTTAAATCCAGCAGATCCTGGACCAACCGTCCGAGAAAGACGGTATCTTTGTGCATGATCTCCAGGTAGTTTTCCGCCTCTTCGGAAGAACATTTACCGTCTCTAAAAAGTTCGAGGAAGCCCTGCAGCGAGGTCAGCGGGGCCCGGAATTCGTGGGAGATGTCGGAGATAAATTCCTGCTGCATCTTTACCAGCCGGTGCTGCTGTTCAATGGTCGCCCCGACCTGCTCGATGGCAAAATTCAGCGTATCCGCAAGCTGGCCAAGCTCATCGTCGGAGCTGTAATTGATCCGGTTTTGATAGTCGCCCCGGGAAACGGCCAGGGCGACCCGGCTCATATCTTCCAGAGGCTGCGCCATTTTCCGCGACAGCGAATATCCGAGAAATAACGCCAGAATGGTGGCGCCCCCGGCGGCATAGAAAACCAGCCGTTTAAGCCTGGTGATAGTCACGGTGACCGGTCCGAGAGGATGGCATATAGCCAGGGCCCCGATGACTGGTCCCTCCTCATCTTCGCCGCCGGGAATTTCTTTGGCGTAAGCGGCAGTGAGGTTTTCGCGGACAGGGGTCATATGGATGAGGCTGTTGTAATCGGGACCGGTGATCTGCTTGGTAATGAAGTTGCCTGCGAGCACGTGCGAGATCTCCGTTATTTCAACCTGCAGGCCCAACTTCTGGGGATCGCCCCCGGCTACGGTGATGACGGAACCCCCGGCATCAATTACCCAGAGATAAACATCGTACGAAAAAGCAATCGTGTCGGCCAGCCGGGTAAGCGCCACCAGATCTTTTTCCCGGAGAGGCCGTTCCAAAAGAGAGGCTGCTTTTTCGCCCTGGCTTTCAAGCTGAAAACCCTCGACGCTGAAAAAATATTTCTGCATCAGGTTTATGAAGATGATTGCGATCACGACCAGCACCGCGAGCGTAACCAGCAGGTAGCTGATCATCAACCGGGTAAAGATTCTTTTCGGAGGGAGTATTTTCATTACTTTCCTTCCTCAAATTTATAGCCCACACCCCATACCGTGTGGATACACTGATTCACGGCGCCGCCTTCCCTCAGTTTCTGACGAAGATTTTTGATATGCTCGTCGACGGTGCGGCTGCTGCCGGTGTAATCGTACCCCCAAACCAGCTCCATCAGCTCTTCACGGGTATAGACGCGGCCGGGGCGGCCGGCCAGCTGGTAGAGCAGATCAAATTCTTTCGGGGTCAAAACAACCCGGTTCTCGTTCACCGTGACCACGCGGCTCTCCGGATTGATCCTGATCCCGGAGGCCGCCAGCGAAGGACGGTTCGCAGACCTGACCTTGCCGGCCCGGCGTAAAATTGCCTCTACCCTTGCCGTAAGTTCCCGCGGGCTGAACGGCTTGACGACATAATCATCGGCGCCCAATTTGAGCCCGAGAACCCTGTCCACCTCGTCGCTCCGTGCAGTTAATATGAGAATCGGCGTATCATTGCCTGCAGCGAGGAGCTCGCGGCAGATTGCAAAACCGTCTTTATCCGGCAGCATCAGGTCGAGGATGATCAGCCCAAATTTTCCTTCCAGAGCGCGGGCCAGCCCCCTGACACCGTTTTCTTCCGTGATCACATCATATCCCTCCTGACCTAGGCAGGCCCTGAGCAGGGCTAGAATATGGGGATCATCTTCAATCACCAGTATTTCCGGCATCATGAATCTACCTCTCCGGTATCTTTTTAAGGTAATCTTAACAGATATCAGGGGGCTTGTCTTGGTTTAATCATCGCGGGCCGGCGGCGGTAATAGCCGCCGTAGTTCAGCTCGCGGTAGTCCATGACCCTGCTGTGACGGGTGGACATCCATCTGCGGTTACGCCAGCTGAAGAGGGATCCAAAAATGATCAGAATCCAGGTAACGCAGAAGAGAGGGTAAAGGGGATAGAAAAAAAAAGGCTTTCGCGGCAGGTTATCGAGCAGCATGGTCAGGGGAGGAAGAAGGTACGGGCATGCAACAAGGACAACGCCGATATAAGGATAATGGGAGCTTAAATAACTATAGGGTGATCCGGAGCTTATTTCCGGGAACAGCAGGCCCAGAAGGCCAAGCAGAGCGCCGGCGGCGATGACGAAAAGCTGCAACAGACGCAATCCGCCTTCAATCTGGGCTGGATTACACTTGCGGAGACCTTTGAACAGCAGACCCGGTGCGTAGCGGATGGCCACATTGATCTGCCCCCTGGCCCAGCGCAGGCGCTGGCGGCAGGAGAGGATGAAGTGAAGCGGTTTTTCATCGTAAACCCGGGTTTCCAGGGCAAAAGCGGTCCGGTACCCATTAAGCAGAGCCTGCATGGAGTATTCCAGGTCTTCAGTCAAGGTGGTTGTGGACCAGCCGATTTCCCGGAGCACCTCCCGCGAGATGCAGACTCCGGTTCCGGCCAGGGCTGCGCTTAACCCGAGGTTGTAGCGGGCCAGGAGAAGAAACCTGTTGTTGTACCAGAAAGTGAGGCTATAAGCGGCGGTAACCCAGTTGTCATTCGGGTTTTTTGAATCGATAAAACACTGGATCAGATTCTCTCCTTCCAGCAACCGGTTGTTCATTACCCGGAGATAGTTGGAGGCCACCAGGTTGTCCGCATCAAATATTACCACGGCGTCATAAGGGGCGGAGACGTCCGCGCCGGTTAAACCGATCATCTCGAGGGCATCGGCAAGAGCATAACCTTTCCCCCGGCGGTTGCGGCTAAAGCGTTCCCAAACCATGACCCCAGAATCGCGCGCCACCCGGGCGGTATGATCGCGGCAATTGTCGGCAATGATATAGATATCATAAAGTTGCCGTGGATAGTCAAGTTCCAGGAGATTATCAATCAGCTTGCCGATCACCGGAGCTTCGTTATGTGCCGGCACTATTACGGCGAAGCGGCTCTGCGGTAGATGTTCCCGGCGGCATCGCTTGCCGAAGAGACCGGCCAGCGCCAGCAGCAGATAATAGATGCCGAAACAGAAAACAATATATTGCACAATACTTATGATCAGATTAATCATGGACCCTCCGAAAAGGATGCTAATATTATCTAAGTAAACCATATAAAAGAGAAGAATTCGTCAAAAATCTGTAAATGATTTATAAAGAATTATTTTCTCGTAAAAGAAGGAATTAGCGGTTGCTTCAAGAATGTAGATATGGTCCGATAGTTTCATTCAAAATTGCATTGTGGTAGCAAATTCGTTACCGGAGGTACCGGCATGGCTGTCCAGATGAAAGGCAAAGATATCCTCTCAATTCATGAATTAACCCGGGAAGAAGTCCGGCAAATTCTTGACACGGCTAAAAATTTAAAAATGAAAAATCAAACCGGCGAGCTCTTTCAGCCGCTAAAAGGGAAAACCCTGGGAATGATCTTTCAGAAATCTTCCACGCGCACGAGGATATCTTTCGAAGTGGCCATGTGGCAGTTGGGCGGATATGCGCTCTTTTTGAGCGCAGCCGATCTTCAGTTGAAACGCGGCGAGACGATCCCCGACACGGCCAGGGTGTTAAGCCGTTATCTCGACGCACTGATGATCCGGACCTATGCGCACCAGGATGTGGTCGATCTGGCCGCTTACAGCGCCATTCCGGTTATAAACGGCCTTACCGACCTGCTTCATCCCTGCCAGGTCCTGGCCGACCTCTTCACCATTGAAGAGAAAAAGGGTGTCCTGGCCGGTCTCAAGCTGGTTTACGTAGGAGACGGCAACAATATGGCCCACTCGCTGATGTACGGCGGAGCGAAAGTGGGGATGAATGTTACGATCTGCTGCCCCCCGGAGTACACACCCGATCCCGAAGTTATCCGCCTGGCCAAAGCAGATGCGGCCTCCAGCGGCGCTGTGATAGAGATCAACCATGACCCCGCCGGTGCGGTGAATAATGCCGATATTATCTATACAGATGTCTGGGCCAGTATGGGGCAGGAGGAGGAGCATGCCAGGAGAGTAAAGTTATTTGCTCCCTACCAGGTCAACAGCGCATTGCTGGAGAAGGCCAAAGCGGATACTCTGGTGATGCACTGCCTGCCGGCTCACCGGGGTGAAGAAATATCCAAGGAAGTGATTGATGACCGACGATCCATCGTCTTCGATGAAGCCGAGAACCGGCTTCATGTACAGAAGGCTATTCTGGCGCTGGTTATTTAACAAAAAATACGAAAACAGGAGTGCCGACGATGGATCAATGTATAAGTGTGATCATAATGGGCGCCGCTGGGCGCGATTTTCATAATTTCAACCTTTTTTTCAGAGACAATCCTCACTACCGCGTAATTGCTTTTACCGCAACGCAGATTCCCGATATTGAGGGGCGGAGGTATCCCCCCGAATTGGCCGGCTCTCTATATCCGGCGGGAATTCCGATCTATCCTGAAGAAGAACTGGTTTCGCTGATCAAAGAACATGATATCAGCGAAGTTTTATTTGCCTACAGCGATGTGACCCACAACTATGTCATGTCCAAGGCCTCAGAGGTGATGGCTGCGGGTGCCGATTTCAGGATGCTTGGACCGAAATCTACCATGCTCAAATCATGCAAGCCGGTTGTCGCCGTGACCGCGGTCCGCACCGGGGTGGGTAAGAGCCAGACCACCCGGCGGGTCTGTGAAATACTGCGGGACAGGGGTAAAGAGGTGGTCGTGGTGCGCCATCCGATGCCCTATGGCGATTTGGCCGTGCAAGCTTGCCAGCGTTATGGCTGTCATGACGATCTGGACCACTGGAGATGCACCATTGAAGAGCGTGAAGAGTACGAACCGCATCTTGATTGCGGAGTGATTGTTTACGCCGGGGTGGACTACGGCCGGATTCTCGCGGAAGCGGAAAAAGAAGCCGATGTGATTGTCTGGGACGGCGGAAACAACGATTTCTCCTTTTACGAAGCCGATCTCTATATTACGCTGGTAGATCCCCACCGGCCCGGCCACGAGTTGACCTATCATCCCGGAGAAACAAATCTGCGGCTCGCCGATGTGATCGTGGTCAACAAGGAAGAGACCGCCAGTTTAAATGATATCGGCACCGTCCTGGAAAATATTCAGCGGGTCAACAGCGAGGCCGTGATTGTCGAGGCCGCTTCACCGATCTTCATTGAAGAGAAACATGATGTTAGAGATAAGCGCGTCCTGGTTGTGGAGGACGGTCCGACCTTGACCCACGGGGAGATGGCATACGGCGCGGGGGTGATCGCGGCAAAGAAATTTGGCGCCACCGCCCTGGTGGACCCGCGGCCTTTTGCCGTGGGCACCATCCAGAAGGTTTTTGAAAAATACCCGCACATCGGCGCCTATTTACCGGCGATGGGCTACGGGGAGCAGCAGGTTCGCGATCTTGAGCTGACTATCAACCGCTCCGATGCGGATTTGGTGGTCATTGCCACCCCGATCGACCTGCGCCGGGTAATGCGTATTGATAAGCCGGTCCTGCGGGTGAAATACGAGCTGCAGGAGCTGGGCAGGCCGAACCTTTCCGACCTGCTGGCCCGGTTTTAAATATAATGTTCTTTCGAGGTTGGGGCGGCCCATGCGCCGCCCCAACTCCCTTTTGCCTGCGATACCGGTAATGTTTGCAACGATATCATCTCCCAAGGTGGGACAAACAGGTACGTCCCCGGTGTCCCAATTTTTTATGCGGGTATATGGTAATATATTAATAAACAGATAGCGGAGGCCGAAATATGATAGATCTGCGGAGCGATACGGTTACTCAACCCACTGAAGAGATGCGCCGGGCAATGGCCACGGCGGAGCTTGGCGACGACGTATATGGAGAAGACCCGTCGGTTAACCGGCTGCAGGAACTGGTTGCTGAAATTTTGGGGAAAGAGGATGCTCTCCTGGTCACCAGCGGCACCCAGGGGAACCAGGTTTCCATTCTGACGCACTGCTGCTCGGGCAGCGAGGTGATCATTGAAGAAGAAGCGCACATCTTCTACTACGAAGCGGGAGCGGCATCGGCGCTGGCCGGGGTGCAGTTCCGGACCCTCCAGGGCGAACGAGGGGCCCCGGAAGCCGACCGGGTCGCGGAGGCGATCCGCGCCGAGAATATTCATTTCCCTCCCACCGCCTTGATCTGCCTGGAGAATACCCATAACCGCGCCGGCGGCGCGGTTATTCCCCTGGAGAGAATGGAAGCAATATGCCGGGTGGCCCGGGATCATGCCGTTCCGGTGCATCTTGACGGAGCGCGGCTGTTCAACGCGGCTGTCGCTGCAGGAGTGCCCGCGAGCAGGTTTGCCGCCTGCGCCGATACGGTCCAGATCTGCCTTTCAAAAGGGCTGGCTGCCCCGGTGGGATCGGTTATTGCCGGCCCGCACAGCTGGATTGAACAGGCGCGGCGCTGGCGTAAACGCCTCGGGGGAGGGATGCGCCAGGCCGGGATCATCGCCGCGCCGGGGATCGTTGCTTTGCAAACGATGGTTGACCGGTTGGCCGAAGATCATGCCAACGCCCGTTTCCTCGCCGAAGGACTGGCCGCGATACCGGGGATCGACCTCAATCCCGAACTGGTTGAAACAAATATTATTGTGGCAGGATTGAAAAAGATGAACGCAGCCGATTTTAGCAGGGCTTTGCGGGAGAGGGACATACTGGCAAATCCTTTTGGCATCCGCCAAATACGGTTTACCACCCACAAAGATGTTCCCCGGGCTGACCTGGAGAGAGCCCTGCCGGAGATAGAGGGTATTATAAAAAGAAACGGATCATAGTTCAGGAACGGAGATTTGAATCCAGACTATGGCGCTGTTCATGGGCCAATTTTTGATTACCGGTGAACTGCTGAACAAGGTAGCGGCTCCTTTACTTAAGAAACAATACCGGTTCTTGCAGAAGATTTCTTTCCGGATCGTTGATGATTTCGTCCTGGCCGAGTTTTCGGGGAGATACAGCCTGCTTGGCTTTAAAGGTTTCGTGGCGGCGCATCTGCTCGAATTTATCTTCGGCAGCTCCGTTTACCGGATCGACCTGCGGTTATCTGTGGAGCTGCGGCCCAGTTTTTTGCAACCGCTGCTTTTGGGTTTGCTCAAGAAAAAGATATCCCGCCGGCCCGGAGTGAACTGGTCGGGGAGCCGTTTAAGGCTGGAGCCGGCGGAAACGCTCTTTTTCTCGCAGATCAATGAGACACCGTTCTGGAGAGAGCTTTTTTCGATGCTCGAGATTACATGGGAGGAGCAGGAAAGACGCGGGCTGCTCTTTAACCTCTTTCTCCACGCACCTTGCCGCAGTGATAGCCGGCGTGGTAAAGGAAAAGACTAAAACAGCGGGAAATTAAGTATCCGGCAGGTTTGATGGAGCTGAGAATATGTTTAGGTTTTTCTTGCTGATTACGCTGCTCCCTTTGGTTGAATTGTGGCTGCTGATCGAGATCGGCAAGGTCATCGGCAGCGGTTCCACGATCCTGCTGGTTCTGGGCACCGGCTTGCTGGGCGCCCTGCTGCTCCGTTCCCAGGGATTCTACATTCTTTCGCAGATCCGCGCGGACCTGGAGCAGGGGATCATCCCGGGAGACAGACTGTTTGACGGGCTCTGCGTGCTCATCGGGGGGCTCTTACTGGTCACGCCGGGTCTGATCACCGATCTGAGCGGTTTTTTCCTGCTCATCCCTTATACCAGGCGCCGGTTCAAAACCATTCTGCGCCGCTTTTTGCAGCGGATGATCGATCGGGGCACCCCTTTTTTGCGGTGGAGATGGTAACTTTTATTTATCACGTGGAATTCTGAGCGCAGCGAAGAATCTCGTTTTTTATCTCTCTCGAAACCGATGTTTCTTTTTCCGGCCGGTTATTCGTTAAACCGCTCAGGGAGCGGCTTCGAGCTGGACTATTGCGGCGACGGGGACGGTGACCACCCGGTCTCCAGATTGCAGGCGGAGCCTGCCCGGATCGGGCTGCCGTTCAGGGATCACCCCGGTGAGAGTGCGGCAGCCCCCGTTATCGACGAAGGTTACTTTCAGCGGCAGGCCTGAATGCATGGACTGCTCCACGAGGCGCTGGAACTGTTCTTGCTGCTGCTCGTCAAACACGGGGCGGCGGTGCTCTGTTCCCTGCGTGCTGATCCGGCGGTGCCGGGCCAGCCGGGCGCGGTGCTCGGGCAGCATCAGGCTGCTGCAGACAAACTGGTGGTAGAGTTTTTTTTTCAACTTTCGTGCCCTCCGATCATGTTGGCGCGGGTGAAGAGCTGTCCTCCCGCGGTCAGCGAGGCCGCCCTGAAAAGAGCGGTCGGCCCGAAGCGCTCCCTGATCCCGTCCATCGCGGCGCTGAGCGCATCCGTGACTTCGCGACGGTTAAAGAGGGAAAGCTGGTAACAGCGGCGGTCGGTCAGACCGCCAAGCCTGATTCCCACCGCCCGCACCGGCCGGCCGTCCCTGTGGCGGCGAAAGAG
Source organism: uncultured Syntrophomonadaceae bacterium (assembly GCA_964345455.1). GTDB lineage: Bacteria > Bacillota > Dethiobacteria > DTU022 > DTU022 > JAAZIN01. The sequence goes on along the minus strand of CAYFRE010000049.1, from coordinate 3,590 downwards.
CTGCCGCGCGGTGGGGTAGATCTCCGGGGCGCTGGAGGCCGGTTCCGGCAGCTTTTTCTGACGGGAAAAACCGGAGGGGTGATCGAAGTCGGCGCTGCGGCAGTAAACATGAACCGTTGTTCCCATCTTCCCCAGGGCACGGGCCCGGAAGCAGACCGCTTCGGTGAGCTCGAGCAATACCGCCTCGATCTCCTGCGGGGCGGCGTAATCCCGCGGCAGGGTGGCGCAGTGACCCACCCCTTTCTGGGGAGCCGGCGCGCCGGGCTGCCGGGTGGAGTAGTCGATCCCATGAGCGTTCCGCCCGAGCAGCAGTCCGTTAACGCCCCAGAGCCGGGTTGGGATTTCGCGGGGCAGCCGGGCCAGGTGTCCGATCGTGCGCACGGCCATACGGTGAAGATGACGCTCCATCCGCATCCCCACCCCGAAGAGGTCGCCGATGGGCAGGGGCCAGACATGGGCCGCGTAGCCGGCGCTGTTCAGCTCAAAAAAGGCGTCCGCTCTTTTTTTGGCAAAGCGGTCGCAGGCCATCTTCGCCTGGAGCGGGTTTTCACCGAGGCCGATCCGGCAGCGGATCCCCGTTTCGTCCCAAACCCGCCGGATGATAAGGCGGGCCGCTTCGCGGGGCTCTCCCCAGAGGCGTTCGCAGCCGCTCAGATCGAGAAACTGCTCATCGATGGAATAGGGGACCACGCGATCGGTAAATCGCTCAAAAATGCGGGTCATCTCCAGGGAATATTCGAGATACCTGTTCATGTGAGGCCGGATAAAGATGATCCCGGGGCAGAGGCGCCGGCACTCCCAGGCCGGCTGTCCGGTTTTGACCCCGTAAGCCTTTGCCTCCTTGCTGGCGGCAAGGACGATCCCGTGTCTTAGAGCGGGATCACCGCAGACGGCGACAGGCTTGCCGCGCAAGGAGGGATTTTGGGCGATCTCCACGCTGGCATAGAATGATTCTGCATCGGCAAGAAAGATTATTTTTTGCTGATTCACCGGCGCCGCCCCTCTGCGAACATATGTTCTCTTTACATTATACAATAATAAAGGGAAAATAGTAGCGGTAATTTTTGTCGCCGGCGCCCGGTGCCGTGGCAGGAAATGCGTTAAATCTGGAGAATACTGAACAGCTAAAAGTTAATTTGTGTTTACCGGGCGAGGGGCTCAATTTCAAAAAGGGGTGAGTACAGTGAAGGAAAGAATATTTCATTGCCTCAACGTTGAACAATTCGACCATGCTTTTTTAGAAGAGATCTGCGACCTGGCCGACAAGATCAGGGAGATCTCCCGGACCAAGGCCGGCATGGAGTACCTCGCCTCCACCCTGAACCATAAGCGGGCGATGCTCTACTTTGTGCAGCCTTCGACCAGGACTTTTCTTTCGTTTTACAGCGCCTGCCAGATGCTGGGGATCAAGTGTGCCGAGGTCCGCGAT
>CAYFRE010000049.1:0-2151 GCA_964345455.1 uncultured Syntrophomonadaceae bacterium | reverse complement strand
CCCAAAACTTCATCCGAGATCAAAGGTGAATCTGAAGAAGATACGGTGCGCACGTTTTCCCTCTATTTCGATTTGATCATCATGCGCCACCCGCGGGCCAATTTTGCCGAGACGATCGCCTACCTGCTCAACAAAACCGATCACCCGGTGCCCGTGATCAATGCCGGTTCCGGGAAGGACCAGCACCCGACCCAGGCGCTGCTGGACATTTACACACTGCGGCGCAGCTTCATGCACCGCGGCGGGGTCGCGCAGAAAAAGATTGCTTTTGTCGGTGACCTGCGCCGCGGGCGCACTGTCCGCTCACTGGCCAAGCTGTTGACCCAGTTTCAGGAAATGAAGCTCTATTTTGTGGCGCCGCCAGAATATCAAATCGGTGAAGATATCATTGTTTTTCTCGAAAACCAGAAAACGCGTTACGAGGTTACGGATGATTTCGAGAAGGTCATCCCCGAAGTGGACGCCATCTACATGACCCGCCTGCAGGACGAATGGGATCAGGAAGAGGGATGCCGCGTGGATATTGATATTGAGCGCTATTCTTTCCAACAGCGGCACCTGGATCTCCTGAAATCTGATGGGATCATCATGCACCCCCTGCCCCGCCGGAAGGAGATCGCGGCCGGGGTAGACAGCGATCCGCGGGCGGCATACTGGAGACAGGTGCGAAACGGGATGTATATCCGGGTGGCCCTCATTGCCGGCATATTCCAGCGCGATGGAAGGATCCTGGAATACTACCTCAGCAACAACCTGTAGTCAGTCATTGTAGGGGGCCGGGCGGCAGGTCGAACCTGAACCGGTTATCGCAGCCAACTGTCGCGTTCAAGATTGCCATCACCCCGGGCGAGGCATGCCTCGCCCTCCGTAAAACCCTTATTTCCCAGGTAGGTAAATTCAACACAAAGAGAAAGGATGAAGCCGGTGAAAATTGAACTAGTATTTTTTTACATATGGATGGGACTTTGCGGCCTGGTCCTGGGTAGCTTTTACAATGTGGTGATCTACCGCTATCAAATCGGGAGTTCGATCATTCGGCCGCGCTCCTATTGTCCTAACTGCAATACAACTTTGCAAACCGCCGACCTGATTCCTGTTTTCAGTTATATCTTTTTGCGTGGCCGGTGCCGCTACTGTAAAGTGAAGATCTCGGTTCGCTACACAGCGGTGGAGCTTTTGACTGCCGCCCTGTTTTTGGCTGCTCTCTGGCGTTTCGGTCTCTTTTTAGATCTGATAAAATATATTCCGCTGTTTTCCATTCTTCTGATTGTTTCGGCCATAGACCTGGAGCGGCGGAAGATCCCCAATCTTTTTACCGGTATGATCCTCGCCTGGGCCCTGCTCTGGCAACTGATCAACCCTGAGATCTCCTGGGCTGATGCCGCTTTGGGCTTGCTTGCCGGAGGCGGGATTACCATGCTCATCGCCCTGATCAGCCGGGGAGGTATGGGAGGGGGTGATATCAAGCTGCTCGCCGTTCTTGGTTTTCTGGCCGGGTGGCTTGATCTTTTCCTTATCCTTCTGCTGGCGGTGCTGCTCGGGGCGGTAGCCGGCATTGTTTTGATCCTATCCCGGAAAAAAAACGGCAAGACGCCCGTACCCTTCGGGCCGTTTATCGCCGCATCTTATTTTATCGTCGTCTTCTGGGGCCAACAGATCTGGGACTTCTATTTTTCCCTGTTATGAAGTCTAATCGATCCTTAAAAGGATTTATTTTCTCAGGTTATTATTTTAATGAACTGTGGAACCTTTAAATGATTAATGTTGTATACATATAAGAAATAAACAAGTGCAGCCGATATGCCATGTATTAGCTCATTCGTAATGTTTAGAACATATACAAATAGTGAGGGACGTGTTTGAAAAATGATTAACAACAAGACGCTGCAAAAATGGATTTCCGAAATGGCGGATCTTTGCCAACCCGATGAGATCGTCTGGATTGACGGTTCGGAGGAGCAGAAAAGAGCCCTGGAAAAAGAAGCCATGGCCAGCGGCGAGATGGTCGGGTTGAATGAACAGAAGTGGCCCGGTTGTCTCTATCACCGGACTGCAACCAACGATGTGGCCAGGACAGAGAATCTGACCTATATCTGCACGTCGAAGAAAGAAGACGCAGGTCCGACCAACAACTGGATGGAACCCGCAGAG
>CAYFRE010000048.1:2107-14523 GCA_964345455.1 uncultured Syntrophomonadaceae bacterium | reverse complement strand
CTCGGCCGGGTTGATCCCTCCGGTAGGCTCGTCGAGGAGGATCAGCTCCGGTTTGCCGGCCAGGGCAATCCCGATGGCCAGGCGTTTCTGCTCCTCCTGTGTAAGGGTGCTGACGGGACTTGACATTTTCTCCTTCAGGCCGATGAAGGCGCCTGTTTCCAGGACCAGGGCTGCAGTTTCATCCCGCTCCCTCTTCCAGCGCGGCGTGTGCCAGAGAGCATCCCAGAAGCCGGTCTTGATTTGGGTCCGGCGGCCGATGGCCAGGTTATCAAAAACGCGCAGCTGGTCAAAGAGAGCGGTGGTCTGGAAAGTGCGTTTAATGCCCCTGGCCGCCACCTGGTAAGGCTTGCAGCCGGTAATCACTTCTCCGCGAAAGGTTATTTTGCCGGCGGTGGGGCGGCACATGCCGCTGATCAGGTTGAAGAGGGTCGTTTTCCCGGCGCCGTTTGGACCGATGATCGCCAGGAGTTCTCCTTCGTTCACGTGAAAATCAACCCCGTCCACCGCCCTGAGCCCGTCAAAATCCCTGGTCAAACCTTCAACCTCCAGCAACATCCCGCTCACCGCCCTTCCCTTGCCGGCAGCTGCGTGCACTCTTCCGGCCGATTTTTTGAACTTTCCCCCAAATTGTATCCAGCCCGCCCATCAAACCGCGCGGGAAAAAGATCATCACGACAATCAGTAAAGCGCCGAAGAAGACCATCTGGTAGTGCCCGATGGCATGCAGATATTCAATGAGCAGGGGGATGGCAAAAGCGCCGATAACCGGACCGCCCAGGGTGGCCGCCCCTCCCAGGAGCAGGTAGATGATCATGTTGAAGGTAAGAGTATAGTGCGTCACAGCGGGGCTGAGGGCACCCATCTGGATAGCGTAAAGGCCGCCGGCAACACCGGCAAAAAAATTGGCTACCACGAAAGAGAGCAGCTTGTTCTTGAAAGTGTTGATCCCCACCGCCTCGGCCAGGGTTTCATTGTTGCGGATGGCCATGAAGCTGTAACCTTGCATGGAGTAAACCACCCGCCGCATTACCAGGAGAGTTAGCAGCAAAAAAAATAGAACCAGGTAATAACGGGAGACGGAGGTCTCAAAGCTGATCTCCCCGAGCAGGGGAAGCGGGATCGGATCGGGGCGGGGTATTCCCGGCAGTCCCGTAAACCCACCCGTTAGCTTGATCCAGTTACCGGCGACGATATAGACAATTACCCCGAAAGAAAGGGTGCTGATGGCAAAGTAAGACCCTTTCGTCCTTAACGTGGGCAATCCGACGACGAAACCGACGGCGGCGGAGAGCAGCGCCGCCAGGGGCAGGGCCACCCAGAAAGAGAGGCCCAGTTTAAGGGTGGTAATCCCGACACCGTAGGCCCCAATACCGAAAAAGGCGCCGTGAGCCAGTGAAGCCTGCCCGGTGTATCCGAGGATCAGGTTCAGGCTGAGAGCGGCGATAGACCAGATGCAGCTGAAAATAACCAGGTTGTAGATCCGGCGGCCCGGCCCGAGGGCCGGAAAGAGCAAGGCCAGGAGCAACAACAACAGGTAGAACCAGTTTTTCTGTATAAAAGATTTCATCTCCTACCCGGCCTCCTTTCCAAAAAGCCCGGTAGGCTTGATCGCCAGGATCAGGACCAGCGCGCCGAAGGCAAAAACATCCTTGTAGGCCGACGAGATGAACCCGCCGCCAAGACTTTCGATCAGGCCCAGAATAAAGCCGCCGGCGATGGCCCCGGGAACGCTGCCCATCCCTCCCAGGATGATGATCACCATCGCTTTCATCACCAGGAGGGAGCCCATGGTTGGAGAAATAATGAAGATGGGCGCCACCAGGGAGGCCGCTCCCGCCGCCAGGGCGGCGGAGATGGCAAAAGTAAGGGCGGCCACCCGGTTCACGTTGATCCCGACCAGCGCCGCGCCCTCGCGATCCTGGGCCATCGCCTCGATGGTGGCGCCGATAATTGTATTCTTGATAAACAGCTGCAGCAGAATGATCAGGACCACCGCCGCCAGGATCACGATGAGCCGCTGCTGAACAACGCTCATATTCAGCAGCTCAACCGGTTCCGGGTAGGGATTGGGGATGCGGTAGCTCTGCGGGCCCCATATGTTGATCACCATGTGCTCGATGAAAAGCAGGGCTCCAATGGCGGCGATAAATGAGTTGATGTGGGGATGATCTCGCAAGGGGCGAAAAACAAGCCTCTCCACCAGCATGCCGATAACAGCCAGGACCGCCATTGAACCCAACAGGGCCGGCCAGTAACCAAAATGATAGAGCGTAATCAGAAAGAAGGTTACGTAAGCCCCCAGCATGTAAAGGTGCCCGTGAGCAAAATTGGGAACATTGAGGATACCGTAAACCAGGGTCAGGCCCAGGGCGACGATGGCATAGGTGCTTCCAAGCATGATCCCGTTCAAGGCCTGCTGGAAAAAAAGTTGCATGGCCGATTCTCCCTTTATTTTTTTATTTGAATGTAACGCCTTGGCCCGCCATGCGGCATCAAATTCCGGATAAGTTCAATAACCGCTTCCATATATCCCACCCCCCGTCCAGGGAGGTGGGACATCTTTTCAGCATTACTGCGGCGGATACTTGATCCAGATAGGATCAACCGCCGGGTTGATATTTGCCTTTTCTACCCATGCCGCAAAATCTTCCTCATCCTCGGGCCACCAGAGAATCGAGGCGCCGGGTCCGAACTCGCCGTCTTTGACTATGCAGATCGCTCCCCACCCGTACAACCGGCCGCCGTCGGAGATGCCTCCGTACTCGTAAGGGTAATCGTGATTGCTGAGCGGGAAAATTTCGTCGGAAGTTTCCAGGGCCTCCACAATGGCATAGAGATCATCCACGCTGCCGGCGGCCTCCATCGCTTTGACCAGGGCCCAGGTGGCGGAATAATTGATCGCCGCCTCCCAGGTGTTCACCGTGGCCTTGCCTTTTTCCACGTATTCATCGGTATATCTTGGATGAAATTCCTTCATGAACGGTTCGTGTGATGTCTCCGGAGGCACCACGCCGATGGAGTTCTCCAGCGGCTCCACGCTGCCCAGCTTCAGGGCGATCCAGTCCATCTTGGCCTGGTCCAGGACGATGAAACCGCCCTCAAAACCGAGCTCCCGGGCCTGTTCAACCACCAGCATGGTCCCGCCTGAGGGGCCGCCGATCAACAGAGCATCGGGATCTGTGGCCAGGGCCGTGGTGATCTGGGTGGAGTAATCTTGGTCTGTGTAGTAGTTGCCGATCTCGGCCACGGTAAAGGTCCCGCCGTAGCCTTCCCAGTACTTCTCGAAGGTATCTGCCCATAGCTGTCCGTAGGATCCGCTGTCCACTACCGCCGCACAAACTTCCCAACCTTCCGCCCGCCCCATCCTGGTCATGGCTTCGGCGTAGGCTGTAAAAGGAGGCGGGATCCAGATGGCCAGCTTGTTGGCGTGATCATATTCTACCGGCACGCTGGTATAGGCCATGACGATAAACTCATGGCCTTCTTCCAGATTGATCTCCAGCATCGGGGCGGTACAGGTATAGACCATGTTGTAGATTACCGATGCGCCGTCTACATCAAGCAACCGTTCAACATTGGCAATGGAATTGGTTGGGTTTGACTCGTCATCATAGGAGACCACCTTGAACTTGTACCGCTTTCCGTCGATCTCAATGCCCCCGGCCTCGTTGATATCATGGACCGCCATATCAATGCCGTTGAGCCCGTCCTGCCCGTATTCCGCTCCGGGGCCGCTCAAAGGACCGGTATATCCAAGCACCACCTCGGTCGCTTCTTCCCGGGGTCCGCAGCCGGCAACAAGGGCGATTAGTAACAGCAGGAGCAGCGCCGGCGCAAGCACCCTTTTAAGTAAAATCATCATTCATTGACCTCCTTCTTGATAGTTCGAAACCATCGGCTACCTGGATCACGATCGTTCCGGTTTCCTCACCCCCAGCGTTTATATATGTTTACTACTATATTTTATATATTGCAAAAGTTGTGCCAATAAAAATCTCCCTGCGGGCATGGATAGCCATACGCCCGGGTTTTGCCGGTGAAATACGGCACCATATCCGAGAACATAAAAGACCGGATGTAAAGGGGGAAAAATCAACTGGCAGTTCCCCGATCTATGGTGGTGAATAAAGTAAACGCCGGTGAAATATATCACCGGCTGAACTCGAAGGTTTGGAGAGGATTAAACTGAAACAAAGATGACCCCGGCTTGTTCCATTAACTCACCCTGCGACTCATGGTAATAAAATGCGGTGGAAAAACCAGCAGGCAAACGAAATTTACCCCTACCCTGAAAAGCTACAGAATATGAAATGAAAAGGTGACAGAGAACCGTCCCCTGTCACCTAATCCGCGAGCAGCCGCCGGCGCTGCTCCTCGATGATCAGGTTATGGCGCAGGATTTTGCCGAAAACTGACTTGGGAAGTTCACTGCGGAGCTCAACCTGCCGGGGCACCTTATACTTCACCAGCCGGGCGCGGCAGAAGTCGATTATTTCCTGCGGCGTTGTTGCGGTTTTATCTTCAAGAACCACGAAAGCCTTGATGACTTCACCAAAATGCTTTTCGCGGACCCCGATGCAGACCGTCTCGGCAACATTGGGATGTCCGAGAATTATGTCTTCTACTTCGCGCGGAAAGATCTTGTACCCGGCGTAGTTGATCATATTAAATTTACGATCGATGATATAGAAATAGCCGTCTTCATCCATCCGGGCGATATCCCCGGTATAGAGCCAGCCCTTGCGCAGAGTGCGGACGGTTTTATTGGGGAGATTCCAGTAACCCTTCATCACCTGGGGGCCCTTGATAATTAACTCTCCCTCTTCACCGGCAGGCAGCTCCCGTTCTCCGGTGTCCAGGTCCATAATCTTACAGTCTGTGCCGGGATACGGAACCCCGACACTGCCCGGTTTACGTACTCCCGTAAAAGGGTTGCAATGGCTAATCGGCGAAGCTTCGGCAAGCCCGTAACCTTCCAATATACTGGAGCCGGTTTTTTCTTCAAAAAGTTCGATGGCCTCCACGGGCATGGGAGAATCGCCGCTGATACAAACTTTTATTGAATCCAGGCTGACTCTTTCGATGTCGGGATGGTCGAGCAGTTCCAGGAAGAGATCCGGCACTCCCGGGAGAATGGCCGGTTTGTATTGCTGGATTAACTCAAGGACCAGATCACTGTCAATAAACGGCACCAGGATCTGTCCGGATGGAATTGTCAGCCCCGCGTTCAGGCAGCAGGTTAACCCGTAAGTGTCAAAGAAAGGCATCAAGGCCAGGCATAAAATTTCCTCACCGGCAAAACGTTCTTTCCACTCGCGCAGTATTTCCCTGGTCATCTCTGCATTGGCTACGAGGTTGGCATGGGTAAGCATGGCTCCCTTGGGGAATCCGGTGGTGCCGCTGGTATATTGCAGCACGGCAAGGTCTTCTTCGGGATTGATCGGCGCATCGGGGGGCTCCGGCCGGGTTCGTTGTAATATTTCTTCCAAATAGAGAGCATCTCCTGCGATTCTCTCCCCGGTCAAGGGGGTAATAATTATATTCTCGATATCCTGCTCCAGCATGGCCTCTTCAATCAGCGGGAACATGGCATCAGCAACGATAGGGGTCCTTGCTTTTGGGTCCCTGACGATAAAGCTCAGTTCTCTCGACGTTAAGAGAGGATTGATCTGGACTACGACGAGACCCTGGCGCATGGCGCCGTAGAAACTATAGACATAGACCGGGCAGTTGGGGACCATCAAGGCCACCCGGTCTCCTTTTTTCAGGCCCATTTCAGTATAAACGGCGGCCAGGCGATCAATGTTTGAAACCATCTCCCGGTAAGTAATCCGATCTTGGTTATAAATCAGCGCAGTCTGTTCAGGATATTGCCCTGCTGTCTGTTTCAAATAGTGATATAAGGACAACCTGGAGTAATCGAAGTCCCACCGTGCGGGATAATTTTTTAGCCAGGGCCGGGATTCCATATATCACACCCCCCGAAATTAGGCCATGCCTAAGAATTTTTAGCCTTAATGGCACTCAAAATTACACTATACTTCCAATATTTCGGCAAATACTTCAATAATCCTTCAATTCTGGATGTGCAAGCCGTGGCCCGGAGCAGAAGCAGGGATTATGCATCGCCCATTGGATGCTTTTGATCTATAATATAAACGTTCGAGAACGAATAATCCAATGAAAATCAGGAGGGGCTTAATCGTGCAAAATTGGTGGGGCCGGTTGAGTATTATTGTTCTGGTGATAGCTTTTCTCCTGGGCCTGGTCGGCGGGTGCGGGCTGCTCCACGAAGAGGCGGCGCCGGATCCTGATGAAATCGGTAACAATTCCGGGGAGCCTGACGGTGACTGGAGCGACACGGCACCCAACGATGAAACAACGCCGCCCGGCGAAACTACTCCAGGCGGTACAGACGGTAAAGAAGAAAAGGATAAAGAGGAAGAGCGGAAGGTCGAGATCACTCTCTATTTCGGCGACAGGAAGGCCGTCGAAGAAGACAGCCCCTGCGAAACAGGGTATGTCAGCCCGGTGGTGCGCGAGTTTCCCCATACCACCGGGGTGCTGCGCCTGGCCCTCCAGGAGCTGATCCGGGGGCCTTTGCCCGGAGAGGGAGACCTGGCGAGAACCCTGCCGGCGACAGTGAAGATCCTCAATCTGAAGATCGAAAACGGGGTGGCCCTGATTGATTTTTCTCCGGAGCTGCTCACCGCCCCCGACAGCCCGGGCGGTACCCTGGGTGGCTCTATCCTGATCCAATCACTGGTTTACACCGCCACCGAGTTTTTCAACGTAAAGTCAGTCCTGGTGACGGTTAACGGCGAGACCTACTCCGACGGGCATTTTATCTGGGAATATCCCATCGGACGGGAAGACTTCAATTTTTCGGGGTGATAACACTTTGCGGTTCCCGTGGGGAACCGGGAGCAAATGGGGCCCGCCCCGGGATGGAGAGAAGATCCTGGTATGCGGCGGGGGTCATCGGCCTGAACGTGGTCCGGTGCCGGAATATGATCAATCCTGCGCTACAAGGCGGCCTTCCGGAGGAAGGAAGCAAGGTGATGCCGGGGATCGATTAAAGAACGCCGGGACGTCTCAGCGGCCGCGGACGATCTGGATCCAGGTGCGGCCGTAGACCATCTCGATCTCCTGGCCATCTTCGTAATAGAAACGGGTCTGCGCCGCCGCGCTGTCTTTTCGCCAGGTACCGCGGAAGTGCTGTCCCATGGAGTAGAAATCGATCGGTCCCGATCCAATCAGGTTGGGCGTGGGCCTCTTCTGGGGATCGGTGTAGTGAGGCACATACTGGATAATAATGTTCCGGGCAACGATCTCCTTACCGGAGGCATCCCGGTGCACTTTGCCGTTCAGGTAGCGGAGGTAATCTCGCGTAGCCGGACGGTATTGATATTTTATTTTAGTAACCGTGTTATATTCCAGGGAGACCGTGGAACCGGGCGCTCCTTCTCTGTCGAGGAAGGCCGGCCGGACCAGAATGACCCTGGAGGGAGCCTCCTTGCCCAACTTGACCAGGTCGATATAGAGATTATGTGGCGGCCTTCTATCTGTAGATCTGATGTGGCCCGGAAGCCTTGGATTGTCAGCATTGGTATACCTGAAACCCGGAATTGTTGGAATTGCATCGCGGATATCTCTAGAGCCGCTGGCATAAATGTAGTGGACGTTGTTTTCCAGGGCCAGCTGGATGCTGTGGGTCCTGGCGCTGCGGATGGGGCCGACCTTGGAAGGGAACACGGAAAAGAGGGCCAGGTACCTGGTGATTCTCCCTTCAACCTCGAACTCGTAGACCACGCTGGCCACGGCCAGTCCGGACTGCGGCCGGGCCGGACTGCTATTGTCGATCACCACGCCGTAAACCGGTTTGTAACCAGCTGTTTTTTCAACAGCATCCTTCAGGAGTTTCTCCTTCTCCTGCCGCTGGGCCAGCATGGTGTTGCGCTCCGCCTTCGCCTGCTCCATCAAGGCAATCTGGTTGCGATACTGCTCGTCAATGACCTTTTTCCTCTCTTCGATGAGCTCCCGCTCATGTTTGATCGAGGCGATCAACTTGGCATCGCGATTCATTATTCTCTCCAGGTAGGCCGCACGCACGATTAAATCGCCGAAGTTATCCGCTTCCAAAACAATTTCCAGGTAGGAGATGCCGCCGTTCATGTAAGCGCTGCGCGCCCGCATCCCGAAAAGGCGGGTGCTTTCTTCGAGCCTGGCTTCGGCATCGGCTATCTCCGCTTCGGCCTGCTCGATCTGCTTCTGCGTGGATTCGATTTGCCCGGCAAGCTGATCCATCTTCCGCTGGCTCGCCCTGATCGATTCATCCAGCGCCTCGATGATATCCTCCAGCTCGGTAATTTCATTTCCCTGGCTGTTCACCTGCCCGGCAAAATATCCGTTCAAGATCATGAATAACATGATCACAACCAGACCAAAAATCGAGGCCGGCCGAAGACGCCGCATGAGCATCCATCTCCTCTCCAGAAACTACACTCTCAGGAACCTGCGGATAGAAAAAATGCTGCCCAGGCCGCCCATCGCTGTTCCCAAGAGCAGCAGGCCCCCAAAAATATAAATCAATATCCCCGGCGCAGTTACCGGCTGCAGGAAGAAAAGAGGTGATTTCCGCAGCAGCAGGGCGGCAAACTGGTAATAGGCCAGCCCCAGGGCGGCGACTGCCACCAGGGTGCCCGTCCATCCTATCGCCAGGCCCTCCAGCAGGAAGGGCAGCCGGATAAACCAGTCGCTTGCTCCCAGATGCTTCATGATCCCGATCTCTTCTTGGCGGATCACCACCGAAAGGCGGATGGTGGTACCGACAAGAAAGATAGCGCCTACCGCCAGGAGGGCGCTGATGCAGACAGAGATCCAGTACAGCCAGCCGGAGATCCCGGTTATGGTCTGCACCAGCTCTCTGCCGTAGTCGACGGATTCCACCCCCGGGAACTGCTCGATCTGCCCGGCCAGCACGGGGACCAGCTCCCCCTCTTTGGCCCGCACCCGGAAAATGTCCGGCAAGGGATTGTTCTCACCGGCAAGTTCCTCCATCAAGGCTTCGTCGCCCAGTGATTGACCGAATTCCTGCAGACCATGATGCCTGTTCACGAACTTGTAGCTTTTGATACCGTCCAGTTGATCCAGCTTATTTTGCAAATTCGAGATGTCGGCGTCTTCTTGCAGAAACACAGCGATCTCCAGGTTTGATTGAATGTTCTGCATCACCTGGTTCGTGTTAACCGCCGCCAGGAGAAACCCTCCCAGGATGGCCAGGGAAACGGCGATCATGCCGGCGGAGACCAGGGCCAGCCACCTGTTCCTGGAAAGAGAGACAACCGCCTGTCTGAAACAATATTTTACATAATTAATGAGCATGGTCGTAACTCCCCTGCAATTCATCCCTGGTGATCCGGCCTTTTTCCAGGGTAATCACCCTTTTTTTCAGGCGGTCCACCAGGTCCCAGGCGTGGGTGGCAATGATCACCGTGGTGCCGCCCCGGTTTATATCTTCAAAAAGCTCCATCAGGCCCCGGGCGGTCTCCCGGTCCACGTTGCCCGTGGGCTCATCCGCCAGGATCACCAGCGGTTCCCTGACGATGGCGCGGGCGATACCGGCCCGCTGCTGCTCTCCGCCGGAAAGCTCGTTGGGAAAAGCCTCTTCCTTGCCGGCCAGGCCTACCCGGGCCAGGGCGGCAGAAACCCTCTGCTTGATTTCCTGGAGCGGCCGGCCGGTTACCTCCAGAGCCAGGGCGACATTCTCGTAGATGGTCTTGCTCTTCAGCAGGCGAAAATCCTGGAAGACCAGGCCCATCCGCCGCCGGTGCCGCAGCAGTTCCTGCGGCTTGTAGCCGGTGGTGTTGTTGTTGAGAAAGACGATCCGGCCGGAGGTGGGGATCTCCTCGCGGGAAATGAGCTTGATCAGCGTTGTCTTTCCCGCGCCGCTTGGCCCGACCAGGAAGATGAACTCTCCCCGGTCCACGTGCAGATTCACACCGGAAACCGCCGGCAGGCCGCCGGGTTTATAAATCTTGGAAACTGAAACAATTTCAATCAAGGCCGGCACCTCTTTCCTGAGCAGCATATAAACCATAATTCGACTCGATCCGCCAATTACCTTCCAGGAATTCAATATTGTGTCGTGAGACAGCAAGTATATGCCCGGCATTCGCCCCCCAAACAAGACAGAAGGCTGGTCCCGGGAAAGAAATCGGTGACCTCCCGTTAATAGATCAGGATGCGGTTGCCACAGTGCTCCAGAAAGCGCATGAAATCAGCATGACTGATTGTCAACGTGGCGGTGTTGACATTGGGATGGAAGTTGATCCAATCCTCATTCTGCAGGTCCCTGTCCAGAACGACAACGACCTCTTTCTCCAGGTCATTGATCAGCCCGAAAGCGGAGACGGAGCCCGCTTCCACGCCGAGGTATTTCAAAAGCCTCTTCGCCGAGGCGAAGCTGAGATTGTTCTCACCGACTTTTTCGGCCAGCTGTTTCAAGTCCGCTCTTTTTGATTCTTCGAGGATGACCAGGTAATGCCTGTTCCCCTTGCTGTTGCGGAGAAAAAGGTTTTTGCACTGCGCTCCCTTCATCCGGGCGTAGTACCTGCCGGCCTCTTCCACCGTATAAACGGGAGGGTGTTCGTGACGGGTATAGGCGATATTCAGCTTCTCTAAAAATGACAGGACCTTTTTTTCTTTTTCTGGGATCATGGCTGTTGCTCCTTTAACTGTTCATAGATTGTATGTCCCCCGCCGAACGGCGCAGGGGAATAAAATGGTTACGCGGGAACTGTCCCCCTGTCCCTCCCATCCCCCTCAGGAGGATATTTGGAAGATAACAGTGTCGTTTCGCTGTTTTCTCCGGATCGTCCCGGCGTCCTCCAGGTAACGGATATGGGCGATGGCCTCGCCGATGGCAAACCATTTCTGAGTTAAGGGAAATTGTTCCCAGCTCCGGGCGTCAATATCCCATTCCATCTGCGCGGCGACCTCGTAGGCGCTGCCCGGCCCGATGTTTTTGATGATCGAGGTCACCTCCTGCAATCTCTCTTCATGGTGCTTCTTCAGATCGAGTATTCTCCCCCGGCAATCGGAGACAATCCGCCGGTGGCCGGGTAATATGAGATCGATCTCCATCCGGTATACTTTGTCCAGGCTCTGCAGATATATTTTCAAGGGGTTTTCGGTATCATCCCAGGCCGAGATGTTCGGGGTAATATCACCGAGGATGTGGTCGCCGGAAACAAACAGCTTTCGGGACGGTTCGTAGAGACACAGATGCCCGGGAGTGTGACCGGGAGTGTGGACACAGGTGAACCTGTAGGGGCCGTACGCAAGCCGGTCCCCCTCCTGGACAAGCTTAAAATCGAAGGGACCGGTCGCGCTGTAGCGGTTGGCCGGGTGACTGGCCAGCGCATCTTTCAGCTCGCTTTTGGGAAAGCCGTGCCGGGAGGCCATTCGAAAGAGAAGCTCCCATAGATTGTGCAAAGCCACGATCGCGGCATCGGGGCGGTTGAAGTATATGTGTGAAGAGGGCGATGTCAGCTCTCCGACGAGCCCCAGATGATCAACGTGCAAATGCGTGATGTAAAAATCGGTCCGGTGAAGATCAATCCGCAGCTCCTTCAACGCCGCCATCATCGCCGTGTGACATTCTTCCAGGTTCATCCCCGTATCGATTACCAGGTTGCGCTCCCTGTCCTTGATGATATAGGAATTGGTGGCCTTTAGAGGATTGTTCGGCAGGGGAATTTCCGCCCGGAACAGCTGCGGCAATACTTCTTCAAAAACCGGTTCGCTCATCAATAAATTCCTCCAGATTTTAATATATTGCCAGGTAATAGTTTCTCTCTTCTGAAGATGGATTCCTTTATTGATGACGATTCGGTCTGACTTGTTTTCTACAGGGGCAGCTCAAATATACTGCCGGCCTGGTGATCCAGGCACCTTTTCCCGAAAGCCCGGTGCATGGCCACTGTGGCCCGGGTACCACTGCAATGGCAGGGGGCAACCAGATCCAGGCCAAACTGGCGCAGCGCGGCAACCGTCCGGTTTAACTGCTCGTCCGGTGTATGCAGGAGATGAGTCCCCCCCAGAAAGGCATATATTCGCTGCTCTCCGGTTAAAGAGAGCACATGCTGCAGGATGTCGATCAACCCGGCATGAGCACAGCCCAGCAAGACGATAAGGCCGGCGCCGCTTTCCACCACCAGGGCCTGGTCATCGAGGAGCCGGTCTTCGATAAAATGTCCTCCTTCTTTCAGCAAAAAAGGCGACTTCGACTTTTCATCCCGGAGAGCTCGGGGAATCTCGCCAGTAATCATGATCCCCTTGCCGAGTTCCACCGGCCCTCTATCCAGGTAAAACCTGGCCCCCAGTGCTTCCATCTCCACACGTTTCCAGGGTGC
>CAYFRE010000048.1:0-2097 GCA_964345455.1 uncultured Syntrophomonadaceae bacterium | reverse complement strand
ATACTTTTCGGTTAAAACATCGGGGTGGGCATAGACAGGCAGGGCAGCGGAACTCTGTGACTCCAGGACCCATTTCAGGCCGCCGGTATGATCGTGATGCCCGTGGCTCAAGACCACGGCATCAAGCCTTGTGAGATCCAAATTCAAGTCAGCCGCATTGCCGGCCAGGGTGGCTCCGGCTCCGGTATCAAACAGAATTCTCCGTCCCCTTGTCTCCAGGAGCATGGCCAGGCCATGCTCTCCCAGCAGGCCGGAGCGGGGAGCCCTGTTTTCACAGATCGTGGTAATCTTGGCTTCGGCAGATATCGTTCTCACTCCTTCCTGTTAATGGCTGCCGGCATCCCTCGCCGGCTGCGAACCGTTCAACCTGTTTTGCTTTTGCCGGTAATGGCATATCGCCTGGTAGAGGGCCGCCGCGCCCAGGTTTGAGCAGTGCATCTTCAGATCGGGCAGCCCGCCAAGCTCCCCGGCAATATCCCGCGGCCTGATCGCAAGAGCCTCTTCAAGGGTTTTACCAAGGGCCATCTCTGTCAAGATGCTGGTTGTGGCGATCGCCGCGGGGCAGCCGTATACCTCGAATTTTATATCGGCCAGCCGGTTATCCTGCACCCTGATATAGATCCGGATGCAGTCACCGCAGGAAGGATCACCGATCACTCCGACCCCATCAGGGCGGGGAAGCCGCCCTATATTCCTGGGGTTTTGAAAGTGTTCCACGATTTTATTAGAGTAATCCATTACCTTCTCCGTTGGTCGAAATATTTTGCCAGAGAGCGGCGATAGCCTCCGCCGCCGGACCGCGAGTATAGTTGACCACCGGTTCTCCCTGAACTAACGCCTCGGTGACCTTCCGGTCAAAAGGTATCTTTGCCGCCACCTCCACCGATTCTGCATGGCAATAGGCTTCAATGGCTCGCGTATTATCCTCGTCCAGGTCGCATCGATTGATACAGACCACGGCCGGGACCTCGAAATGGCGGCAGACGGAGAGAACTCGCTGGAGATCATGGATCCCGGCAACGGTAGGCTCGGTCACAATGAGCGCTTTGGCCGCTCCGGATAGGGAGGCAATTACCGGGCAGCCGATCCCGGGCGGGCCGTCAGTAAGAAGATATTTCTTTTCTTCAGCAGCGGCCAGCTCCCGGGCCCGTTTTCGGACCAGGGTGACCAGTTTACCAGAATTTTCTTCGGCCACCCCCAGGCGCGCATGGATCAACTTGCCGTAAGGAGTCTGAGAGATAAACCAGTGCCCCGAGACAACCTCCTCCATGGTAATGGCCTCCTCCGGGCAGGCCCGGCTGCAAACCGCGCACCCCTCGCAGGAGATAGGATCAATCTGATAGCTCTCCGAGATGGCATCAAAACGGCAGAGCTGACGACAGAGTTCACACTCCGTACAGCGCTCCCGGTCGAGAACTGCCCTGCGGGAAGCGATGAATGAATGGCTCTCCAGCTGCTGCGGCCGCAAAACCAGGCTTAAGTTTGCCGCATCCACGTCAGCGTCAACCATCACCGTATCACCCCCGGCCAGAACAGCGAAGGAGGCCGTCAAGGTGGTCTTCCCCGTACCCCCCTTGCCGCTAACTACAACGATCTCTTTCATCAGCGGGCCTCCTTTCATCCAGGATCTGTTTGCCCAGCCCGGCAAAGAGGCTCCTCCAGTCGGGCAGGTGCTCTGCCGCCGGTTCACCGCGCGCATAAAGAGAGGCCAGCTCGCGATCCCAGGGCATCTTTAAAAGAACGGGAATTTTCTCCCGGTGGCAGTAGGACTCGATACTCGCTTCGCCCTCACCGCCCATGGAGCGGTTGATCACTACCCCTCCGGGAAGGCGCAATTTTTTCAGCAGCTCCACGGCAATGGCCAGGTCATTCAAGCCAAATGGGGTCGGCTCGGTGACCAGAAGGCAGTAGTCACTGCCCTGGATCGCCTCCACTACCGGGCAGGAGCCGCCCGGCGCGGCATCGATAATGGTCAGGCTTGAAGGATCGATCGTCTCCTTGACCGCCTTGATCAAGGGAGGCGCAAGCGCCTCTCCCGGGTTCAGCTTCCCGTGAACAAATGAGATCGCTCCCGCCGTACCGCATTCAAGAATACCG
>CAYFRE010000047.1:12916-14593 GCA_964345455.1 uncultured Syntrophomonadaceae bacterium | reverse complement strand
CTGGGGGCGGAGCACGACTTTTTTGAACGTCCCGACGGGTATGACGCCATGGCCGAGACTTACGACTATGACTTTGAAAAGGTCGAGCTGGCGATCGGCCTGAAATACGAGGCAATTAATGCGGGTGAAGTTGATGTGATCAACGCATTTGCCACGGATGGCCTGCTCATGGCCTACAACTTGATGGTTCTGGAAGATAATCAGAATTTCTTCCCGCCGTACCACTGTGCCAACGTCGTGCGTGCCGAAATCCTGGATGAATACCCGGAACTGGAAAAGTTACTGAACAATATGGGCGGATTGATTGACGATAAAAAAATGGTTGAGTTGAACTACCTCGCTGACGTGGAAGAAATTGAACCTGCGGATGTGGCTCGTGATTTCTTGCTGGAAGAGGGATTAATTGAGTGAAAGCCGCAGTACGCAAGGAAGGGGGATATGAATGATCAGGTTGATAGACGTTACCAAAATATACCCTGGGGGAACCGAGGCCGTTAAGCAGATCAATATGGAGATTGAAAAAGGCGAAACAATGATTTTGATCGGGCCATCAGGGTGTGGGAAAACAACGCTGCTTAAAACAATCAACCGGTTAATTCCACACACCTCCGGCAGGATCTTCATTAACGGTGCCAATGTGTTGTCTCTCAACGAGATCGAGTTGCGCCGGCAAATCGGTTACGTTATTCAGCAAATCGGCCTTTTCCCCCATCTAAATATTCTTGACAATACTACCTTTGTGCTGAAGTTGAACAAGGTACCGTTAAAGAAGCGCAAGGAACGGGCCGAAGAATTGCTGACCTTGGTTGGCCTGCCACCTGAAGAATATCTTTACCGCTACCCGACCCAGCTGAGCGGAGGGCAGCAGCAGCGGATCGGCGTGGCCAGGGCTCTGGCCGCCGATCCGGAAATTATTCTCATGGACGAGCCCTTCGGGGCTCTCGATCCGATTACTCGCGAGCAGGTCCAGGATGAGTTTTTGAAATTACAGTCCAACGTCCAGAAAACCATCGTTTTCGTTACCCACGACATCCATGAAGCTCGCAAGATGGGCGACCGTATCTCCATTATGAGAGACGGTTATCTGGTCCAGGTGGGAACAGTTTATCAGTTATACAAACATCCCGCCGATACCTTTGTCGAGGATTTTATCGGTGCAAACAAGGTCTTTCAGCTGCTGGAGGCGGTAAACGTAAATAAGGCGGCACACCGGGATGTACCGGTTTGCTCGCTGGAACAGCCTGTCACTGAAATTAAGAAAACAGCAGAAGAGTCCGGTTGGGATAACGTTTTTATGGTTGATGAACGAGGACGCTTCCTGGGGACACTATCCCTGGAGCACCTGGAAAGAAGCAAAGGCGCCAGGCTGGCGGGGGAGTGCATTGATCCGGCTAAGGCAACCATAAGTACCGGTAATCCTTTAAGCAAAGCCGTGGAAACGATGCTGATGCACAATTGCAGCTATTTGCCTTTGCTCAATGAAGACGGTAAATTGCACAGCATGGTCAGTTTCTCCAGTATATATCAATTGTTGGCCGGCTAAACCATAGAGGCGCCTTACGGCGGGCCCGTTCTGGACGGGCCCGCCTTTAATTTTGGCCGATCTGGTACACCGGCGCCAAACTTCGCTTTTGTATGTGAGCCCTTTGACATGAATAGAATTTATGTAATACGGTG
>CAYFRE010000047.1:0-12906 GCA_964345455.1 uncultured Syntrophomonadaceae bacterium | reverse complement strand
CACAGCTCTTTTGCATCCGGTTGACACTGGCGGGGGGAGCTGTTATTATAATCTTCAATTACACGGGGACAGGAATCCCGGGGAGGGAAAAAAATGCGGGATGACAAGTTTGCCCGGGAAGGGCTAACCTTTGACGATGTGCTGCTGCTCCCGGCCAGATCGAGGGTCCTGCCCCGGGATGTGGATGTTTCCACCGCGGTAACCCGCGGGATCAGGCTGAACCTGCCGCTGATGTCGGCGGGCATGGATACTGTAACCGGGGCCCGGATGGCCATCGCCATCGCCCGGGAAGGCGGTATCGGGGTAATTCACCGGAATATGTCCGTGGAGAAGCAGGCCGAAGAGGTGGACAAGGTGAAGCGTTCGGAGCACGGCGTGATCACCAACCCCTTCCGCCTCTCACCGGAGCATACGCTGAACGATGCCGCCGCCTTGATGGAGCACTACCGCATCTCCGGCGTTCCGGTAACCGTAGGGGAGCGGCTGGTGGGGATTATCACAAACCGCGATCTGCGTTTCGAGGATGATTACACCAGGCCGATCGGTGAAGTGATGACCAGGGAAGGCCTGGTCACCGCTCCGGAGGGGACCACACTGAAGGAGGCGCAGGAGATTCTGCGCCGCCACAAGGTGGAGAAGCTGCCCATAGTCGACGGCGGCTTCAATCTGAAAGGGCTCATTACGATCAAGGATATCGAGAAGACCATTCAATATCCCCGCTCGGCCAAGGACAGCGGGGGGCGCCTGCTGGCGGCGGCGGCGGTGGGTGCAGGCCAGGCGGAGATTCGCCGGGCGGAAGCGCTCGTCGAGGCGGGAGTCGACCTGGTGGTGGTCGATTCGGCTCACGGGCATGCCCAGCCGGTGCTCGACATAGTGCACAATTTAAAACAGCGTTTCCCGGAGCTGCAGCTGGTCGCCGGGAACGTGGCCACCACCGAGGGGGCTCGCGACCTGATCAAAGCCGGCGCCGATGCGGTCAAGGTCGGTGTCGGTCCCGGTTCCATCTGCACCACCCGGGTGATCGCCGGTATCGGCGTCCCCCAGGTAACCGCGATCTACGAAGCCGCCAGGGTTTGCCGCGAGGCTGAAGTGCCTGTTATCGCCGACGGGGGGATCAAATACTCCGGAGATATCACCAAGGCCATCGCCGCGGGGGCGGACGTGGTCATGATCGGCAGCCTCCTGGCCGGGACCGAGGAAAGCCCGGGCGAGTTTGAGATCTACCAGGGGCGCAGCTACAAGGTCTACCGGGGCATGGGTTCGCTTGGAGCGATGAAAGAGGGGTCGCGCGACCGCTATTTCCAGGAGCACGAGCAGAAGCTGGTGCCGGAAGGCATTGAAGGGCGGGTTCCCTTCCGCGGTACAGTTGGCGACATGGTTTACCAGCTCATCGGCGGCCTGCGGGCGGGGATGGGCTACTGCGGCGCGAAAGATATCGAGGAGCTGCAGCGCAAAACAAAGTTTATCCGCATCACCGGCCCGGGTCTCGTCGAGAACCATCCGCACGGTGTCCAGATTACCAAGGAGGCTCCCAACTACAGTTTCTAGGGGTGACAGGAGGAAGTAGAAAAAACCGCGGCTAAAAATGCCCGCGGTTTTTTATGCTATAATTGAATCACAGGAGAACTGGTTAAAGGAAGGGACAGGTTTGAGCGGTTTTCTGATCTCGCTGGAGGGAATTGACGGATGCGGCAAGACCACCCAGGCCCGCCTGTTGCAGGAGCGGCTGGAGCGGGAAGGGATCCCCCATCTGTTAACTCGCGAACCCGGCGGCACCGCCGCCGGGGAGAAGATCCGCCTGCTGCTGCTGCAAAAGGAGCATTCGCTGACCAATAATGCAGAAATTTTACTCTACATGGCGGCGCGGGCGGAGCTTGTGGCCACCGTGATCGAGCCCGCCCTGACAGCGGGACAGGTGGTGATCTGCGACCGCTATATTGATTCCAGCATCGCTTACCAGGGATATGGCGGCGGCGGCGACCGGGCCTGGATCCGCGCGCTCAATGAGAATGTAACCGCGAGTCTACGGCCCCACCTGACCCTGTTACTCGACCTCTCTGTTGAAGAGGCCCTTCGCCGCCGCGGCGGCGATGGCGATCGCATTGAAGAGCGGGATCTTTCTTATCACCGGCGGGTTCGCCAGGGTTACCTGGCCATCGCCGCCGCAGAGCCCGCGCGGATGAGCCTGATCGATGCTGCCGCCCCGGCGGAGCGGCAGCACCGGGCCGTCTGGATGAAGGTGCAATCTCTTCTCGGTCCCGCTTTTGAAAATAGGAGGGCTTGATGAGATTTAAAGATCTTTACGGACAGGCGGAGTTGCGGTCCGCTCTCATCGGAAAGCTGTCTGCAGGGACGGTCAGCCACGCCGTGCTTATTTGCGGGCCTTCCGGCAGCGGGAAAACGAGCTGGGGGCTGGCGCTGGCCGGGACGCTGCTCTGTCCCGTGCGTGAAAATGCGGAGGCCTGCGGCCGCTGCCGCTCATGCCGCCAGTTCCAGTCGGGCAGTCATCCGGCTTTGTTTCATATTCAGCCGCAGGGCCGCCGGTTGGGAATAGATCAGATCCGCCGTATCCGTGGCAGTTTTTACCTGGAAGGCGGCAACCGGGTCTGCCTGATCGAAGAAGCAGAGCAGATGACCCCTGAAGCCTGCGCTTCGCTCCTGAAAATATTGGAGGAGCCGCCTCCCGGGCTTTACTTTATTTTGCTTACCGGCCGGTCGCAACGGCTGCCCGGCACGATTGTCTCACGCTGCCAGCGTTTTACACTGCATCCTTTAAAAAATGACGAGATGCTGGAGCTGTTGAGGCAGCAAGAGGAGCTTTCCCCGGAGAAGGCGCTCCTGCTGTCGCGTTTAAGCAAGGGGCTGCCGGGACTGGCCTTGGGGCTGGCTGAAGATCCATCTTTCGAGGAGCGGCTTGCGGAGGCCTCGGAGCTTGCCTATAGTCTGGCCGCTGGCAGGCAGACTTCCCGGGAAATTCTTTCCCTTGCCGAATCGCTGGCCGGCCGGGAGGATCTTGCTTTCTTCCTGGAGCTGCTCTACCTGTTCTACCGGGACGGTTTGATTTACCTGCTCTGCGGTAACGAGGCGCTGCTGGCCAAACCGGCACAGGCGCCGCGTTGGGACGGGGCGGCTTCCCCTGCCGCCCTGGAAGAAGCGATGGCCCTGATTCAGAAACTGGTCCAGGAGCTCGGCGCGACCAATGTGAACCGCAGGCTTGCTCTTGAGGGGACGCTGCTGCAATTGAAAAGGAGGTTTGCCTTATGCCCAGGGTAATTGGAGTTCGCTTTCGCCGGGCGGGGAAAATATATCACTTTGACCCCGGCGAGATCAAAATAGAGCGGGGAGCCAATGTTATCGTGGAGACAGCCCGCGGGTTGGAGATGGGACAGGTTGTATTTGGTGAAAAAGAGTTGCCGGAAAGCGATCTGGTGATGCCTTTAAAGAAGGTGCTGCGGCTCGCCGGCGAAACCGATCTCCGCCAGGTGGCGGATAACAAGAAAAAGGAAGCGGAAGCGCTTCCCAAATGCCAGGCCCAGATTGAACGTCACGGTTTGAATATGAAGCTGGTGGGGACGGAGTATACTTTCGACCGCAGCAAGATCATCTTCTATTTTACTTCGGACGAGCGGGTTGACTTTCGCGAACTGGTCAAGGATCTCGCCGCCATCTTCAGGACGCGAATCGAGCTGCGCCAGATCGGTGTTCGCGATGAAGCCAAGCTGAAGGGGGGCATTGGCCCCTGCGGGCGCAGTTTCTGCTGTGACAGCTTTCTGGAAGAGTTCGCCCCGGTTTCGATTCGCATGGCCAAGGGGCAAAACCTCTCTCTCAATCCAACCAAAATATCCGGTGTCTGCGGGCGCCTGATGTGCTGCTTGCGCTTCGAGATGAGCGCTTACGAGGAGGCGCGTGAGGAGATGCCGCAGCCCGGGGAAGAGGTGCTTACGCCGGACGGGGAGGGGCAGGTTGCCGGGACAGATCCCGTAAAAAAAGTGGTCCAGGTAAAGCTCCGTGAGTCGGGTTGTACCAGGGAATTTCCGGCGGAAGAGGTGGATCAGCCTTAAAAAGAAGCCGGAACTGATCGTGTTCCGGCTTGGTGGTTTACGGTTGCCTGAAGACCGGTCCCGGCCTATATTTAATCGGCGGCCAGCTGCTTGATGCACTCGTTGCATACAATCCGGTTGTTGAAGTGCTTGACGTTGTCTGCATTGCCGCAGAAGATACAGGCAGGTTCATATTTTTTCAAAATAATTTTTTCACCGTCGACGTAAATTTCCAGAGCATCTTTTACGTCAATTCCCAGCGTCCGCCGCAATTCAATCGGAATAACCACTCTGCCCAACTCGTCTACCTTGCGTACAATCCCTGTTGATTTCAAATCCCGGTTCCTCCTTTTTTCTACAGCATACGACATTTTATGCGTGAGGATATTATACCAGTAATTGACATGGTAAGTCAACTACCTTCTTCCGATATTTTGTTAGCATTGCAAAATATTATTTTATGGGTTCCTTTTCTTGACATGAAGTGCGGTTTTGGTATAATATCGACATCGTACAGCATGCTGGAGGAGGTTTACTTATGGCGGGCAAAAACACTTTCTACATCACCACCCCGATTTACTATCCCAGCAACAAGCTGCATATCGGCAACGCTTATACTACCGTAATGGCCGATGCCATGGCCCGCTTCAAGAGAGCAACCGGCTGCGAAGTCTGGTTTCTCACAGGAACCGATGAGCACGGGCAGAAAATAGAGCGCGAGGCTGCCTCAGCGGGGAAAAACCCTGAGAAATTTGTCGATGAAATTGTCGCCTGGATCAAAGAGCTCTGGAAAGAGCTTGATATCTCTTACGATGATTTCATCCGCACCACCGAGCCGCGCCATTACGAAAAAGTACAGCAGATCTTCACCCGTTTTTACGAGCAGGGCGACATTTACAAGGGGAAATACGAAGGATGGTACTGCACTCCCTGCGAAGCGTACTGGCAGGAGCGGGAGCTGGCAGAGGGGAAATGCCCGGACTGCGGGCGCCCGGTGGAACTGATCGCAGAAGAGGCTTATTTTTTCCGCATGTCACGCTATGCCGGCCGGCTGCTGGAGCACATCGAAACTCATCCTGAATTTATCCTCCCTCCCTCGCGCAAAAATGAGATGATCAACAATTTCCTGCGGCCGGGGCTGGAGGATCTCTGTGTTTCAAGAACCTCATTTGACTGGGGCATCCCGGTACCCTTTGATCCCGATCATGTGATCTATGTCTGGCTGGATGCGCTGAGCAATTACATCACCGCTCTCGATTACGGTGAAGCGGAAGAGGAGAAGATGACCCGTTTCTGGCCGGCCGATGTGCAGCTGATCGGCAAGGATATCCTGCGCTTTCATACGATGTACTGGCCCATATTCTTGATGGCCCTGGGCCTGCCGCTGCCGCGCACGGTATTCGGACACGGGTGGCTGCTGCTGCAAGAAGGGAAAATGTCGAAGTCAAAGGGCAACGTGATCGATCCCATGGTTCTTTCAGCCCGCTACGGCTCCGATGCGGTACGCTACTTCCTGCTTCGCGAGATACCCATGGGCCAGGACGGAGCTTACAGCCTGGAAGCGCTGATCAAGCGGATCAATACCGACCTGGCCAATGATCTGGGCAATCTTGTCAGCCGAACCCTGACCATGGTGGAGCGCTATTTCAACGGGATCCTACCGGAGCCGGTTCCCGGGACGGAGGAGAGCGATGCTGCACTGCAGAAGCTGGCTCTGCAGACACCGGCAGTGATGGAGAAACATATGGATGACTTGAAAATCCACGAAGCGCTGGCCGGCCTCTGGATACTGGTCCGGCGCAGCAATAAATATATCGATCAAAACAGCCCCTGGGAGCTGGCACGGGACCCGGGCGGACGGGAACGGCTGGGGACGGTTCTGTATAACCTGGTGGAGAGCATCAGGTTTATCGGAGTGCTGCTGGAACCGTTTATGCCGCGCACGCCGGATAAAATCTGGAGCCAGCTCAGGCTGCAGGAAGAAGGATCCCGGGATTGGGCCAGCCTGCGGCAATGGGGGCGGATCAAACCGGGGACCGTTGTCCGCCGGGAGGAGGATCTTTTCCCACGCCTGAACCTGGGCCGGGAGCTGCATCGCGATGTGCTTTTTCGGGAAAATGCCGTGGAAAAGAAAGACCGGAAGAAATCCGTAAAGAAAGAGGCTACTCCGCAAAAGAAAGCCCGGCCTGGAGAAGAGCAGGCCGGCCTGATTACTATCGATCAATTTGCCAGGGTAGATTTACGGGTGGTCACCATTGTGGCCGCCTCCGTCGTAGCCGGTGCCGATAAGTTGCTGCAGCTGACCGTGGATCTCGGCGCGGAAGGAGAGCGTCAGGTTGTGGCCGGGATTGCCGGATATTACCGCCCTGAAGAGTTGACCGGCCGGCAGGTCCTTTTCGTGGCCAACCTGAAGCCGGTGAAGCTGCGTGGCGTTCTTTCCCAGGGGATGCTCCTCGCGGCGGAAGACGAACAGGGAAAGCTGGCCCTGACGACGCTCGACCGGCCGCTGGCTTCCGGGAGCAGGGTGCGCTGAGGTTGGCCCGGCTGATCGATTCACATGCCCACCTGAATTTTCCCCAGTTCAGGGCCGACCTTACGCAGGTGCTGGCCCGGGCACGCGAGGCGGGAGTCGGCATGATCATCAATGTGGGCAGCGATGAATCCAGCTCCGAAGCGGCGGTGGCGCTCAGCGAAGCCTACCCCCAGTTGTGGGCGGCCGTGGGGGTCCACCCGCATTCGGCGGCCGGTGTCTCTCCCCGCTACCGGTCCAAACTGTCCGGCCTGGCGGCAAACCGGCGGGTGCTGGCGATTGGCGAGATCGGCCTTGATTTTTACCGTGATCTGTCGCCGCGCCATATTCAGGAGAGGGTTTTCCGGAAGCAGCTCGAGCTGGCCGCAGAACTAAATAGACCGGTAATTATTCACAGCCGAGCGGCTCATTCAAAGACGCTGCAGGTATTGCGCGAAATGAGGCCGCCGCGGGCCGGTATAGCCCACTGTTTCTCAGGTTCTCCAAAGGATCTGGATGCTTTTCTGGAACTGGGTTACTACATCTCCATTGCCGGTCCGGTAACCTATCCCCGTTCACATGAGTTGCGGGCCCTGTTGAAGGAGATTCCCGCTGGACGGCTGCTGCTGGAAACCGACGCTCCTTACCTCTCACCGCTTCCCCACCGCGGGAAACGCAATGAACCGGCTTTTGTCAAGGCTACATATGAACGGGTGGCCCTGGCCCTGGATATGGAGCTCGAGTCTCTCGCCCGCCTGGTGCAGGCCAATATAACCCGCCTCTTCTGGCCATAAAATCAGTCATGCATCCGGGTATATCTGAATACATATAATAGAATAGAGCCATAGATAGTCATAGATAGAGATGAAATCAGGAGAGGGGGAAGAGTGATGATAGGCCTTGGCTTTTCCAGCAGTAAAACCGGGAAGGCGGGACTCTGCCTGCTTGCTCTGGCCGCCGCCTTCAGCGGGTTGTTCATGGCACGGGGTTTTCGGGCAGCGGAAGATGCCGAAATTGAAAGCTGCGACAGCTTTCTGGAACGTAAAGACATCGCCCTGGGCCGAGCGGAACACCGGCAAGAGACCCTTCTCTGCCCGCCGCCACAGCCTCCCGAAAAGCGCCCGGCAGAAGCTCTGCCTTCGCGGGGAGAGCGCCCGGCCAACGTGCTGCAGGGCCTCGCTTCCTGGTACGGAGGCGCGGACGGTTTGAGCGGAGCGCTCACGGCCAGCGGGGAACCGTTTGATCAGGCCGCCTTTACGGCGGCCCACCGCACCCTGCCGTTTGGAACCAGGGTCAGGGTAACTTTTCTGAAAACCGGCAAAAGTGTGGTTGTCCGGATAAATGACCGCGGGCCCTTTGTGGCCGGGCGCCTTATCGATATCTCCCGCGCCGCCGCCGTAGAGATCGGTTTACAGCCTTACGGTGTAGGCACAGTCAAGATCGAGGTCTTGCCGTAGCGGCACATGAATTACCCCTGAACGGCTAACCGAAAAGAAAAGGGGTTCCCCCTTTCGGGGGACCCCTTCTTTTGACTCGAAATCTTTTTTAGAATGTAAAGAGCTCGATACCTCCGGAAACGTAAAGTTCGATCCCGGTGATGTATTTGGCCTCTTCTGAGGCCAAAAAGACCACGGCGTGCGCTATATCCTCGGGCTCACCCGGACGGCGGAAAGCGGTCCGGGCAATCATCCGCTCGTTCATCTTGGGATTGCCCATTTTCCAGGCCTCGGTGCCGATAATTCCCGGAACAATGACATTGGTGTTAATCTGGTAGCGGGCTCCCTCCAGGGCCAGACTTTTGGTCAGGCCAATCACGCCTGCTTTTGTAGAAGAGTAACTGGCCTGGCCGAACCCGCCCATGGTTCCTGCTACCGAAGCCATGTTCACGATCCTCCCCCAACGCTGCTCTTTCATGTACGGCCAGACTGCCTTAGCGCAGTTGTAAGTGCCGGTCAGGTTGATCCGCAGGTCGCGTTCCCAGAGAGCTTCATTTTGATTTTCAATGGTGGCGACATGATCCAGCATTGCGGCATTGTTCACCAGGATATCAATCCGGCCAAACTCTTTCACCACTCCGGTGACAACCCGGGCCACCTGCTCCCGATCCGTGACGTCCATTTTAAATACGGCGGCACGGCGCCCGAGCTGCCGTATCTCTGCCGCGGACTGTTCGGCGTACACCACACCCTGGTCCCTTAAAGCCTGTCCCACGACAGTGGATTGAATCACCTTTTCATCAACGTCGCTTTCCAGAAGGATATCGGTAATCACGACATCCGCTCCTGCCCGGGCCAGCGCCAGGGCGTCAGCCTGTCCTATGCCGCGGGAACCACCGGTGACCAGTGCTACCTTCCCTGCAAGGCTGAACATCTGTTGCCCGCTTCTCAGCCGAGCAGGCTTTGCAGCTTCATCGCCAGGGACATGTCGCCTTTAACTTTCAGCTTGCCGGCCATAAAGGCGGAGGTGGCGTTAAGCTTCCCATCAAGCAGGCTGTCAAAATCATCGGCGGACATGGTGATGGTAATATTGGCGCTGTCGGAAGCTCCTTCGACCAGGTCGGTTGCGCCGTCGGTCACCTTGACATGGAAGACTCCGCCGTTATCTCCGGAAAGGTCAAACTGGTATACCGCATTCATCCCTTTGATCTTGGCCGGATCTGCGCTCTCCAGTTTTGTGCGCAGATTACCGATAATATCCTGAAAGCTTGCCATCTGATAAAACGCCTCCTTATAAATTTGGTCCTTCCTGATTCAGTAAGGTTGATCTTCGAAAAGCTTTCCCTTGAAGCAACCGGCCTCCTTTCCGGAAAAGATTTTGCTTAACTAGGTTAAATATTACTCTGGTTAAATTTATTATAAAACATCAAGGGTATTTTGTCATTATTTTTTTTAGTTTTTGCTTTGCCGGAATATAGACAAAGCAGTGTCCGGTATAATGGTGTAAATTCAGGTGGCGGTTAGCAGAAAAGGTGTGCCCGGATTCACCTTTGGAAAAGGGGGGAGTCCAGAAAGCAGCCCGGGTTATGCTCCAAAGAAGCAGGATTGGCCGATGAATTCGCGCAGGATGGAGTTTGATGGCACCCCGGAGGGCTCCAGGGGCAGGAAAAAAGAAAGAAAGGTCAGCAGCCTCTTGGCGTCAATATATTCCGGATGGGAGCGGTCGATCTGTTTCAGCAGAAACCCGGCCTGCTGCTTGATCACCGCCGGCTCGTAAACCAGGGCGGAGTTGAACATGATATCGGCCTCCTCCTGGAGCCGGAAAACATTGCGCTCCTCGCCGCGCCTGACCGAAGGCCAGCGGCGGATAGTATCCAGGGCGCTGTTGCCGCGAAACTGGGCGTCGCGCACGATGCGCCGCAGCAGCCTTGTGTCGGTGGTGTGAATGCGGGTATGGCGGTCGATGTTCAGCGCCGTCAGCGCGGAGATATAGATCTTGAACTTGCTGCGGCGGGGGATGGAACGGGTCAGGGTTTCGTTCAGCCCGTGAATTCCTTCAATAATCAGCGGTTGATTTTCTTCCAGCCGCATCTTCCGGCCCCGGTATTCCCGCTTCCCCGTGTGAAAGTTGTACACAGGGAGATCCACCTCTTCCCCCTCGATGAGCCGCAGGAGATGCTCATTGAAGAGGGGCAGGTCCACGGCTTCAATATGCTCAAAATCGGGGTTGTTCGATTCATCGAGGGGCGTACGCTCGCGATCGACGAAGTAGTCGTCGGTGGAGATGGGCAGGGGGCGCAGCCCGTTGACCAGGAGCTGCGTCCGCAGGCGCTGTGCAAAGGTGGTTTTTCCCGAAGAAGAAGGGCCCGCTATCAGGATGACCCGGATTTCGGGCATGCGGGCGCTGATGAGGTCGGCAATCTGGGCGATCTTTTTTTCGTGCAGCGCTTCGGCCACGCGGACAACTTCCGCGCCCTGCCCTTCCTCGATCAGCCTGTTCATCGCCCCCACCGTGTCAAAACCGAGGATCTGTCCCCAGCGCTCCGCTTCGCGGAATATTTCAAAAAGCTTCTTCTGTTCTACGAAAGGAGCAACCCGGGAAGGATCCTCTTCACCGGGGAATCTTAAAATCAGTCCCGGCGGGTAGTATTTCAGCTCAAATATGTTCAGCAGCCCGGTGCGCGGCACATGGTAACCGTACAGAGTATCCTCCACTTCGCCGATGGAATAGAGGCTCAGGTAATCCTTCGGCCAGTATTTAAGCAGCGCCACCTTGTCGTCGAATCCCTGGCGGCGGAAAATCCGCGCGGCCTCTAAGAGCGGGACTTTTCTCTTTTTTAAGGGCGGGTCCATCTCCACAAGCTGCCGCATGCGCCGCTCCACGGCGGCTACATCGGCGGCGCTAAGCCCGGGGTCCTTCTTGATTTCGCAATAGAGGCCCTTGCCCAGGGAATGCTCCACTGTAACCGCCGCACCGGGAAAAAGGTCGCAGACGGCGGCTATGAGCAGAAAGGTAAGGCTGCGCTGGTAGATGCGCCGCCCCTCCCTGTCGGTCAAATCCAGGAAGCGCACCGTTGCCGGCGGCTCCACCGGGGCGGTTAACTCGCAAAGCTTGTTGTCCACCACCGCGGCCACAATGGGCGCCTCATAATAGTGCTGCAGCTCTTCGCCCATTTCCAGCAGGCTGCGACCGCCGGCCGCGGGCAGGGTTTCGCCTTCCGGGAGTAAAACATGAATTTTCTCAGGCAGCGGTTTAGCGGTCATCCAATCCCTCTCCAATTTTAAACAGGAGAAATCCTGCTATATCTTATGCCTAAATCATACCTAAAGAGCGCCGGATATTCAACCGGGGATTAATTAAATCTTGACAACTATGTCACAGCGTGATACAGTCAAGGTGCGACAGTAACAACGTGACCTATTGTTTATAGCAGGCGGTGAAAATTTGAATATCAAGAATATCTTGAAGAGATACCTGCCCATGACGGAAACAGCCTTTTATATACTGCTCTCCCTCTCTGAGCCCCGGCACGGTTACGGGATCATCAAATTTGTGGAGGAGCTGACCGGGGGAAGGATCCGGCTGGGCTCCGGCACCGTCTACGGTACATTGACCAAAATGCAGCAAGACAAGATCATCAGGGTTTACGCCGGTATCGAGCGTAAAACAATCTATGAAATTACTCCGGCGGGGAAAGAGCTGATCCGCAAGGAAATCGCGCGTATCAGCATGCTCTATGCCGACGCCAGGAAACAGGAGGCATGTTTCTATGATTAAGCGGGGGTTCAGGCCTTTCTGGAAATACAATGTTGTGGCCACGGAAGAGTGGCTTGCCGGGATGGCTGAAGCCGGATTTTTGCTGCAATCGGTTGATTTCCGCAAGCGGGTATTTGTTTTTGAGAAGGGACAGCCGCAAAAACTGATCTACCGGGTTGATTACAGCAAAGAAGATAATGAGATCACTCCGACGCTGAAAAAAGAAGGCTGGAGAGAAATCGGCAGGAGCGGGGGTTGGCGTATCCTGGCCAACCAAAACCCAAAGCCCGCTCTATTCCCGCCACGTAAAGGTGTCATTGAGAAAACCCGCACCCTGTTGACTGTGACCTATATCCTGCTGGCGCTGGCCGGTTTCCACCTGATGGTATCCGCGATGGTGATTGGCGCGGCCCTGGGAAGTGATTTTGAGGTCGAGTATGTCCCTGCGCCCTATCCGATCCTGGACTTGGTCCCTTATGCGGCGGTTGCCATAAACGCTCTGTTCCTGACCTGGATTATCTATACCTTTATTCAGACCAAAAAAGGTTTGGCAGAGCTCTCAACCGTGTCCGGCTACAGCTTATACCCGGGCCTGATCAAAGCTGACAACCCGTTGCTCCAGGCCCCTCCCGATTCGAAAAAACTGGTCAAAGCAACCAGATGGTTTTGGTTCTGCTACCCTGACCGGATTGCCGCCTGGCTGGAATCCCAGGCTGCCCGGGGCATGCTGCTGAAGCACATCCATAAAAACAGCTTTTATTTTCAAAAGGGCGCTCCCCGCAAGATAAAATATTTTATCGACGCGCACAAAAATATTACCAACGGTTACTTTGACATCCATGCGCAGGCCGGCTTTACCCTGCACGGCGATCTGCCGCAGCAATTCGGCCGGGCTTTTATCTGGAGCAAGGAGCAGGCGGAAACCGATCTCATTCCGGAACTTTATACAGATAAAGAGGACCGGCTTGCCCGCGCCAGGCGTCATTTATCCATCAGCCTAAAGGGAGCTTTCTTTAGACTGGGGATGGGCGCATTATATCTGCTTATGGGCTGCTTCGCACTCCGCGCTTCGAACGACTTCCTTGTCCAGTTAATTTGGGCGCCTGTTTTACTGCTCTGGCTGATAATAATAGTTGCACAACTGTATATCCTGTATTTTTCTGC